>NZ_JBVHHY010000046.1:0-43986 GCF_055560835.1 Kitasatospora sp. NPDC023120 | reverse complement strand
ATATCTGGCGTTGACTTTTGGCACGCTGTTGAGTTCTCAAGGAACGGACGCTTCCTTCGGACCGCCTTCCAGCGGACCCTCCGGGCTTCGTTCTTCGTGTTTCCAGCTTATCAGATGTTTTCCGCTCCGTTTTCCGGAGTTTCATTCATCCGATTCCCGCTGGCGGGATTTCCTGCGAACTTCGTCCGGAAGCTTATCAAAGCTTTCGGAACGTTCTGTCCGTGGGATTTGCTTCGTCGGAGGGCGCGCATTTCGTGAAACGCGCTCGCCTCGATCTCGGCGGTGTCGTAGACACTAACGCCCGGGCCTGACCGTTGTCCAGTCAGTCCCAACCGTTCAAACCTACTAGCCCACCCTCACCACGTCAATGGTTTGGTCGGGATGAGGGAAGACTAGCAGGTCAGACGAGTGTTGATCACATCCGGCTCAGGCCGCGACGGGCTGCAGGTCCGCACGGTCGGCCGCGTCCACGTCGCCGGACTCTCCGTCTTCCGCGGCCTTTCGGCCCAGCACCAGGGCGTAGAGCAGGAAGGCCAGCTCCACCAGTACCCCGATGGCGATTCGGGCCCAGGTGGGCAGACCGGACGGGGTCACGAAGGCTTCGAGGACGCCGGCGACCGCGAGCACCGTCGTCAGTCCCATCGCCATGCCGATGATCGAGCGCCCCTGTTCCGCCAGTGCCACCGCGCGCGTGCGCGGGCCGGGGTCGATGACGGTCCAGCCGAGGCGCAGGCCGAGGCCGCCGGCCACGAAGACGGCGGTCAGCTCCAGCAGGCCGTGCGGAATGAGCAGACCGAGGAAGACATCGAGGCGCCCGGCGGAGGCCATCAGCCCGACGCCGATGCCGAGGTTCACCACGTTCGTCCACATGACATAGAGGACCGGGATGCCCAGCGCGATCCCGAACAGCAGGCACTGCACGGCGATCCAGGCGTTGTTCGTCCAGACCTGTGCGGCGAAGGAGCTGGCCGGACGGTCCGAGTAGTACGCCTCGTACTGTCCGCCGGGCCGGGTGAGTTCCCGCAGGTCGCCGGGGGTGACGAGGCTGTTGCGGACCTCCGGGTGCGTGGCCATCCACCACGCGAGCACCGCGGTGGCGAGCAGCGAGACGATCGCGACCGGCACCCACCAGCGGCGCGCGCGGTAGAGGGCGGCCGGGAAGCTCACCGTGTAGTAGCGGGCGACGTCCTGCCAGCCGTTGGTGCGGGCGCCGGTCACCGTGCTGCGGGCGCGCGAGACCAGGCCGGTCAGCCGGCTCAGCAGCGCCGGGTCCGGTGCCGCCGCCTGGACCTTGGCGAGGTGACCGGTGACCCTCTGGTAGAGGGTGACCAGTTCGTCCGCCTCCTCGCCGTCGAGCCTGCGCTTGCGGGCGAGGGCGTCCAGCCGAGCCCACTCCCCCTGGTGGGTGGCGACGAAGACGTCCAGGTCCATTCGGCGGCTCCATGATCGGCAGTGGGCGCGGACGTGCGTGCGCGGGCGGGCAGGTACGTACGGACACGTGCGGCCCAGCATGCCAGCAGCGGCCCGGACGGCGGCCGCCGGGATCTCACTTCCCGTGCGCCCGCCGGGCCCCGTATGTTGGCGGCTGCGGATCAGACTGCGGAGAGCGGGTCATGGGGGAACGGTCCGGGACGATTCCCTCCCCCGGCGCTGCCGCCCTCGGCGGTCCCGGATCTCCATGGGCGAGCCGTACGGGCTCCAAGAGCGTGAACGGACAGGTGTCTTGAGCGACCTGGTGACGGGTGAGGCGGTCGTCCTCGGCCTGCAGACGGCGAAGCTTCCGAGCCGGGCACTGGCGATCGTGCTCGACCTGCTCGTGGAGTTCGCCGCCCTGCTGGTGGTCACGCTGCTGCTGAGCGTCGCTCTGATCGGCCTCGACGGTGCGGCGCTGGCGGCCACGATGATCGGCCTGATGGTGTTCTTCCTGATCGCCGTCCCGGTGATGGTCGAGACCCTCAGCCACGGGCGCTCGCTCGGCAAGGCCGCGCTCGGTCTGCGGGTGGTGCGCACCGACGGGGGGCCGGTGCGGTTCCGGCACTCGCTGGTACGCGGACTGGTCGGCTTCTTCGAGCTGATCGCCCTGTCCGGCTCCCCGGCCGTGATCACCTCGGCGGTGCACTCGGAGGGCAAGCGGCTCGGTGACATCTTCGCCGGGACGGTGGTCGTCCGTGAGCGCACCCCGGGCTCGGGCGGTTCCGGTCCGCTGCCGCCGGTGCACCCGCACCTGCTGCAGACGATGGGCCGCGAGCTGGTCGCGATGGACTTCTCCGCCGTTCCGGAGCCGCTCTGGCTCGGCGTCCGGCAACTGCTCGGCCGGATCGGTCAGTTGGACCCGGCGGTGATGAACCGGATGACCGCCCGGCTGGCCGAGGACCTCTCCGCCCGGATCGGCCACCCGGTGCCCCCGGGCCTGCACCCGGCGGCGTACCTGGGCGCGGTGCTCACCGAGCGCCAGCGGCGGGAGTGGACGCGGGCCCAGAGGCAGCTGTGGGCAGCCGGGCCGATACCCGCGCACGGCCCCGCACCCAGCCCGACCCCCGCTCCGGCACCCACCACCGCCGACGGACGCCCCCTGCGGGTCCTCGGCGTCCCGACGGCACCCGCCCCGGTCGCACCGGCAGTGCCCGCCGCCCCGGTCGCACCCGCAGTGCCCGCCGCCCCGGCAGCGCCTCCGGCCCCGACGCCCCTGTCCTTCGAGAAGCCCGCCGCCGGCACCGGCTTCGTCCCGCCCTCCTGACCGCCCGAGGCGGGCGGCTGCTCCCGTGGCGGGCGGCTACTCCTCGCTCCCCACCCGCCAGGCGTTCGGCGGCGACTCCAGCTCCTCCAGCTCGACCCCGTCCGCCGACAGCACCACGTCCCCCGCCAGGTGCACGACCTGCTGCTCGCCCGTCTCCAGGTCCGCGACCTGGTAGCGCTCGACCAGCAGCGGCCCCGAGTCCGTCTCGTGGGGGTCGACGCCCTCCAGCAACCACCCCTGGTCGAGGGTGCGCGGCGCCAGCACCGGCTCGGTGAACGCCACCAGCCGCACCCGCGCACTCGCCCCCTCGCGCAGCCGCAGCAGCCGGGCGGTGGCGACCAGGAAGCCGGGCGAGCGCCCGGTGAAGGCGTGGGCCCGGTCGTGTCCCTCCACCGCGTGCTCGCCGCCCGGGTCCGCCGCGGCGGTCCGGACCCAGGCCACCCCGTCCACCGCCCCGCCGCGCACCTGCCAGCCGCCGGCCCGCAGCTCCATCCGCAGCGGCCGCGCCCGTGAGTCCAGCGTGAGGTCGACGGTGCCGATCACCCGGCCGTCCGGCGCGTAGGTTTTGGAGACGTACCGCCACCCGGCCGCCCCGGGTGCGCAGCTGAAGCGCTCCTCGCCGAGCAGGACGTGGTCGTGCGTGTCGTGGAGCGAGTACCGGCCATTGGGCATGCCCGAAAGCCTACGTGCGCACCCGCGATGCAACGTTCCCCGGTGGTGCGCGCATTAGGGGGGTGGACGGCACCGGACCGGTGCCGTCGTCATGACGAGAGGGGGTGCGGATGGCGAAGCAGACGCGCGACGAGGAGTTCACGGAGTACGTGGCCTCCAGGAGCGGCTGGCTGCGGAAGGTCGCCTATCTGCTGTGCGGGGACTGGCACCGGGCCGACGACCTGGTCCAGGAGACGATCACCAAGCTGTACGTGAACTGGGCGCGAGCCGCACGGATGGAGAACCGGGACGGCTACGCCCGCCGGGTGCTGGTGAACACCTTCCTGGCCGAGCAGCGCTCCCCGTGGTGGCGCCGCACCGTCCGCTCGGAGGCCGATCCGGACACCGTGGCCGGCGACGTCGACCTGGACGCCTCCCTGGACCTGCGCCGGGCCCTCGCCGCCCTGCCGCCCCGCCAGCGGGCCACGGTGGTGCTCCGCTACTACTGCGACCTGTCGATCGAGCAAGCCGCCGAGGCCCTGGGCTGCTCCTCCGGCAACGTCAAGAGCCAGAGCTCCCGTGCCCTGGGCACCCTGCGCGGCAGCCTCACCACCCGTCCCACCGTCGCCGAGAGGACGCCATGACCACCAAGGATCACGACGACCTGACCGCCCGGCTGGCGGCTCTCGCCGACGGTCCCGCGCCGCCGCCGCTCATCGACGCAGGCCGGTCCATCGCCGAGGGCACCACCCGGCTGCGCCGCCGCCGGCGCAGCGTGGTCGGCGCCGTCGCCGTGGTCACCGCCGCGGTGATCACGACCACCGCTCTGCTGGCCCCCGGGGGCGGCTCCGCCACACCCGCGCCCCCGGCCGGCCCCACGGTGACCACCTCGCCCACGCCGTCCGCCGGCTCCACCCCGACTCCGACCGGTCTCGACCCGCTGACCACCGAGGTCCACTTCGGCTGGCTGCCCGCATGGGCGAACGGCGAGCGGAGCGTCGGCTACGAGACCGGCTACCACGGCATCCGCGCCGAGGCCCGCGGCACCGGGGAGGAGGCCCCGCGCATCCTGCTCTCGCAGTACAAGGCGGGCGAGGAGCCGCCGATGACCGACTCCGTCGGGGGGAAGTTCGTCAAGGTCGAAGCCGAGCCGATCGACGGACGTTCGGCCTACTGGTTGGCCGACGACCCGTCCCGCAGGGGTGCGCCTTCCAGTCCCACGCTGCGCTGGCTGACCGCTTCGGGGCGCTGGGCGGAGATCTCGGGCTACGGCGGCAAGACCGGGGACGTCACCAAGGAGATCCTCCACAAGGCCGCCGCGGACGTCCGCTTCGGCCACTGGAACGTCCCGCTGCCGGTGCGGTTCACCGGCCTGCCGGAGGCGTTCAAGGCCACCGACGTCCAGCTCTCGGTGCCGGACACCGACGGTGTGGGTGCCTGGAGCCTGTGGTTGATGTTCCAGCTCGACGGCAAGAACGTCTCGGTGAACATGCGCCCCGACGGGCCGCATCCCACCTTCACCAGCACGGACGGCTCGCCCTACACGGACCCGAACCCGCCGCTGGTCACCGTGCAGAACGGGGTGGAGGTCTCCGTCGGCGCCGGGGCCGGACTGCCCGCCACCCTGGATCAGCTCGGCGGCATGCCCTGGCTGCTCGCCCACACCAAGGCCCTCGGCCCGGACCCGAGCACCTGGACCTCCGACGTGATCGTCCGCTGAACGAGCCGGGACAACGGTGGCCGGCACCCCGCCCAGGGGGTGCCGGCCACCGGCGTCAGTACGTCAGCGACACCGCATCAGTAGCGGTACTGCTCCGCCTTGTACGGGCCCTCGACCGGAACGCCGATGTAGTCGGCCTGCTCCTGGGTCAGGGTGGTCAGCTTCACGCCCAGCGCGTCGAGGTGCAGGCGGGCGACCTTCTCGTCCAGGTGCTTCGGCAGCACGTAGACGCCGATCGGGTACTGCTCGGTCTTCGTGAACAGCTCGATCTGGGCGATCGTCTGGTTGGCGAAGGAGTTGGACATCACGAAGGACGGGTGGCCGGTCGCGTTGCCCAGGTTCAGCAGGCGGCCCTCGGAGAGGACGATGATGGTCCGGCCGTCGGCCTTGCGCCACTCGTGGACCTGCGGCTTGACCTCGGTCTTCACGACACCCGGCAGCTGCGCCAGGCCGGCCATGTCGATCTCGTTGTCGAAGTGGCCGATGTTGCCGACGATGGCCTGGTGCTTCATCCGCTCCATGTGGGAGGCCAGGATGATGTCCTTGTTGCCGGTGGTGGTGATGAAGATGTCGGCCGTCTCGACGACGTCCTCCAGGGTGGCGACCTGGTAGCCGTCCATCGCCGCCTGGAGCGCGCAGATCGGGTCGATCTCGGTGACGATGACGCGGGCGCCCTGGCCGCGCAGCGACTCGGCGCAGCCCTTGCCCACGTCGCCGTAGCCGCAGACGACCGCGACCTTGCCGCCGATCAGGACGTCGGTGGCGCGGTTGATGCCGTCGATGAGCGAGTGGCGGCAGCCGTACTTGTTGTCGAACTTCGACTTGGTGACCGAGTCGTTGACGTTGATGGCCGGGAACAGCAGCTTGCCGTCACGGTGCATCTCGTACAGGCGGTGGACACCGGTGGTGGTCTCCTCGGTCACGCCCTTGATGGTGGCGGCGACCTCGGTCCACTTGTTCGGGGTGTCCTTCAGGGTGCGGTTGAGCAGCTCCAGGATGATCCGGAACTCGTCGTTGTCCGCGGTCGACGGGTCCGGAGCGGCACCGGCCTTCTCGAACTCGACGCCCTTGTGGATCAGCAGGGTGGCGTCGCCGCCGTCGTCCAGGATCATGTTCGGGGTCTTGCCGTCAGGCCAGGTCAGGGCCTGCTCGGTGCACCACCAGTACTCCTCCAGGGTCTCGCCCTTCCAGGCGAAGACCGGCACGCCCTGCGGGTTCTCCGGGGTGCCCTCCGGGCCGACGGCGATGGCGGCGGCCGCGTGGTCCTGGGTGGAGAAGATGTTGCAGGAGCACCAGCGGACCTCGGCACCGAGCGCCGTCAGGGTCTCGATCAGCACGGCGGTCTGCACGGTCATGTGCAGCGAGCCGGTGATGCGGGCGCCGGCCAGCGGCTGCGACTCGGCGTACTCGGCACGGATGGACATCAGGCCGGGCATCTCGTGCTCGGCCAGCTGGATCTCCTTGCGGCCGAACGGCGCCAGGGAAAGGTCGGCGACCTTGAAGTCACCGGTGATGTCGGTCGACATGCGTCTGCTCCTCGCTGATGGGGGTTGGGGCCAAAGGTCCGGGCGTGCTGTCGCGCGCGGCAGGCCGTACGGGTGCACGGCCACGCCGGGGCGCCGGATCCCCGCGGGCGGTGGACCGGTTCCCTGCTGCGCAGCACAAACCGTCGGAGGACCTCTCTCCCTCGACCGGCGCACACCTTACGGGTGCGGACCGCCGATCGACCGCCATCAGCAGCGACGTTCTGGCTCTGGGGACGAATCTACACCGATGGCCCCGTCACCCGTCCGCCGATGACCGATTTCAAGCCCCGTCCGACCGGTGCCCGAGCCCCGGCGCCCGAGCCGGTGCGCAGGGCCGTCAGTGCGCGGTCTCCGGGCCCGGCCCGCCGGGCGTGGCGGCCGGGTCCTCGCCCGCCGCGGCCTTCTCCGCGCTGTAGACGTCGGGCTCCAGGTAGATCGCCCGCGCGATCGGGACGGCGGCCCGGACCCGCTCCTCCGCCGCGTCGATCGCCTCGGCCACACGGGCGGCGCTGTCCTCCGCGTTGACGGAGATCTTGGCGGCGACCAGCAGCTCCTCCGGGCCGAGGTGCAGGGTCCGCATGTGGATCACCCCGGTGACGGACGTTCCGTCGACCAGCGCCTCGCGGATCCGCCGCACCGACTCCTTGTCGGCGGACTCGCCGAGCAGCAGCGACTTGGTCTCCAGGGCGAGCACCACGGCGATCACCACCAGCAGGGCGCCGATGCACAGGGTGCCGATGCCGTCCCAGACACTGTCACCGGTGATCACGGTGAGCGAGACGCCGAACAGGGCGAGCACCAGGCCGATCAGCGCGCCGGTGTCCTCCAGCAGCACGACCGGCAGCTCCGGCGCCTTGGCGGTGCGGATGAACTGCGTCCAGCTCAGGCTGCCCTTGACCTTCGCCGACTCGCGCATCGCGGTGAGGAAGGACCAGCCCTCCATCGCGATGGCGAAGACCAGCACACCGACCGCCCAGCCCCAGGATTCCAGCGCCTCGGGGTGGTTGACCTTGTGCCAGCCCTCGTAGATCGCGAACAGGCCGCCGACGCTGAACAGCACGATGGCCACCAGGAAGCCGTAGATGTAGCGCTCACGGCCGTACCCGAAGGGGTGCTCCTCGTCCGCCGCCCGGCGCGCCCGCCTGCCGCCGACCAGCAGCAGCACCTGGTTGCCGGAGTCCGCCACCGAGTGCACGCCCTCGGCCAGCATCGAGGAGGAGCCGGTGAAGCCGAAGGCGGTGAACTTGGCCGCCGCGATCGCCAGATTCGCGGACAGCGCCGCCACCAGTGCCTTGGTGCCGCCTTCGGCACTCATGCGACCGCCTCGCTACGCTCGGTGGGCGCTTCGCACAATGCGCACCTTTGAATGATGAGCTCGCTTCGCTCACTCATGCCTGAAACGTCCTCACGGGTTCTGGTCGGCGTCGTCGAGCGCCTACCGTACCGGCCGGGCGGCCCGGCCGGTCCGACGGTCTCAGGACTGCGCGGCGGCGAGGCCCAGGTAGACGGCGGCGAAGTCGGTCAGCGCGACCAGGTCCGCCAGCGCGTGCAGCACGTCCGGCCGGGTGCTCGCGTACTCGGTCAGGCGCACGTCGTGCGCGGCGGCCAGCCGGTGCGCCCGGGTCACGCCGAAGCCGCGCGGGCCCGCGTCCTCCTCCGGTAGCTCGGACGGTCCGTCCTGCTCGTCCGCCGATCCGGCGGTGCCCGGGACGTGCCGCAGCAGCAGCACCTGCAGGTGCAGCGGGTCCGGCTCCTCGACCCGGTCGCGGAAGAAGTCGTCCGGGTCCGCGCCCGCGCCCAACTGCCCGGTGAACATGCCGCGGTGGGCGGTGAGCACCTGCGGCAGCTGCCCGGCCAGCGCGGGCCGCCCGGCCCGGTCGGCCAGCTGGGCGGCGAAGCGGGCGGCGGCCGCCCCGGCGATCGGGCCGTCGGCCCACAGCAGCGGAACCGTCCCGGCGAGCCGCGCGGCCAGGCCCTTCGCCGGGTTGGTGTACGCGGCGGCGTCGGGGCGGCAGCGCACGGCCGCGGCGTCCAGCAGGTCGGCAAGGCCCGGCAGCGCGTCGTACGGCAGCTGGGTGAGGCCGATCTTCTGGCCGAGCGCCAGCAGCGGGGTGAGGTGGGACCAGAGCGCCGCCGGGTCCTCGGCCGGCAGGTCCGGCTCGGCGGCCGGGGCGGGCGGGCCGTCCTCGGGCAGCACCGAGGTCACGTACGGCAGCGGCAGCGCGCGCACCTGCAGCGCGGCCTCGGCCAGCGGGCTGCCGGCCGGAGCGGTGACGACGATCGCGCAGCCGCGCGCGTAGGCCTGCTCGGCGAGACCGACCAGGCCCTGCTCGCCGCCGTCGGCGGAGCTGATCACCAGCAGGTCGAGCGGACCGGTCCAGCCGGGCAGCTGCCAGCCGAGCCCGGCGGTGAAGGCGGGCCGGGCGCCGGCCCGGTCGGCGCGCGGGGCGGCCGCCTCGGTCGGCGGCAGCGGGAGGACCAGGCTGGCGGTGCCGGCCAGCGTGGCCAGCATCTCGGCCGCGGTCAGCGCGCTGCCGTGCCCGGCGACCAGCACGGCGCGCGGACGGCCGTCCGGGCGCAGTCGGTCGAGGCCGGCCGCGTCGGCCTGGCGCAGTGCGGTGCGGACCCGGGCTCCGGCCCCGGCCAGGGCCAGCAGGGCGCGGTCCTGGTCGGCGCGCTGGAGGGCGGCCGGGTCGTCGAGCAGGGTGTCGTCGAGCATGCGGCGGGCCTCCGGCTGCGGTCCTGGGCGGCTGGTGGGGTGGGGCCTGGCGGATCGGGCCTCCGCCCCAAGGATCAGGCCGGGCGGCGGGCCTCGTCCACCAGGAGGACCGGAATGCCGTCGCGGACCGGGTACGCGAGGCCGCAGTCCGCGCCGGTGCAGACCAGCTCGGGCTGCTCCTCGGTGCCGCCCTCGGCGAGCGCGGCCCGGCACTGCGGGCAGACCAGGATCTCCAGCAGGAAGGATTCGAGCTTCATGGGGCTCTCCATAGTTCGGTGGTGGCACGGAGGTGCCCCGGCCGATAGGCAACCCTACCGGCCGGGGCACCGAGGGCCTCGATCAGGCGCGTCCGCTCGGGCGGGCCCCGGTCAGGCGCGGACGATGGCGAGCACGCCGTCGCGCAGCTCGGCCATCTTCGCCGGGTCCTTGGCCTCGACGTTCAGGCGCAGCAGCGGCTCGGTGTTGGAGGCGCGCAGGTTGAACCACCAGTCCGGGCCGGCCACGGTCAGGCCGTCCAGCTCGTCCACGGTGGTGCCCTCCAGGCCGGCGTAGGCGGCGCGGACGGCGGCGGTGCTGGCGGCCTGGTCGGCGACGGTGCTGTTGATCTCGCCGGAGGCGGCGTAGCGGTCGTACTCGGCGGTGAGCTCGGACAGCGTGCCCTGCTGCCCGCCGAGCGCGGCCAGCACGTGCAGCGCGGCGAGCATGCCGGTGTCGGCGCGCCAGAAGTCGCGGAAGTAGTAGTGCGCGGAGTGCTCGCCGCCGAAGACGGCGTCGGTGACGGCCATCTCCTGCTTGATGAAGGAGTGGCCGACCCGGGTGCGGACCGGCTTGGCGCCCAGCTCGCGGACCACCTCGGGGACGGTCCAGGAGGTGATCAGGTTGTGGATGATCGTCGGCTCGGCCTCGCCGGCGGCCCGGGCGCGGGCGATCTCGCGGACGGCGACCAGGGCGGTGATCGCGGACGGGGAGACCGGCTCGCCGCGCTCGTCGACGACGAAGCAGCGGTCGGCGTCGCCGTCGAAGGCCAGGCCCACGTCGGCGCCGACCTCGCGGACCTTGGCCTGCAGGTCGACCAGGTTCTTCGGGTCGAGCGGGTTGGCCTCGTGGTTGGGGAAGGTGCCGTCCAGCTCGAAGTACATCGGGACGAGCTCGATCGGCAGGCCGTCGAAGACGGTCGGCACGGTGTGGCCGCCCATGCCGTTGCCGGCGTCCACCGCGACCTTGAGCGGGCGGATCGCGGTGAGGTCGACCAGGCCCAGCAGGTGGTCGGCGTAGCCGCGCAGGGTCTCCTGCGCGGAGAGCGCGCCGGGCTTCACGTCCTTGACCGGGACGGTGACCGTGTCGTCCTCGGCGGTCCAGGACTCGACCAGCTCGCGGATCTCGGACAGGCCGGTGTCCTGGCCGACCGGGGCGGCGCCGGCCCGGCACAGCTTGATGCCGTTGTACTGGGCCGGGTTGTGGCTGGCGGTGAACATCGCGCCGGGCAGGTCGAGCTTGCCGCTGGCGTAGTAGAGCTGGTCGGTCGAGCAGAGCCCGATCTGCACCACGTCGGCGCCGTAGGCCGCGGCGCCCTCGGCGAAGGCCAGGCTGAGCGACGGGGAGGAGGGGCGCATGTCGTGGCCGACCACGATCGCGGTCGCGCCGGTGACCTGCACGAACGCGGCGCCGAAGGCCCGGGACAGGCTCTCGTCCCACTGGTCCGGGACGACGCCTCGGACGTCGTACGCCTTGACGAGCTGCTTGAGGTCGCGCACTGCGGCTCCACCCTGGTCTCTGGAAGTGGTCGGTCGGGTACGGCCACCGCCCGCCCGGTCGAGGGGCACGGTGGCGCGCGTAGACCGGCAGCGTACCCGGGCCGGACGAACGCCCCGTGCCGGGAAGGGGGCCGGGGGGTGTCCGACGATTCGCGCCGCCTCGCCCGGAGAGGCGCCGGACGCGCCCTAGTTCTCGGGCGAGCGGAGCACCCGGAGGTGGCCGCGGCGGCTGCCTTCGGTGGAATCGCCTTCGGGCGCGCGGCCCTGACGCGGGGTCGGCGGACGGGCGGCCTCGCGCACGGCGTTGGCGAGGGCCTCCAGGTCGTCGCTGCTGCGGCGCAGCGGCCCGGCCTCGGCGGCGAGCCGGACGACCTCCCAGCCGCGCGGGGCGGTGAGGCGCTCGGCGTGCTCGGCGCACAGGTCGTAGCAGTGCGGCTCGGCGTAGGTCGCGAGCGGGCCCAGGACGGCGGTGGAGTCCGCGTAGACGTACGTCAGCGTCGCGACGGCCGGCCGGCCGCACGCGGTCCGCGAACAACGACGTACAGAGCTCACGAGGGTGGACGGTACCGCACTCCCCGCCGGGGAGCGAAGACCGCCTGCCCGGAGGGTGTGCCGTGTCGCCTCCGAGCGCCGGGGTCGTGTCTCGGCCGCCCCGGGCGATTCCCCGTCGGAGTGGTCCACTTCCGACCGTCCAAGGACTACTCTCGGCAGTGATATGGACAGCTCCGCACCGCAGTCATCGACAGGCCCAGCGCGCCGCCCCCGGCACCGCGACCGGCACGGCAGGGGGCTGCGCGGCCCGCTGGCGCCGCCGCAGGTGCCGATCTCGCTCACCCGCTCCGAACTGTTCGACGACTACGTGCGCGAGTCGGTGGAGCGGCTGGAGCGGCGTTGGCCGCAGCTGATCGAGGTGGAGTTCGCCGTCCAGGAGGTGCCGCTGCACGAGCCGGACGGCGCCGACGCCGAGGACGGCGTGCCACTGGGGCGGGTGTCGCCGGGCAAGCAGGGGCGCAAGAGCCAGATCGTGGTGTACCGGCGGCCGGTGGAGATCCGGGCGAAGACCCGGGAGGACCGCGCGGCGCTGGTGCACGAGATCCTGATCGAGCAGGTCGCCGAGCTGCTGGGGCTCTCGCCGGACGCCATCGACCCGCGCTACGACGAGGACTGAGCCCGGAGGCGAGCGAAGGAGAGCACGGCCGAGCGGGCGGGCGAGGCATCGCCCGCCCGCTCGGTTCGCTCAGTGCAGGACGACGCCGGGGTCCTGGGCGGCCTGCGGGACCTTGACGGTGCTGTGGTCGTCGCGCAGTGCCTGGATGGTGAACATCGGCACGTCCTTGGCCGGGATGGCGAGCATCCGGGCGGCGACCACCGGGCCGCCGGAGACGGTCTCCGCGGTGAGCGCGAAGACGCCGTTCAGTCCGGCGGGCTCGGGCGCCGGGAGGGCGACGGTGCCGCCGGCCGGGATCTGGACCTCCTTGGTGGCCGGGGTGCCGCCGCCGCTGCCGGCCGAGGCGGTGACCCGGACGGTCGCGGCGTCGCCGGCGGAGGTCAGGTAGAGCGTGGAGGCGCCGGCCCGGTTGTCGGCGACGGTGGCGCGGGCGCCGACCGGGTTGCTGCCGGTGAGCCAGGCCGCGTCGGTCTTGCCGTTGGCCGCCGCCCGGTCGACCCGCAGCCCGGCCACGATCGGGGTGGGGTGCTTGTCGTCGCTGGGCGACAGCCGCAGCCCGGCGACCTCGTCGCGGGTGACCTTGCCGAGGTCGACGGCGGCCACCATGCCCGCCTTGACGTGGATCGACTCGTTGCCGGCCGGGGTGAACCAGCCGTTCTTGCCGGAGAGCTGGATCTTCAGGTCGGCGTCGTCCTCCGGCGGTGCCCAGACCACCAGGCGCGCACCGGCGGTGTCCGCGGGCAGGCCGGGCAGCACCTGGGTGGCGGCCGGGGCGGCCGAGGCCGGGATCCAGTCGGCGCCCTTGTTGCCGTCGGCGGCGTGCAGTGCGGCGCCGACCCGGCCGGAGCGGACCACCACGTGCACGGCGAGGTCGGTGACCGCGCCCTTGCTGAGGGTCGACAGCAGGACGGCCTGGGAGCTGCCGGGAGCGACGGTGAGGCCGTTGGCGGCGTCGTTCTCGATCAGGCCCTTGTCGCCGTACAGCTTGATGTCGACCACGGCGGCTGAGGGCTCGGTGTTGACCAGGCTGAGGTAATCGACCCGGTCGGCGGCCGTGCTGGCGCCGGCGAACCAGAAGCCGGTGCCGGCCGGGGTGCAGGTGAGGCCGGACAGGCCGAGGCCGCGCTGGTCGGTGACCACGGTGGTCTGGGTGACGGTGAATCCGGGGGCGAGGGCGCCGTTGGCGACTGCGCCGGTGCCGGGCGCGGTGTCGCCGTTGGCCGCCGGGCCGGTGGCCGGGGTGCCGGGCTTGGCCAGGGTCAGCCGGGCGTCCGCGGGCGCGGCGTTCTTGTCCTGGGCCGCGGCGGTCGGGGCTCCCGAGCCGGTCGGGGCCGGGGTGGCGGACGCGGTGGCCGTCGGGGTGGCCGGGGCCGAGGGGGTGCCGGAGGGCTGGGCGGCGGGCACGGCGGGCGCGGCCGCGTCGGTGAGCCAGCCGGCGCCGCCGGTGGCGGAGCCCGTCCCGGGCGGGGTGTAGGCGCTGAGCGTGGTCGAGCCGGTCAGGCCCTGCAGCGGCTGCGGGCAGACCGCCGCCGTCCGCTCGACCTGAGCGGTGGTCGGGGCCGCTCCCCCGTCCGCCGTGGCCGGGGCGGCCGGCGGACGCATCTGGGCGATCCCGAACACCGCCGCGAGCACCACGGCCGCGGCGAGCAGGGACGGGGTGGTCTTCGCCCCGCCGGTCTTCCCGGCGAACCGGCCGGCGCCCGGGGCGGGCGCGGCCGGCTCCGGCGCGTAGGAGGTCCCGACGGGCTCGGGGGCCTCGCCGGCGCCGGACTTCTTCCTGAATGCGGGCTTCTTCATCGCGGGTCAGCTCCCCGATCCGGGCTGGTGCGGGTACCGGCGGGTGCCGTTGGGGTCGTTCGGGTCGTAGTACGGGTCGGCCTGCTGCTGCCCCGGCAGCCAGGGCTGCTGGTGCTCCGGCTGCTGGTACCCGTCGTAGCCGTACGGCTGCTGCTCCGGCTGGTACGGCTGCTCGTAGCCCTGCTGCTCGAAGCCCTGCTGCGGGTAGGCCTGCGGCTGGTGTCCGTCGTACCCATGGCCGTCGTACCCCTGGCCGTCGTACCCCTGGCCGTCGTACCCCTGACCGCCGTACGGCGCGGCCACCGGCTGCTGGGCGGCGTACTGGTCGTAGCTGTACGGGTCGGCCTGCTGGTACGTCTGGTACGGGTCGGTGTACGGCTCGGCCTCCTGGACGGCTTCGGCCGCCTGGACCGCCTCGGTCACCGGCTCGCCTGCGGGCTGTGCCGGGACCGCTCCCGGCCGGCCCTCGTACACCCCGGACTCGTCGGCACCGGGCTCGCCGCCCTCGCCGCGCTCGGCCATCCGGCGGGCCCGGCGGCTGCCGGGGGCGGGGGCCTGCGCCTGGGCGGCGGCGGCCAGCGCGGCGGCGGCCACCACCTCCTCGGGCAGGTCGTCGTCCTTGTCGCTGCGGCGGCCGGGCAGGGCCAGCACCAGGACGGTCAGGCCGAGCAGCACCTGCGCCCAGATCCAGCCGGTGTGGGCGAGGCTGCCCTCCCGGGTGACGGTCAGCTTGCCGCCGCCGGCCGGGAGCTTGAAGCCCTGCGCCCAACCGTCGACCGTGGTGGGCTCCAGCGCGGTGCCGTCCACGGTGGCCTGCCACTCGGGGGCGGCGGACTCCGCGAGCCGCAGCACCCGCCCGGCCGGACCGGCCGGGACGGTGGCCGTGAGGTCGCGGGCGCCGGACGGGACGACCACCGGGTTGCCGCCCGGGGTGGTGATCACCGCGCGGACCGCGGGGGCGCCGCTGACCTGCCAGAGCGCGGAGCCGTTGTCCTGGTTGGCCTTGACCAGGCCGGGCGTGGTGTCCAGGACGTCCTTGAAGGCGTCGATCACCGGCTGCTGGACCAGCACGTAGCCGATGCCGTAGCCGGCCAGGGCGCCGGCCTGGTCGGCACCGGAGCCGGCCAGCAGGCTGCCGACCGTCTTGTTCAGACCGCCCTCGGTGCCGGTCGCCGGGTCCACGGTGGACTCGGCCTGGCCGAGCGTCAGGCCCGCGCCACGCAGCACGGTGTAGCGGACGGCGCCGCCGCTCTTCTGCCCGGTGATCACGAGGGTGCGGGAGCGGTCGGTGGTGCCGGCCTCCTCGGCGACGAAGGCGGGCACCTGGTCGGCCCCACCGCGGTGCAGCGGCTTGCCGGCGCCGGTCAGCGCCCACCACAGGCCGGTGCCCAGCGGGGCCAGCACGGCCGCGGCCACCACCAGGGCGGCCACCGGCTGGCGCCAGCCGAAGGCGATCCCGGCGACACGGGCGTTGGCGCCGTCGGCGCCGATCGCGGCCGCGGCGAGCAGGGCGATCCCGGCGATCAGGGTGGCCGGGCCGGCCCAGGCGGGCACGGCGGGGCCGCCGGAGGCCGGGGTGACGGAGGCGCCGGCCACCGCGACCGAGAAGACCAGGCCGGCCCCGGCCGCGCCCCAGGCGGCGAGCACCGCGCGGCGACGGTCGGCGCGCAGCAGCGCGGCGAGCGCGGCGAGCACGACACCCGCGGACAGCCAGACCGGCGGCACACCGGCGCCGCCCGGGTTGACCAGCAGCAGGCCGGCCGCGCTCGCGCCGGTGCCGTGCAGGCCGGGCAGCCCGGCCTCCAGCAGCAGCCACTGCGGGTGCGACAGCACCTTGAGCGACCACGGGGCGAGCACGCCGACCGGGACGGCGAGGATCACCAGGACGCGCAGTCCGAGCAGCCGCAGCGCCGTACCGCCGGAGCCGAACGCGCCGCCGCGCACCACCGCGGCGACCAGCGTCGCCAGGCAGAGCGGCACCGCGAGCGCCCAGGTCAGCGGGACGAAGGCGGTGGCGAGGGTGAGCAGCAGGACGGCCATCCAGACCGGGCGCCAGCCCGGGCGGGCACCCTTGGCGGCGCTCTCGTCCCGGATGCCGAGGCCGGCCGCGATCGCGGCGGCGCGGGCCAGCGGCGGCAGCAGCACGGCGAGGACGGCGGTGCCGATCCGGCCCTGGGCGAGCGCGCCGGTCGCGGCGGGCAGCAGCGCGTACGTGGCGCTGGCCCAGGCGCGGACCAGCTTGGAGTCCAGCAGCGGCCGGGAGACCAGGTACGCGCTGACCGCGGACAGCGGGACGGTGAGCACCACGAGCAGGGTGAGCGCGAGGTCGGCGTGGTCGAACAGCAGCCAGGACAGCACCGCGAGCACGCCGAGGTACGGCGGTGCGGCGGCGGTGGAGCCGGTGCCGACGGGGTGCCAGGCGTCCGCGTACATCGACCAGAGGCCGCCCGCGCCGTCGGAGGCGGGCAGCAGGGCGCCGCCGAACAGCTCGCCGCTGCCGAGCAGGCCGCGGCAGGCGACCAGGGCGAACACCAGCAGGGCCGCGAACAGCACCGGCGCCGGGCGCCGGGCGAGCTTCTTGATCAGCGTGAACTGCTCGACGACCAGGTCCTCGGCGTCCTCGTCGCCGCCGGCCTCGGCCGAGCCGTGCCGGCCGAGGCCGGCGTCGTCGCCGCCCCCTATCCCGAGCGAGCCGATGACGCCCTCGACGGCCAGCCGGGTGGTGGCGCCGGGTGCCGGGAAGAGCGTGCGGTCGTCCAGGGCGTCCGCCGCCCTGGTCCGGGCGCGCCGTTTGCGCGCGGCCAACAGCCTTGGCAGCCGGACGAGTTCGTGGCCGAGGCCGGCGAGCTCGTCGAAGGCCTGGCGCGGGTCCTTGCCGAGCAGGTTGGTGACGGCCCGCACCAGGGTGCCGAGCACCAGCCGCAGCAGGACGTACGGGAAGAGCGCGCCGCGACAGTTGGCGAGCAGGGTGTAGACGGCGCCGGCCTTGTCCACCCGGTGCGGGTGGGAGGCGCCGCAGTCGATGGCGCGCCGCTCGCGGCTGGCCGCCTCGGCGTGCCGCAGCACGGCGTCGGGGGCGACGACGACGCGGTGGCCGGCGGCGTTGACCCGCCAGCAGAAGTCGGTGTCGTCCCGCATCAGCGGGAGGGCCTTGTCGAAGCCGCCGAGCTCCTCGAACACGTCCCGGCGCACCAGCATGCCGGCGCTGGAGACGGCGAGCACGGGGCGGACCTGGTCGTGCTGGCCCTGGTCCTGCTCGCGGCGGTCGAGGCCGGTCCAGCGCCGCCCGGAGCGGGCGATCGTCACGCCGACCTCGAGGAGCTGGCGGCGGTCGTACCAGCTGCGCAGCTTGGGGCCGACGACGGCGGCGCTGGGGGTGGAGTCGGCGACCTGGAGCAGGCGGCGCAGCGCGTCGGTCTGCGGCTCGCAGTCGTCGTGCAGCAGCCAGAGCCACTCGACCGGCTGGGTCTCGCGCGGGCCGCCGCGGCCGAGGTCGTCCTCCTGGGCGAGCGGGTCGCCGAAGTCGTCCCAGCCGCCGGTGACCGGGTCGTAGCCGGAGGGGTCGAGCCGGTACGGCAGGTCCTCGGGGCGCAGCGGCGGGCTGTTGAAGACGGCCTCGGCGACGGCGGTGCCGAAGCCGGCCCGGCGGCCGAGGACGAGCGGGCCGCTCTCGGGCAGCCAGTCGGCGAGGGTGTCCGCGAGCAGCTGCGGGGAGTTGTCGGTGGAGCCGGTGTCGACCGCGAGGACGCGCTGGACCTGCCGGTCCTGGCCGAGCAGGCCGGCCAGCGCCTGCGGGAGCCAGCGGGCGCCGTCGTGCGAGACGATCACCGCGGTGACCAGGTGGCGCGGGTAGGCGGGCGGCCGGGAAGCGGTGAAGCCGCTCTGGTGGCTGTAGACGGTCATCGAGTGCGCGGGCCCCAGTTCTCGGTGGACACAGCCGGTGAACGGCAACCGGATGGCGCACCACACTAACGGCTCCCGGTGGACGCTTCGTCCGCGGTGCCGTGCGGTGCCGGTGCGGGGACGGTGAAGGCGGGGCCGGGAAAGGGGCCGGGCACCGGGTCTGGAGAGGGCTCGGGCGAGGGCTCGGGAACGGGGCCGGGCAAGGGGTCGGGCAAGGGGTCGGGAACGGGCCCGGGAACACGAAAGCGCCCCACCACCGCGGTGAGGCGCCCGTACAGCTGTGCGGTTGTCCTGCGTTGCCGAAGGGTCAGCGGGAGTCGGGGGCCACCCGCTCAGACCGCGCTCTTCTTGAGCCGACGGCGCTCGCGCTCGGAGAGGCCGCCCCAGATGCCGAAGCGCTCGTCATTGGCGAGGGCGTACTCCAGGCACTCCGAGCGGACCTCGCAGGCGAGGCAGACCTTCTTGGCCTCGCGGGTCGAGCCGCCCTTCTCGGGGAAGAAGGACTCCGGGTCGGTCTGGGCGCACAACGCGCGCTCCTGCCAGCCGAGTTCCTCCTCGTCCTCCGCGATGCCGTCCCCGATCAACAGCTCAAAGAGCTCGCTCATGTGGCGCGCCTCCTCTGCCCCTACTTGGCGTCCCCGTGGTTGCCGTTGCCTCGTGCGGCTGACGACACGAGTGAAATTACAGTTGCGTCACTCTGGCCCAGTCAAGCCGAGCTCTGGTATTGGGGCCAGGATTCACTCCCCGGCACCAAGCCGTTACGAATAGTGTACATATTCGGACACAACGGACCTTCCATCGCAAGGTCCTGAACAGTGCCGAACCGTCCGCAACCATTCGCCAGGTGACGCTCGGTCACCACCACAGACCGGTCATCGGCCTCCCTTCCCGGCGATCTTCCCATCGAAACATAGAGGGTGATGAATCACCCCATCAGGGAAAGATCCGGGCCTAATCCACTCGAATGCCGCACCCTTCCGTTTGACACCGACCCGGCGGATGCTGTGTCCTTGCCCCTATGTCAGAGTTCGCCAGCCCCCGGAGCGGTTCCACGCTTCGCCGTGCCGTGAACTCTTGTTGTCGCCTCTGTTCCTGCTGTATCTAGGCGCCCGCGTCCCACCGCGCGCCGCCCCAGGAAGCACAGAGGCCGCCCGCGAGTCCCGCCCCAGGACATCCCGGATCCGGCTGATCCCGACGAACCAGCCGACTCTTCCGAGGACGACTCCCGTGCGCATGATCCGCATCCGCAAGCGGAACCGCGACCGCAACAAGCTCGCCCGCCTGGGCTCCGCCCGTACCCCCGGCACCGCCCGCTGGGCGGACGGCCTCAGCGACGTCTCCATCGCCGGCGACCCGCTGGCCTTCCCGCACCTGGCCCGCACCGACCTGCCCGCCCACCCGACCACCGTCGCCGAGTACGCCCGGCTGGTCCGCGAGATCGCCGCCGACCGCGCCCGCTGGGAGCCGCTGGTCCGCTACGACGCGCTGACCCGCTGGTACGCCCGGCTGGAGACCGGCCCCGGTTACGAGGTCTGGCTGCTCAGCTGGCTGCCCGGCCAGAGCAGCGGCTTCCACGACCACGGCGAGTCCTCCGGCGTGATGACCGTCGTCCGGGGCGAGCTGATCGAGCGCTCCCTCACGCGCGCCGGCGAAGGCGCCCGCGCCCTGAAGCCCGGCGGGCAGCGGGTGTTCTCCTCCGGCTACCTGCACGAGGTGGTCAACGGCGCGCTCGAACCCGCCGTCTCCATCCACCTCTACACCCCGGGCCTCACCGAGATGAACCAGTACGGCGCCCACGCCGTGCCCGAGCAGCACGCGGAGCAGCAGGCGCAGGCCGAGACGCACTGAGCGCCGACCTGACGGACGGTCCGACCGTGGCAGGATGACTCCATGCGCATCGTGGCACTGGCAGGCGGAATCGGCGGGGCGCGCTTCCTGCGCGGACTCCTCGCGGCGGTCGGACCGCAGGACGAGATCACCGTCATCGGCAACACCGGCGACGACATCCACCTCTACGGCCTCAAGGTCTGCCCCGACCTCGACACCGTGATGTACACCCTCGGCGGCGGCATCCACGAGGAGCAGGGCTGGGGCCGGACCGACGAGACCTGGTCGATCAAGGCCGAGATGAAGGAGTACGGCGTCGGCCCCGAGTGGTTCGGGCTCGGCGACCGGGACTTCGCCACCCACCTCGTCCGCAGCCAGATGCTCACCGCCGGGTACAGCCTCAGCCAGGTGACCGAGGCGCTGTGCGTGCGCTGGAAGCCCGGCGTGCGGCTGCTGCCGATGAGCGACGACCGGGTCGAGACCCACGTGCGGATCACCGACGAGCAGGGCAGCCGGGCGGTCCACTTCCAGGAGTACTGGGTCAAGCTGCACGCCGCCGTGGACGCCGAGGCGATCATCCCGGTCGGCGCGGACACCGCCAAGCCCGCGCCCGGTGTGCTGGAGGCGATCGCCGCCGCCGACGTCATCCTCTTCCCGCCGTCCAACCCGGTCGTCTCGATCGGCACCATCCTCGCCGTCCCCGGCATCCGGCAGGCCGTCGCCGCCGCCCCGGCGCCGGTCGTCGGGCTCTCCCCGATCATCGGCGGGGCACCGGTGCGCGGCATGGCCGACAAGGTGCTCGCCGCCGTCGGCGTCGAGGCCACCGCCGAGGCGGTCGCGCTGAACTACGGCTCCGAGCTCCTCGACGGCTGGCTGGTCGACACCGCCGACGAGGCGTCGGTCGCCGCGGTCGAGGGCGCCGGGATCGCCTGCCGGGCCGTCCCGCTGCTGATGACCGACGTCGAGGCCACCGCCGAGATGGCGCGGGCCGCGCTGGCGCTCGCGGAGCAGGTCCGCAAGTGACCGCGCCGCTGCAGATCCTGGGGGTCGAGGGGATCCCGGAGGTCGACGCCGGGGCCGACCTCGGCGCGCTGATCGCCAAGGCCGGGACCTTCGAGGACGGCGACATCCTGCTCGTCACCTCGAAGATCGTCAGCAAGGCCGAGGGCCGGCTGCTGCACGCCGCCGACCGCGAAGCCGCGATCGACGCCGAGACCGTCCGGGTCGTCGCCCGGCGCGGACCGGCCCGGATCGTCGAGAACCGCAACGGCTTCGTCATGGCCGCCGCCGGGGTCGACGCCTCCAACACCGCCCCCGGCACCGTACTGCTGCTGCCCGAGGACCCGGACGCCTCCGCCCGCGCGCTGCGGGCCCGGCTGCAGCGGCTCACCGGCCGCCGGCTCGCCGTCGTCGTCACCGACACCTTCGGACGGCCCTGGCGCAACGGGCTCACCGACGTCGCGATCGGCGCCGCCGGGCTCTCCGTCCTGGAGGACCACCGCGGACGCACCGACGGCCACGGCAACGAGCTGGTGCTCACCGTCACCGCGACCGCCGACGAACTCGCCGCCGCCGCCGACCTGGTGAAGGGCAAAGCCACCGGCGTACCGGTGGCGGTCGTGCGCGGGCTCGGGCACCTGGTCACCACCGAGGACGGCGCGGGCACCCGGCCGCTGGTCCGGCCCGCCGTGGACGACATGTTCCGGCTCGGCACCTCCGAGGCCCTGCGGCAGGCCGTCACCCTGCGGCGAACCGTCCGCTCCTTCACCGCCGACCCGGTCGACCCGGCCGCCGTCCGCCGCGCCGTCGCGGCCGCCGTCACGGCGCCCGCCCCGCACCACACCACACCGTGGCGGTTCGTGCTGCTGGAGTCCCCCGACATCCGCACCCGGCTGCTCGACGCGATGCTCGCCGCCTGGCAGCGCGACCTGCGCGAACTCGACGGCTGGGACGACGCCCGGATCGCCCGCCGCACCGCCCGCGGCAACGTCCTGCGCGACGCGCCCTACCTGGTCGTGCCCTGCCTGGTGATGGACGGCTCGCACCACTACCCCGACACCCGGCGCGCCACCGCCGAACGGGAGATGTTCACCGTCGCCGCCGGCGCCGCCGTACAGAACCTGCTGGTCGCCCTCACCGGCGAGGGCTACGGCTCCGCGTGGGTCTCCTCCACCATGTTCTGCCGCGACACCGTCCGCACCGCCCTCGACCTGCCCGCCGGCTGGGACCCGATGGGCGCCATCGCCGTCGGCCGCCCCGCCGAACCCCCGCGCGAACGCCCGGCCCGCGACGCCGACGCCTTCATCGAGGTGCGGTAGGGGTCATCTCCCCCGGTGGTCGTTGGGGGTGAGGCGGGGGCCGTAGCGGGGGGCCCGGGCGCCGGTGGCGATGAGCAGGCGGCAGACGCGGTGGCGGTGCGGGCGGTAGGGCTCCAGCAGGGCGAGCATCTGGGCGTCGTCGCTGCGGGGGCGGCCGGCCAGGGCCCAACCGACCAGGTTGGGCAGGTGGAAGTCGCCGACCGAGACCGCGTCCGGGTCGCCGTTGCTGCGCTGCAGGGTCTCGGCCGCCGTCCAGACGCCGATGCCGGGGACGGCGGTGAGGCGGGCGAAGGCCTCCTCGTGGGCCATCGCGGACGCCTCCTCCAGCCGCGGCGCCAGCCGGACCGCGCGCATCACGGTCGCGGACCGCTTCGGGTCCACACCCGCCCGGTGCCACTCCCAGCTCGGCACCAGCGCCCACTCCCGGGCCGACGGCGCCACCCGCATCCCCTCCGCCGGGCCCGGCGCCGGAGTGCCGAAGTCCCGCAGCAGGGTGCGCCAGGCGCGGTACGCCTCGTCGGTGGTGACCTTCTGCTCCAGGATCGCCGGCACCAGGGACTCCAGCACCAGGCCCGTCCTGGTCAGCCGCACCCCGGCGGTACGGCGCTGGGCGTCCCGCAGCGGACCGGGCGGCAGCACCAGCGCCTCCGGCTCGTCCTGCGCGCCCAGCAGCACGGGGAGGCAGTCGAGCAGCCACTGCGCGCCCGGGCCCCAGGCGCTCGCCTCGACCTCGCCCGCGGCGGGACGCGGCAGCACCCGCAGGGTGCCGACGCCCGCCGGGGTGCGGGAGGCGCGCCAGACGGCGCCGTCACCGGTGGACCGGTACGACGGGTCGGCCGGGCCCCGGCGCAGCGGCAGCAGGGTCCGGGGAACGTCCAGCGCGAAGCCCGGCCGCCAGCGCCGCACCGACTCGCCCGTCACCGCCGCGCACCTCCTCCGCTGTCCGGCTCCAGCGCCTTGGTCGACCATGAGGATATGAACGATACGCGGCTGCCGGAGCTGTCCTCCGGGGACGAGAACGCGGTCCGGGCGCTGTACCACCGGGCGCTGGAGGGGTGGAACCAACGGGACGGCTCCGCCTTCGCCGGGCCGTTCGCCGAGGACGGCGAGGTGATCGGCTTCGACGGGACGCGACTGCGCGGGCGCTCGGCGATCGCCTCCGAACTGGGGCGGATCTTCCTGGACCACGTGACGCCGGAGTACGTGGCCGAGGTGCGACGGGTCCGGGCCCTGGGGGCGGGCGTGGCACAGCTGGACGGCGTCGCCGGGATGGTGCCGGAGGACGCGGAGGACCTGGACCCGGCGCTCAACGCGGTGCAGACGGTGATCGCGGTGAACGCCGGAGCGGGGTGGCGGATCGCGCTGCTGCAGAACACCCCGGCACGGTTCGACCTGCGGCCGGACCTGGCGGCGGGGTTGACGCAGGAGCTGCGGAGGTTGATCGGGCGGGGACCGGGGCCGGGCTAAGGGCCTGTATCCGGAGCATCCGTAGACGGGAGTCCGGAGACAGGCCCCTCGGAGCGTCCGGTCCGACCGCGAGGGTGCTGACGGTGGCTCAGCGGCCCTGGAGGTGGGCGGCCCAGGAGCGGATGTCGCCCAGCCGGTCGTAGAGGCCTTGGCCGGGGCACTCGGTGGCGAAGGCGTCCCGGTGGCCGGAGACGGTGGCGAAGGAGACGACCGTTCCCTTCGGGTAGCGGCTCTGTGAGGAGCCGGAGGTCAGGTTGGTCCAGCCCCCCGCGTCCTGGCCGGTCAGGCCGAGCTTCCACGCCGCGATCTTGCTCACGCCGTCCACCAGCTCCTGCGGCGGGCTGGTGGAGGTGAAGGTGCCGAGCGCGGCGACGCCGGTCGAGTCGGTGTTGAAGCCGAGGGTGTGCGCGCCGAGGACGGGCTGCGCGACGCCGCCGGCCCGGCCCTCGTAGATGGTGCCGCAGCGGTCGACCAGGAAGTTGTAGCCGATGTCCCGCCAGCCGTTGCTCTGGACGTGGTACTGGTAGATCGCGCGGATCATCTGCGGCGCGTCACTGCACGCGTATTCGGTGGCGGTGTCGGTGTGGTGGACGAAGACCGCCTTGACCGTCCCGGTGTAGACGAAGCCAGGGTCGCGCAGCGACTCGTCGGCGCCCCAGCCCGCCCGGGTGACGATGCCCGGACGCGGCGCCTCGTGGTCCCGCAGGGCCCGGGCGGTCCCGGTCTCGCCCGGCAGGGTGAGCGGGGCGGACTGCTCGGCGCCCGCGCCCGGGTCGACCAGTTCGGCTCGGAGCCCGGCGGGCAGCCCGTCCGGCCCGGGGGTGATCTCGACGGCCACGCCGTCGCTGAGGCCGGTCCACAGCGGTGCCGTCGAGCCGCGGATGCCGGCCCGGCCGTCCCGCTCGTCGGGGGCGTCCTCGCCCTCGACGGCCAGCTGGTGCCAGTCGGTCCAGTCACCGGTGGCGACGCGGTGGGTGCGGACCCTGATCGAGGTGCCGGCGAGGGACTGCCGGGGATCGTCCCAGCTCACCCCGATGAGCGAGAAGGGCTTGGTGGTGCGCTGCATGACGCCGTGTTCGGCGGCGGTCAGCGGCAGGCTCGTCACCGTGCCGCCGCCGGCGGAGG
Organism: Kitasatospora sp. NPDC023120; assembly: GCF_055560835.1. Taxonomy (NCBI): domain Bacteria; kingdom Bacillati; phylum Actinomycetota; class Actinomycetes; order Kitasatosporales; family Streptomycetaceae; genus Kitasatospora; species Kitasatospora sp. NPDC023120. Next base: position 19,274 of record NZ_JBVHHY010000046.1, on the reverse strand, counting down.
TCTGTTCGGCCGGCACCGGGTCCGCGACGGCGGACACGGCGGAGACGGCGGTCGGCTGGAGCAGCAGGGCGGCGACGCAGCTTATGGCCGCGCCGGCAAGAAGTGAGATACGCATAAAACGGATATTGGCGACAAATTACCGATGCCGCCACGCCGCCCCGCTCCCGTTCGGCCACCCCTCCCGACCTCCCACTCGAAGGCCGTAGGCTGGGGCGCACCATGACTGCGCCTTTCGCTGCCGATGCCCGCACCCCCGTCGAGCTGCTGCACGCATTCCTGCGCGGCGGCACCCCTTCGGTCGATCCCGCGGCCCCGCTGGTCACCTTCTACGACGACGCCACCGGTGAACGGGTGGAGCTGTCCGCCCGGACCTTCGACAACTGGGTGGCCAAGACCGCCAACCTCCTCCAGGACGAACTGAATGCCGGCCCGGACGACCGGGCGGCACTGCTGCTGCCCGCCCACTGGCAGAGCGCCGTCTGGCTGCTCGCCTGCTGGTCGGTCGGGGTGACGGCGGTGCCGGGCGGCGACCCGGCCACCGCCGACCTGGTGGTCAGCGGCCCGGACGGCCTGGAGGCCGCCCATGCCTGCGAGGGCGAGCGGGTCGCGCTCGCGCTGCGCCCGCTCGGCGGCCGCTTCCCGCAGCGCCCGGACGGCTTCCTCGACTACGCCGCCGAGGTGCCCGGCCAGGGCGACCGCTTCGCGCCGTACTCCCCCGTCGCCCCGGACGGGCAGGCGCTGGAGACCGTGGTGGACGGGCTGCCGCTGAAGCTGACGGGCGAGCAGACCGTCGCGCTGGCCCGGCAGGGGGCGGTCCGCCTCGGCCTGAAGTCCGGCGACCGCGTGCTGTCCACCCTCTCGTACGACGACTGGGCGGGCCTGGAGGCCGGCCTGCTGGCGCCGCTGGCGGCCGGCGCCTCGGTGGTGCTCTGCCGCAACTCGCAGGCGCTGGACGCCGGGCAGTGGGAGAAGCGGATCGAATCCGAACGGGTGACACTGCGCCTCGGGTGACCCCCGGGCCCGGGCCCGGCGGGTAGGGATCCCTGCCATGGCCGAGGACGACACCGAGCACCCCCCGACCGACACTCCCGCCGGGGGCACTCCCCCCGCGGACGCTCCCCCGAACGGGTCCGGACGCCCGCGCAGGCGCCGGCGGTGGCTGATGATCACCGCCGGCGTCGTCGCGTTCCTGCTGGTCGCCTCCGGGGTGCTGCTCTGGATCGCCTACCGCAAGCTGGACGGCAACATCCGGACCGACTCGGCCACCGACCGGCTGCTCGCCAAGCTGGAGGCGGAGCGGCCGAGCCGCAGCGCCGACGCCCGGGGCGCCGAGAACATCCTGCTGATCGGCAGCGACGACCGCTCCGGCTCGAACGGCTCCTACGGCGGCGAGGCGGGCACCGAGCGCTCGGACACCACGATCCTGCTGCACCTGTCGGCCGACCGGAAGCACGCGACGGCGGTCTCCGTCCCGCGCGACGTCATGGTCTCCGTCCCCGCCTGCGAGAAGCCGGACGGCACCCGCAGCAAGCCGGGGCTGATGCAGTTCAACTGGGCCTTCGAGACGGGTGGCCCGGCCTGCTCGATCCGGACCGTGGAGCAGCTGAGCGGGATCCGGATCGACCACTACGTGATCGTCGACTTCAGCGGCTTCAAGACGATCGTGGACGCGATCGGCGGGGTCGAGGTGTGCGTGCCGCAGCCGATCCACGACAAGGACGCCAAGCTCGACCTGCCCGCCGGACGGCAGACCCTGCACGGCGAGCAGGCGCTCGGCTACGTCCGAGCCCGGGAGAGCCTGGGGGACGGCAGCGACACCCAGCGGATGGGCCGTCAGCAGCAGTTCCTGGCCGCGCTGATCCGCAAGGCGGAGTCACAGGGGGTGTTGCTGAACCCGGCGCGGCTGTGGCCGGTGCTGGACGCGGCGACCTCCTCGGTCCGGGCGGACGGCGGGCTGTCCTCGCTCGGCGCGCTGTACGACCTCACCCAGGACCTGCGCGGCGTGCCCACGGCGAACGTGGTCTTCCTGACCGCGCCGCGCCGCCCGTACCGCTACGACTCGGACCGGGACGAGTTCGTGCAGCCGCAGACCGGCCAGCTGTTCGCGGCACTGCGGGACGACCGGTCGGTCACCGTGCGGCCGCCCGGGTCGACGCCGTCGGCGGGCGCGTCGGCGGGCGCGTCGACGGGCGCGGACGGCGGCGCGTCGGCGAGCCCGGGCGCCGGGCCGAGCGCGGGCTCCGCCGAGGCGGCGACGGCGGCGTCACCCTCCGCGGGAGCGTCACCCACCTTCGAGGGACGCACCGCCGACGTGGACGCCTGCGCGCAGCACTGAGCGCCGCGTCCGGCGCGGTACGGCGCCGGGCCGTGCCGCGCCGCAGGTCGGCGCGGGTGGACCCGACAAATGCTCGATGGCGAACGGAATTTACCTCCACTTTGTTCAAACATGATGCAGATCACACCAGGAACGATTCCTTCGCCCGGCTCGTCTACTGTGTCCGGATCGGCCCGTCAGGACGGGCGGGCCGGAGCCGTGACCGGTCGAAGGTAAGGATCCCCCGTGCACGAGGAGCAACCGGAACCCGGGCGGGCCCGGGTCGACCCGGGCCCCGGCGTCCCCCGGCAGCGCCGCCGCCGGGTCGCCGACGCACCCGCGGCACCGGCCGGGGAGGGCCGCCGGGACAGCCGGCGGCGCGCGGCCGCCGCGGCCAAGCGGAGCCGGCGCCGGCGGGTGCTCAAGTGGACGGCCGGGACCGGTGCGCTGGTGATGGTCGCGGGATGCGGCGGGGCGTACTACCTGTACAAGCACTTCAACGACAACCTGACCTCGGTCAAGGTCCAGCTGGGCGACGAGGCCGAGCGCCCCAAGGCCGCCGGGGAGGCGCTGAACATCCTGGTGATCGGCACCGACAGCCGGGAGGGCCTCGGGCGCGAGTACGGCGACGAGGGCAGCACCGGGCACGCCGACACCACGCTGCTGTTCCACATCGCCAAGGACCGCTCCAACGCGACGGTGATCAGCCTCCCGCGCGACCTGATGCTGCCGATCCCGGAGTGCCAGACCGCCCAGGGGAAGAAGATCCCGGGCTCGCCGCGGGAGATCTTCAACGAGAGCCTTGGTCAGGAGGGGCGGGACGCGGGCTGCACCTGGAAGACCGTCGAGAAGAACACCGGGATCCGGGTCGACCACTTCGTGCAGGTCAACTTCGAGGCGGTGAAGACCCTCTCCACCGCCGTCGGCGGGGTCGAGGTCTGCGCGGCCAAGGACATCAACGACTCGGGCTCCCACCTCAAGATGACCAAGGGCCGGCACGTGGTCCAGGGCGAGGAGGCACTGGCCTTCGTCCGCACCCGGCACGCGGTCGGATTCGGCGGCGACCTCTCCCGGATCCCGCTGCAGCAGCAGTTCATCAGCTCGATGATCCGCAAGATCAAGAGCGACGACACCCTGACCAGCCCGACCAAGCTCTTCAAGCTCGCGGACGCCGCCACCAAGGCGCTGACCGTGGACGACGGCATCGGCAGCGTGGACAAGCTCAAGAACCTCGCGCTGGACATCAGCAAGGTGGACGCCAAGAACATCACCTTCGCCACCGTGCCCGTCATGGAGGACCCCAGGGACAAGGACCGGGTGGTCTTCAAGCAGCCGGACGCCGGGCAGGTCTTCTCGATGATCGCGGGCGACCGCTCGCTGACCGCGACGGCCACCCCGCCCGCGCCCGAGGGCTCCGCCCCGGCCGCACCGGGCACGCCGGCCGCCACCGCCCCGGCGGTGGACACCAAGGACGTCCAGGTGACGGTGCGCAACGGCAGCGGGAAGCGCGGGCAGTCCGGGCCGACCGTCGAGAAGCTCCAGACGAAGGGCTTCCCCAAGGCCGCCGTCGGCAGTGACGCACCGGTCGCCGCAAGCACCACGGTGTCCTACCAGTCCGGTCAGGAGGCCGCGGCGGGCGCCCTGGCCACCGCCCTCGGGCTGCCGGGCGACGCCGTCAAGCCGGCCGCGAAGGCGGACCCGAAGGCGGGGCTGCTGCTGGTGCTCGGCAAGGACGCCCTGACCGCGCCCACCGGCGCGACGGCGGTGCCGGCCGAAGCCCCCGAGGACCTCCAGCGGGTGCAGGCGGACGACACCGACGTCTGCGCGAAGTAGCCCGCGCAAACGGCCGAAGCAGTCCGTCGCACCCGCTCCGTCGGACCGGCGGTCCCCCCGGACGGGCTGGGCGTCAGCCGGCCTTGGAGAGCACGTCCTCCGCGGACGGGCCGACGCTGGCGATCACCCGGCGGGCCAGCGAGCGCGGCGAGGTGAGGAAGCCGAAGCCCCAGCTGAGGTGCATGGTCGCGAACGCCACCGGCAGCAGCGCCCGGGCCTTGGCAGACAGGCCGCGGCCCTCGGTCACCGCGCCGCCGACGATGCCCAGCAGGTAGGCGCCGGGCACCGCGAGGAAGGCCGGGTGGACGGCGGCGCCGAGCACCAGCCCGAGGGTGACGGCCAGCAGCGCGGCCGGCGGGGCGAGGTAGCGCAGGTTGACCGAGCCGCGGTGGTAGCGGGTGACCACCCGGCGCCAGCGGCCGTAGTCCTTGTACTGCTTGGACAGCGCGCGCACCGAGGGCCGGGGCCGGTACGTCACCTTGAGCTGCGGGGTGAACCAGACCAGGCCGCCGTCCTGGCGGATCCGGTAGTTCAGCTCCCAGTCCTGGGCGCGGATGAACTCCTCGTTGTACCCGCCGAGCTTCTCCAGCACCTCGCGCCGGAACACGCCGAGGTAGACGGTGTCCGCCGGGCCGGCCAGGCCGCCGGTGTGGAAGGCCGCGTTGCCGACACCGAGCTTGGAGGTCATCGCGGCGGCGACCGCGTTCTCCCACTCGGTCTCGCCCTCGGCGTGCATGATGCCGCCGACGTTCGCCGCGTCCATCTCGCCGAGCAGCCGGACCGCGGTCGCGATGTAGCCGGGGGTGAGCAGGCCGTGGCCGTCCACGCGCACCACTATCGGATGGCTGGAGCCCCGGATCGCGGCGTTCAGCCCGGCGGGCGTCCGGCCGGTGGGGTTCGCGACCGTCCGCACCCGCGGGTCCTCGGCCGTCAGCTCGGCGGCGATCGCGTCGGTGCGGTCAGCGGACGGACCGAGGGCGATCACCACCTCGATCGGCCCCGGGTAGTCCTGGTCCAGGATGCGCCGGACGGCCGTGCGCAGGTGACGTTCCTCGTTGAGCACCGGCATGATCACGGAGACAGCCGGCAGCTCCTCAGCAGCCTTGGTGTTCATCGGGGCCAACCGTACCGGTGCGGACGCGTCCCCGTCTTGTCCCGGTCTGGGCGGCCGCGCGCACCTCACGGCGTGGCACCGGCACTGTGATCAAGGACACCGTACTCCCACCCCGGTGCGGGCCCGCGGCGGGGTGGGTCGGGTGCGGGCCCCGGTGCGGGTTCAGAGCGCGTAGTGGACGACGGTGAAGACCGCGTAGCCGGTCAGCGCGAGCCGGTTCAGCAGGTGCTGCGGGTCGCCCAGCCGGTCCGGCAGGACGCGGTCCGGGCGCAGGTCTGGCCGGTGGGCCGCGGTGGCCACCGTCCGGGCCAGCGCCACCGGGTCGTAGCGGTCGCCGAAGTGGCCGGCCAGCCAGACCGCGGGCCGGCTCGCGAAGGAGAACTCCCGGCCCCCGCGCAGCCTGATGGTGAGCAGGTTCCGGTGGACAGCCGCCGCGTCGATCTCCGCCCACCGGAAGCTGCGGGTGCGCAGCGCGGTGGCCACCCGCAGGCCGTCGCGGTCGGCCACCATCTGCCAGGACAGCGTCTGGGCGCACGCGAGGATCGCCGCCGAGCCGATCCAGAGCGGGCGCACCAGGTTCTCCCACCAGCCGTCGTCGTCGAGCAGCACCACGGCGGCGGCGACCAGCACGGCCGCCACCGGCCCGGCCGCCGCCCGCAGCGGCAGCGGCATCTCCCAGCGGCGGGCGGCCACCGGCTCGGTGTCCGGCCCGGCCGCGGGGGCGGCGGCGAGGGTCTCGGCGGTCAGCACGGCGACGGCGAGTTCGCGCTCGCGGTAGCGCTCGGCGCGCCGGCTGAGCCGCGGGGCCCGGGCGGCGGGCGCGACCACCGCCGCCACCCAGTGCGGGTCGGTGTCCAACAGGCCGGGGCGGACGAGGACCTGGTGGTCGTCGCCGTCGGGGCCGCGGTACAGCACGGCGGGCACGCTGCGGCCGGCGTGGGCCAGCCAGACGGCGGCCTCGGCGGGGGTCGCGCGGTCGAGGAGGTCCTCGTCGTCCTCGTCCTCGTCCTCCGGGTCGAGGAGGACCGGCGGGTCGGGGTAGTCGGCGTCCTCGCTGCCGGTCTCCAGGTACTCGGGCACCCAGGCCGGGCCCTCCCCGCCCGGGGCGCCGTACTGCGCCCACCGGTAGCGGTCGCGCTCGACCAGGCGCCAGAGCCCGGGGCCGTCCGGCGGACCGTCCAGCGGCTGGACCAGCAGGTCGCCGCGGGCGTCGGCGCGGACCCGCACGGCGAGCGCGGGGGCGGAGCCCTCGAAGGCGGGGCGGGCGCGGCGGGCCGCGGCGACGGCGGCCGAGCCGAGCAGCACCAGGCCGGGCAGGGCGATCAGGCCGGCGGCGCTCAGCTGGCCCGAGAGGTCGTAGTCGTCGCCCAGGGCGCGCACGGAGTCGCCGTCCACCAGCAGCGGGACGGGCTCGCCGGGCTGCGGCTGCCGCTGCCACCAGACGTCCAGGGCGGCGGTGCGCTCGGGACCGCCGCCGGGCGGCTGGAAGCGGACGGTCAGCACGCCGTCCGCGTCGCTGGTGCCCGCGGTGCCGGTGACCCGGACGGACCGCTCGGCGGCGGCGTCCGCCTGGTCCTGCGCCCAGAACCCGTACAGCGGGAAGGCCGCGGCGACGACGAGCAGCAGGACGCCGAGGGCGCGGCGCAGCACCGGCGGGCCGTCGCACAGGACGGGCGAGGGCGCGCCGGCGGCCGTCCACGGGAAGGGGACGGGCGGGGCCATCAGCTCGTCCAGCTGCTGCCGCGCCCGGCGGCGGCCGGCCTCGGCGCCGAGCAGGACGGCCGTGAGCAGCACGTGGAGCAGCACCGCCGACCAGCGGGCGAGCGGGGTGACCAGCCCCTCCGGGAGGTACCAGAGCAACGCCAGGACGACGGGCGGGACCAGCGCCCGGATCCGCACCCTGGCGGCCAGCAGGACCACCTCGGCCAGCACCGACCAGCCGGCCAGCGCCGAGCCCCAGGTGTCCCGGCAGATGCCCTGGGCGTTGCACCGGGCGGCGCTGGGCTCGACGGCGGTGGCCAGGACCGCGAACGCGACCGGCACCAGCGCCAGCCAGCGGCCGTCCAGCCGCCAGGCCGTACGGGCGGCGCGCCAGCGGTCGGCGGCCGCGGCGGTGAGGGGCGCGGCGCTGGGCAGCGGCGGGGCGTCCGAGGGGAACATCGGACGATCATCTCAGCCCTCCGAGGGCTCGACCCGCGCCAGGGGCCGGGGGCCGTGCGTACGCGGCAGGGGCCGGGCGCTGTGTGCACCCGGCCCCTGTCGTCCCCCGTTCCCTCTCCCCTGCTCCGACGCCCCCCGGCGCCGGATCAGTCCGTCGCGATGGCGGCGAGGACGTTCATCCGTCCGGCCCGGAAGGCCGGGACGAGCGCCGCGACCAGGCCGATCACCACCGAGGAGACCAGGGTGATCGCGATCGTGACGGTCGGGACGGAGAGCGTCCCGAGGCCCTGGTCCCGCAGAACCCGCTGGACGGTGACGCCCCAGGCGAGGCCCAGCCCGGTGCCGAGGACGGCGCCGAACACCGCGATCACCACGGACTCCAGCCGGATCATCCGGCGCAGCTGGCGGCGGGAGATCCCGATCGCCCGCAGCAGGCCGATCTCCCTGGTCCGCTCGACCACCGACAGCGCCAGGGTGTTGACCACGCCGAGCACCGCGACGGTGATCGAGAGGGCGACCAGCCCGTAGATCAGGTAGAGCAGGGTGTTGATCTGGGACTGCACCAGCTCCTTGTAGCCGGCCTGGTCCTTGACGGTCAGCTGCGGGTACTCCTTGAGCCCGTCCTGCAGGGCGGTCAGCGTCCTGGCGACGTCGGCGCCCGGGGAGGCCTTGGCGAAGAAGGTCCACACCGGCGGCTGCTCGGCGGCCGGGACCACCGTGGCCATGGTGTCCATGGCCACGAAGGAACCGTTGCCGAACAGCTCGCCCTTGGCGAAGACCGCGCCGACCGGCAGCGCCTGGGTGCGGCCCTTGCCGTAGTCGACGGTCACCTGGTCGCCGACCTTGAGGCTGTGGTCCTTGGCGAAGGCCTCGCCGATCCCCAGCGAGCCGCGCCCGATCGACTCCACCGCACCGGACGTGACGGTCGGGTGGAAGTCGGTGCCGAAGAAGGCCGGCGGTACGGCGGTGAGCTCGGTCTTCTCCTTCTGCCCGTCCGCGAGCTGGACCTTGGCGGCGAAGAACGCCTGGGTGGTGACGTGGTCGATGCCCGGGGTCCGGCGCACGATGTCCAGCATCTCCGGGGTGACCTCGGTACGGCCGCCCGCGATGATGTAGTCCACGCCCACCGACTTGTCGATCTGCGCGCTCGCCGAGGTGACCGCCGAGGAGCTGAACACCGAGGAGGCGATCACCAGCGCCAGGCCGATCATCAGCGCGGCGGCGGTGGCGCCGGTGCGACGCGGGTTGCGCATCGCGTTGCGCTGGGCGAGCTTGCCGGACGGGCCGAACACCGCCGGCAGCACCGAGCCGAGCACCCGGACGATCGCCGAGGCCAGCAGCGGGCCGAGCACCACGAAGCCGACCAGGGTGAGCACCACGCCCAGGCCCAGGTAGCGACTGCCGGTGGCCGCCTTCTCCGCCTGCCCGCCGAGCACCAGAAGGACGCCGCCGCCCGCCGTCAGCAGCAGGCCGACGACCGTACGGAGCAGGTTGGCGCGGGCCTCGGCCGGGGTGCCGTGGTCGCGCAGGGCGGCCATCGGCGAGATCCGGCTCGCCCGGCGGGCCGGGACCCAGGCCGCGACCAGGGTGACCAGGATGCCGAGCGCGTAGCCGGCGATGAACACGTCCGGCCCGATCTGCAGGTCGGCCGCCTTGAGGTCCATGCCGACCGCGTTCATCAGCTTGATCAGGCCGACCGCGACGCCCAGGCCGGCCGCGACCCCGAGGGTCGAGCCGAGCACACCCAGGATCAGCGCCTCGACCAGCACCGAGCGGTTGACCTGGCGGCGGCTGCCGCCGACGGCGCGCAGCAGGCCGATCTCCCGGGTCCGCTGGGCGACCAGCATCGAGAAGGTGTTGATGATCAGGAAGCCGCCGACGATCGCCGAGACGAAGGCGAAGCCGAGCATCGCGTACTTCATGAAGTCGAGGCCGCTGCCGACCTGCTTGGTGTTCTCGTCCTTCTGCTCGGCCGCGGTCTTGACCTGGTAGCCGCCGCCGATCCTGGCCGCCGCGTCCGCCTTGAGCTGGTCGTTGCCGCGGCTGCCGTCGCCGAAGGCCTCGACGGAGGTGTAGGCCGGCTCGCCGAGCAGCACCTGCTGGGCGGTCGGGGTGTCCAGGAAGCCGAGCGCCGCGCCCGGGTTGGTGGTGGTGAAGGTGGCGATGCCGGCGATGGTGAAGTCGTGCTTGCCCCCGGAGTTCTCCACCCGGAGCCTGTCGCCGAGGCCGAGCCCGGCCTTCTTCGCGGTGTCCGCGTCGAGCACCAGCTCGCCGGAGCCCTGCGGCGCGTGGCCGGAGGTGATGCGGACCGGGTTGCGCGGGGTGTCGGTCCAGTTGCCGAGCAGGGTGGGCGCGCCGCTGGTCGGGCCGACCAGCTTGTTGGTGGCCGGGTTCACCAGGGTCGCGTTCTGCACCATGACCTGGCCGACGGCCTGCTTCACGCCGGGCACCGCGGCGACCTGGGCGGCGAGCGCGACCGGGACGGTCGGCGGCTTGACGGCGGCCTGCTGCTCCTCGTCCTCGGTCGGCTTGGGCGGCTGGACGGAGACGTCGGAGGCGGTCGCGGCGAAGAGCTTGTCGAAGGTGCTGGTGGCGGTGTCGGAGAACACCAGGGTGCCGGAGACGAAGGCCACCGACAGCACGACGGCGATGAGCGAGAGCGCCATCCGGCCCTTGTGGGCGAAGAAGCTCCGCAGTGAGGTCTTGAGCAGCATGATCGTGTCGTCCCGCCGCTCAGCTGGTGCGCTTGCCGTCGAAACGGCGCATGCGTTCGAGGACGGAGTCGGCGGTGGGGGCGTGCATCTCGTCGACGATCACGCCGTCGGCGAGGAAGAGCACGCGGTCCGCGTAGCCGGCGGCGACCGGGTCGTGGGTGACCATCACCATGGTCTGGCCCAGCTCGTCCACCGAGCGGCGCAGGAAGGTCAGCACCTCGGCGCCGGCCCGGGAGTCCAGGTTGCCGGTGGGCTCGTCGCCGAAGATGATCTCGGGGCGGGCGGCCAGCGCCCGGGCGACCGCGACGCGCTGCTGCTGGCCGCCGGAGAGCTGGGTCGGGCGGTGCCTGAGCCGGCCGGCCAGGCCGACGGTCTCCACCACCTGGTCCAGCCAGGCCTGGTCGGGCTTGCGGCCCGCGATGTCCATCGGCAGCGTGATGTTCTCCAGCGCGTTCAGGGTCGGCAGCAGGTTGAACGCCTGGAAGATGAAGCCGATCTTGTCCCGGCGCAGTCTCGTCAGCTGCTTGTCCTTCAGGCCGGTGATCTCGGTGTCGCCGATCCAGATCCGTCCGCCGCTGACCGTGTCGAGCCCGGCCAGGCAGTGCATCAGGGTGGACTTGCCGGAGCCCGAGGGGCCCATGATCGCGGTGAACCGGCCCCGCTGGATGTCGACGTCCACCGCGTCGAGCGCGGTGACCCTGGTCTCGCCCGAGCCGTACGCCTTCGTGACCTGACGGGCCGACGCGGCGACGGCGGAGGCTCCGCCGGGAAGCTGGGGGTCATACACGGCTGCTGCTGCCGTCGTCACTGGAGTCTCCTAAGGAAGATGCGCTCACCCGCTGGTCCCCAGCCTCACGGGCCCGCCCGCCTCACGACATGGCGCAGGCAGTAGTCCTCGACCGGGAGTTGTCCCCCCTCTCCCGGTGGACCTGGCCACCGGACCCGACCGGATCGGGCCGCTTCCTGGCGGGTGGGGATGTGTGAACCACGTTAGGAGTGGACGGCGGACCGCTCGTCATCCGACGGAATGAAGCGGCTCAACCAAGGTTCTACGGGGCGCGGCGCCCCTCCCCCTAGGGGTCGCCACGGCCCGTCTCGGGGACGCCCCGTACGGGCCGCGGCGGGTGCTCGCCCGACCGGTCCTCAGCCGGTCGGCAGCCCGGTCAGCAGCCGGTCAACGCCGGTGCGGCCAGCCGCTCCAGGGCGGTGGCGAAGCCCTCGACGACCGGGGCGAGCAGGGTCTCGGTCTCGCGCTCCAGCACGGTCGCCCCGTCCTCCCGGGCGGTGATGTGGCGGTCGAGCACGAACCAGCCCTGGGTGATGTGGCCGGCGCCCATCGAGCTGAGCACCGGGCGCAGCGCGTAGTCCACCGCGAGGACGTGCGCGGGCGAGCCGCCGGTGGCCAGCGGCAGCACGGCCTTGCCCGCGAGCGCGTACTGCGGCAGCACGTCCAGCAGCACCTTCAACAGCCCCGAGTACGCGGCCTTGTAGACGGGGGTGCCGATGACGACGCCGTCGGCGCGGGCGAACAGCTCGGTGACGGCGACGATCTCGGGGTGGTCGAAGTCGCCCGACAGCAGCGCGTGCGCGGGCAGGCTGCGGGCCTCGAAGGGGACGACGTGGTGGCCGCGGTCCGCCAGCCGCGCGTCGACGTGGCGCAGCAGACGGGTGGTGCGGGAGGTGGCGGACGGGGAGCCGGAAACGGACAGGACGACGGCCATGGGTTCACCTCTGGCTGGGAGCGGGGCGGCGCTGCGCAGCGGGGGGAGGGCGCTGCGGTGGGGGTGACCGGGGTGGGGCCGGTACCGGGAGCGCTACGTCGGTGGACGTGCGGGTTCCGACGGGCGCGCGTCAGCCGCGACAGAGCGAACAGGCCACACCACGCCGCAGGTCGACGTGCCGCCGACGCGTGAGTGCCCAACGCTGATCCATGCCTGGAATGCAAACACGCGGCGTTCGAGCCGGTCAAGAAACGTTTCAGCCTCTGGAACACCGGATGTCCGGACATTGCGGGGTACGTGGCCGAGTGGGCGACGCCGGACCTCGGGACCTTGCGGCGGAACGATCCGGTGCGTGCATCAAAACGGCTACAAGAGGCCTGGTAGGGCCCCCGGGGGGAGTCAGCCCGACCGGGGTCGGGCATCCTCGACGGCATGAACACGTGGCAGGAGGGCCGCCCGGGGGGCGGCGGGAACCCGTACGGCGGCAACGGCGGAGGCGGCGCGGCGGCCGAGCCGCCGCTGCCGGCCTCGCTGAACCCGCGCGGCCCGGGGGCGCCCGCGCCGCGGCCGCCGGAGCAGCCGGGGCCCTCCCGGCTGGGCGGCGTCCCGCAGCAGGGGGCCGGCGCGCCCGGCGTCCACCCCGGCGGACCGGCCGGTCCGGGGCGTCCTGGCGGTCCCGGTGGGCCGGGTGGCCCGGGCGGCCCGGGTGGTCCCGGTGGTCCGGGTGCCCCCGGGAGTGCCCGCCCGGCCGGTACGCAGCCCACGCGCTGGCCGCGGCGGCGGATCGTCAAGTGGTCGGTCTTCGGTCTGCTGATCGCCGTCATGGTGACCGCCGTCTCCACCTGGTTCTGGGCGGACTCCAAGCTCAACCACGAGAACGTGCTCGCCGACTACCCGGGCCGCCCCGCCGCGGGCAAGGGCACCAACTGGCTGATCGTCGGCTCCGACAGCCGCCAGGGCCTCACCGACTCCGAGCAGGACGACCTGCACACCGGGCACGACACCGAGGGCAAGCGCAGCGACTCGATGATGATCCTGCACATCGGGGACAACGGGAACACCCTGATGAGCATCCCGCGTGACTCCTGGGTGCCGATCCCCGAGCACCAGGGCAGCAACGGCAAGCCGGTCAAGGGCACCACCGCGAAGATCAACTCGGCCTTCGGCGCGGGCGGCGGGCGTCTGCTCGTCCAGACCGTCGAGACGAACACCGGCATCCGCATCGACCACTACGCCGAGATCGGCTTCGCCGGCTTCGTCGGCATCGTCGACTCGATCGGCGGCGTCGAGATGAAGATCGACCAGCCGATCAAGGACAAGGACTCCGGACTCGACCTCCAGGCCGGCGACCAGACCCTCACCGGCAAGCAGGCCCTGGCCTTCGTCCGCCAGCGCCACCAGATGGCCGACCAGGACCTCGGCCGGATGCGCAACCAGCAGAAGTTCCTCGGCGCCCTCGCCCACCAGGCCGCCTCCCCCGGCAACCTGCTCGACCCGTTCACCTTCTACCCGCTGGTCGACTCGGCGCTCGGCACCCTGATCGTGGACGACGACTGCGGGCTGACCGACCTCGGCTCGCTCTTCCTCGCCATGAAGGACGTCAACGGCGGCAGCGGCAAGAGCATGACCGTGCCGATCGGCAACGCGGACTACCGCACCAAGACCGGCGAGTCCGCGGTGCAGTGGGACGCCGGCAAGTCCAAGCAGGTCTTCGACGCCTTCAAGAACGACACCGCCGTACCGGAGTTCAAGTAGCGGTGAACTTCGCGTGACGGCGACCCCATGAGTGGATGCCGCTCGTCACCGCGCCGGTCCACCGCCGTCGCCACCGCCTCCTGGGCCCGTCCGGTCCAGGAGGCGGTCGCGTTCCACCTGCCGGGCTCAGTACTCGGCTTCGGCCTGACCGGCGTACGGCAGCAGGCCGGTGCCGCACTCCGGGAAGCGGACCAGCCACTCCCCCTCGCCGCCCGCGGCCTCGGTGGCGCCCGAGTAGCCGTAGTGGATCGGCTGCCCGTCGCCGCCCAGCCAGCGGGCGTGCGCCAACTGCACCGACAGGGCCGCCGGGCGGTGCGGCGCGGCCTGCTCCAGCACCAGCTCGTGCTCGGTCTCCCCGGGCCGGAAGACCACCGCGGTCTCCGTGCTCGGGCGGCGGGAGAAGATGCGCGCGCCGTCCGTCCAGTACGCGGCGACCGTCACGGCGAGCGTGCCGTCCAGGCTGCCGGTGTCCGGAATGACGTACTCCTCGTCGGCGACCCAGCGCGCGTGGTGGCGGATCTCCTCCTCGCCGCGGCGCTCGTCCCAGCGCACCCAGTAGCCCGCCACCCGCTTGACGGTCATGCCCTCGCGGACAACCCGGACCGCGAACCGCGCCGGCCCCACCGGCTCGCCGGAGGCCGGTCCGCCGTTCACCGGCCCGCCGTTCACGGGTCCGCCGTTCACCGGTTCGCAGGAGGCCAGGGAGACCACCGTCACCTGCTCGTACGTCACCTCGCCGTCGTCGGCGCTCTGCTCGATCATCGGTGAACCACCTTGCCGGGACGTCGAGTTCGGGACGCGGCCCGGTCCGCGTCCGAGGAGAGCCTAGGACGGCGGCCGCGCCGGCCGGGGTGATCGCCCGGTTCCGCCCCGAACGGTCGCGCGCCCGGCTACCCTGCCCTTCCGCCCTGCGGCGTGCCCGGCAGCCGGTCGAGCGCGATGCCGAAGTGCTCGCGGTAGGCGGCCGACGCCTGCGCGTCGGTGAGCTGCCGCTCGGTGCGGGTGCCGTCGGGCCCGGTGCGGATGAGCCGGGTGCCGCTGAGCGTGGTCCGGCCGCCGTCCTCGGTGAGCAGGGAGCAGGTGGCCGAGCGGGTGAAGTGCGACTCCGGCGAGGTGCTCTGCCACCAGCAGGTCGGCCCGAAGTCGGCGAGCGGGTACGGGCGCGGGTCGAGGCGGTACTGCGGGGCGCCGTCCGTCAGGACGTCCAACTCGCCGTGGGCGCCGTACGGGCGGACGGTGAACGTGCCGCACGGGTCGGACTGCGGGCCGCGCTCGTCCAGGCGCAGCGGACGCACGCTGAACCGTCCGAAGCCGACGTCGACCAGCCAGGGCTCGTCCAGGTCGACCCGCAGCGCGAGGTGGTCGAACGGCGGGCCGGGGCGCTCCCCGTCGAAGACCCGGGCCGCCAGCAGGCTCACCCGGTAGCCCAGGGAGCGCAGCAACTCGGCGAAGGCGCCGTTGAGTTCGTAGCAGAAGCCGCCGCGCCGCCGGTCCACCAGCTTGGCCACCAGGGCCACCGGGTCCAGTACGACCAGCTCGCCGAGGTGGATGCTCAGGTTCTCGAAGGGGACGGTCCGCAGGTGGGCCTGCTGCAGCCGCGCCAGCGCCCGTGCCGACGGCTCCCCGGGGTCGGGCACGCCGATGCGCGCCAGGTACGCCGTCCGCTCGGCGGGGGTCAGGCCCCCGTACGCCTTGTCGTGGTCCATCCGCCCATTCCAGCCGGGCCCGGGGCGCTCGGCCATCGGTCCTTGGGCTTAGGACCTCTCCTTCGGATCTGCCCGGGCGGGAAATGCCACCGCCCCGGAGTGGGAAGTCGGCGGATCCGACTTCTTCCGGGGCGGTACGCGTGTCAGGAGCGACGGTGATTACTCGACCACGCCGGACTTGGCGATGGTGATCTTGGCCGAGGTGCGGCCGCTCTGCGAGCCGAGCGACTCGATCTTCTTCACCAGGTCCATGCCCTCGACGACCTCGCCGAAGACGACGTGCTTGCCGTCCAGCCAGTCGGTGACGATGGTGGTGATGAAGAACTGCGAGCCGTTGGTGTTGCGGCCGGCGTTGGCCATCGAGAGCAGGCCCGGGCGGTCGTGCTTGAGCTGGAAGTTCTCGTCCGCGAACTTCTCGCCGTAGATGCTCTTGCCGCCGGTGCCGTTGTGGTTGGTGAAGTCACCGCCCTGCAGCATGAAGGCCGGGATCACGCGGTGGAAGCCGGAGCCCTCGTAGCCGAAGCCGTTCTGGCCGGTGGCCAGCTCGCGGAAGTTGCGGGCGGTCTTCGGGACGACCTCGTCGAACAGCTTGAAGACGATGCGGCCGGCCGGCTCGTCGTTGATGGTGATGTCGAAGAAAACGTTGGAACTCATGCAGGGATCATGGCACGAGCGGTCGGCTCACGCTCGGTACCCCCGGCAGGGCGCGGGCGCGGAGCGCCGTGTTATCCGGCGCTCCGCCCCGCCGGCGCGGGGTAGTCGGTGTACCCCTCGGCGCCGCCGCTGGTCCCGGCCGACCGGATTGCGGGTGGCGGCCTCGGCGACGATCAGCCCGGCCCCGGCGCGCTGCGCGTAGTACTCGGCCATGATCGGCCGGGGGACGCCGTCGGCACCGGCCCGGGTCCGGGTCATCGGGGCCATCACCAGACGATTGGGGAGGTGGAGCGGGCCGAGTTCGGCGGGCTGGAAGAGACCGGCGGTTTCCGTCTTCGTCGTCATGCCGGAACGGTAAAAGCTAACATCCGTGTCAGGTTCAAGGGCTCTTCGAAGCGGATGACGGGGTGGACGGCATGCGGATCGGCGAACTGGCCCGGCGGACGGGCGTGAGCGAGCGCTCGCTGCGCTACTACGAGCAGCAGGGCCTGCTGGTCGCCCGCCGCACCGAGGGCGGACACCGGGAGTACCCGGAGATGGCGGTCGACCGCGTCGTCCACATCCAGGAGCTGTTCGCGGCAGGCCTGCACAGCCGCACCATCTACAAGATCCTCCCCTGCATGCGGGACTCCGACGGCAGCCCGAGCGAGATCGCCACCCCGCTGCTCGTCGAGGAGCTCACCGCGGAGCGCGAGCGGATCGACCGGATGATCATCGACCTGCTGCGCTCGCGCGAGGTGCTGGACCAGGTGATCGCCACCGCCTCCGGGCAGCCGTCACAGCCGTCCTCCGAAGCCGCCTAGGACGTGCCCCCGGGCTTGCGGGCCAGCAGGTAGGCCTGCGGGACCTTCTCCTCGCCGTCCGGCTCGCGGACCGTACGGGAGGTCATCCGCAGGCCCGCGCCGCGGATCAACTCCTCGACGCGCTCAGGCCGCAGGCGGCGGAAGTCCAGCGACACCGGGTGGCCGAAGGGCTGCTCCAGGCGCAGGGGCTCGTCGCCGACCTGGAAGGCGAGCAGCAGGTGCCCGCCGGGGGCGAGCACCCGGGCGAACTCGGCGAACACCTCCGGCAGGCGCTCCGTCGGGGTGTGGATGATCGAGTACCAGGCCACCGCGCCGTCCAACTCGCCGTCCTGGAACGGGAGGTCGAAGAGCGAGCCGACGGCGAACGGCACCTCCGGGTAGGCCTCCCGGGCCAGCTCGACCATCCGCGGCGAGAGGTCGATGCCGCGCACGTCCAGACCGAGCCGGTGCAGGTGGCCCGTCACCCGGCCCGGGCCGCAGCCGAGTTCGGCCGTCCTCGGGTCCGGACGCTCGGCGCGGACCAGGTCGGCGAAGAGCGCCAGCAGGGCGCGGTCCGTCGGCATGGTGTCCATCGCGTCCCGGAAGCGGTCGGCATAATCGGCGGCGATGGTGTCGTAGAAGGTCCTGGTCGTGGTGAGGAAGTCCGACTCGGTCATGGTCCGGCACCCTACCCGCCGGGCCCGGGACGCAGCGGCACTTCTCGGCCGAGGACCGGGACCCGGGACCCGGCGCCCGGCGCCCGGCCAGACTCACAGGTCCAGTTCCGCCACCGTCTGGTCGCCGCTCAGCTCGCCGGTGGGGCGGAAGCCGAGGCGGGCGTAGAACCCCGTCGGGCCGTCCGGGCCGGGCTCGTACGTGACCGTGGCACGGGTGCCGCCGCGGCGGCGGATCTCCGCGCACACCTGCTCGACGGCGAAGCGGCCGTAGCCCCCGCGCTGCGCGTCGGCGTCGACCAGCAGGCGCCACAGGCCGGAGCGGGGGCGGTCGTCGGGCCGCTCCGGGTAGAAGTGGATGTCGAAGAAGGCCATCACGAAGCCCACCGGCCGCTCGCCGTCCAGGATCAGCCGGGGCCAGGCGGTCTCCCCGTACGCGTATGCCTCGGCCAGCGACTTCACCACCGGCGCGACCAGCCCCTCCTGGTCTGGGCGCACCCGCAGGGCGAGGGCGGCGTCGATGTTCTCGGGGGTGATGGCGGCCAGGGTGAGCGTGGCGGGGGTGGCGGTGGCGGAGTGCATGGCGGGCAGCATAAGGAGCGGGGCTGCCCGCCGGCGTGTGCTTTTTCCTCAGGAGCGTCCGGTTCCGGCTCCCTCGGGAGCCTCCCGAGCGGGGAGCCCCGCCGTCACTCCCCCGCGGCGAAGTCGGTGCCGCGGCCGACCGCCGCCCAGGCCTCGACCTCCTGCCGAGCGCCGTCCAGGTTGCCCAGGATGGCGTCCACGGCGTCGCTGCCGAGCGCGAGCCGCAGCGGGGTCCGCTCGGCGTCCAGGGCGGCCAGGATCGCCGCGGCGGCCTTCACCGGGTCGCCGGGCTGCTTGCCGTCGGAGTCCGGCAGACCGGTGCGGACAGGGCCGACCACCGGGTCGTACGCGGCGATCGGCGCGGCATGGGCGAGTGCGCCGCCGCCCGCGAAGCCCGTCCGGAACGCACCCGGCTCGACGACCAGCACCTTGATCCCGAACCCGGCGACCTCCTGCGCCAGCGCCTCGGACAGCCCCTCCAGCGCGAACTTGGTGGCCGAGTAGGCGCCCACGCCGGGGAAGGAGAAGCGGCCGCCCATGCTGCTCATCTGCACCACCGCGCCGGTGCCCTGGGCCCGCATGTGCGGCAGCACCGCGCGGGTGAGCGCGGCCGGGCCGAAGAAGTGCAGCTCCATGAGGTCCCGCAGCTCGCGGTCGGTGTACTCCTCGACGGCGCCGATCAGGCCGCGCCCGGCGTTGTTCACCAGGACGTCGATCCGTCCGTGCCGCTGGACGGTCTCCGCGACGACGGCGGGGATCCGCTCCTGGTCGGTCACGTCCAGCCGTACCGGGACCAGCCGCTCCGGGTGCGCCGCGGCCAGCTCGGCCAGCGTCTCGGGGCGCCGGGCCGCCGCGACGACGGTGTCGCCGGCCGCCAGGGCGGCCTCGGCGATCGCCTGGCCGAAACCGGAGTTGGCGCCGGTGACCAGCCAGACCTTGCCGGCGGGGTGCTGCTCGGGGGTGTTGCCCATGATCCGTTATCTCCCGCGATCGTCGTTCGCTGCCTGTGAGTTGACGATCATTTATGACATCGGGCGCATGGATCCGTCCAGGATGGTTCGGAGCCGGAGGACAGTCGGACGCCGGACGGCGAACGGCCCCCGAACCGCGGACGGGCGGTTCGGGGGCCGTGGGTCGTGCGCCGTCGGGCGGTGTTACGGGAGGTTGCGGGCCATCACGATGCGCTGGACCTGGTTGGTGCCCTCGTAGATCTGCGTGATCTTCGCGTCGCGCATCATCCGCTCCACCGGGTAGTCACGGGTGTA
>NZ_JBVHHY010000045.1:0-45630 GCF_055560835.1 Kitasatospora sp. NPDC023120 | reverse complement strand
GACCCGCACGCTCTACGACGAGGCCACTGCCTGGTCACACCACGCAACCCTCCCAGCCACAGCTTGACACCGCTACGGCATGGGATGTCTGACACGACTGCGCGCCCGAACCGGCCGCGACGAGCGCTGCCCCGGCCGGGGCTTCCCGGCCGGGGCAGCGTTCGTCGGGGCGTCCGCCGGGGCGTCAGTCGATGCGCCAGGCGAGGGCGTAGGGCTGGGCGAACCGGGTGATGCGGTGGGCGCGGACGACGACCTCCGCGTCACCGGCCGGGATGCCGTCCCAGCGGACCTGTTCGACGTTGTTCGCGCGGTCGAAGCCGGGGTCGGTGCCCATGTTGCCGTGGCGTTCCGTGCCGCCGGCCCGGACGATCAGGTCGAGGTCGTTCTGCAGCGCGGCCCCGGGCGGGTCGGTCCAGACCAGGGTGATCTTCAGGGTGCGGCCGGCGTCCGGGACGGGGATGCGCAGACTGCGTTCCTCGTCCTGGTCCAGTTCCGCCTCGTCGGCGAAGCCCGCCCGGGCCCCGGCCCCGTCGCCGTCGCCCGGGAGGACGATCGAGCGGGTGAGGTTGACCCGTCCGAACCCGGAGTTGTTGTTCGGGGACGCGCCGGCCTCGGTGGGCTGGTACTGGCCCGGCAGGTCCTGCGCGCCGTTGATCAGCATCGCCTTCAGCAGCGCGGCGCTCGGCTCCGGCGTCCCGTTCTTCACCAGCGTCTCGCGCAGCACCGCGACGCAGCCCGCGACCAGCGGGGTGGCCATGCTGGTGCCGCTGTCGAAGAAGTAGGCCGGGTCTGAGGAGACGCCGAAGAGGGTGTCCGCCCCGGCGGCGCGCGAGTGCGTGGAGAGGATCGAGGTGCCGGGGGCGACGACGTCCGGGCAGATCCGGCCCTCCTGGCTCGGGCCGCGGCTGCTGAAGGCGGCCATCCCCTTCGGGTTGGTCGCCTGCGGGTCGTCGCGGATCGGGTTGACGGGGAACGCCACCGTGCTCAACTGCCCGTAGGTGAGCGGGATGTGGGGGCGGCTGCTCTCACTGGCGCCGACCGTGATGCAGTTCTTCGCCCCCGCCTGGGCACTGACCGAGGCCTGGTTGATGCGGCCGCTGCGGTCGCGGTCCCGGCCGCTGTTGCCGGCCGAGAAGCAGATGACGAAGTCCTTGTGGTCCCAGACCATCTGGTCGGTCTCGAGGGCGCTGGTGTTGTACTGCACGCCCGCCACCTTCGGGCCCCAGGAGTTGGTGTGGATCCGCGCCCCGTCCTCGTGGAAGGGCGGCCCGAACAGCTCGGCCAGGTCGTCGGGGATCCCGCCGAGCCCGCCCGCGTCGTCCAGCAGCGACTGCAGCACCAGGGTGGCCCCGGGGGCCGTGCCCTGGACGGCCTCCCCCATCGAGACCGACGTACCGTCGCCGAGGACCGAGCCCGCCACGTGGGTGCCGTGGCCGTGCGGGTCGTCCGTCCGGTCGGGGCCGGTCCGGCCGAGGGCGGTCAGGCGCTTGACCCGGCCGGTGAAGGCGGGGTGCACATCGCTCGTGGAGCCGCGGTCGAAACCGGTGTCGGCGACGGCGACGACCTGGCCCTCGCCCCGGAACGGCGTCCCGTTGAGCGTGATCCGCGCGCTCATCAGCCCCGCGGCGACGCTGTTGTGCAGCCCCATCTCGGGGACCTCCTCGACCTGCCGCACCTCGTCGAGGGCCGCCAGCGCGGCCAGGTCCCCCTCCCGGACCTCCATCCGCACCTTGCGCCGCTGCGGCCGGATGTCGTCCGCGTCGGCCCCGGTGGCCTCGGCGATCCGCCGCCGCACGCCGTCCGAGCCCGCGTCGACGTCCTCGTGCAGGACGACGTCGACCGTACGGGTGCGCGCCCCGGCCGGCTCGACCGGCCCGGCCAGGAGGGAGAGGGAGGGCCGCAGCCGCCCCGACCGCAGCGAGGGCGCGATCTTGAAGCCCTGGAGGTACACGTCCGCCCAGGCCACGAAGGGCAGCGCCCGCACGGCCTCCAGGTCGGCGGGCCGGTAGCCGCACAGGTACGTGCTCTCCGGCACGTACTCGTGGATCACCACGCCGAGCCGCGCCAGCTGCGCCTTCTCCTCGGCGGTGGGCACATGGGTGGTCTGGACCAGCAGGTAGTCGGATGCGGAGGCGTCCTCGGAGACCAGCGACGCGCGGGCCATCTCGGCGGACTGGGCCAGCGGGTCGACGGTCACGCCGTTGATGGTGATGGGGGCCAAGGCGGACTCCCGGTTCTCGGATGAGGGGGGGGCGGTCGCATCGTGCCACCGGCCGGGCGCGGCACCCGGAAGGCGAGGCCGCACCGGCCCGCGCACGCCGCCCGGAAGGCGGCGGGTCAGGGCGCGGGAGCGGCGGCCTCCAGGGCGTCGACGGTGCCGGACATGACGGTGCGCAGGTGGGTGCGGCACGGTCGGGTCGGGCACGGCGGGGATCACGGGGGCTCCGCTTTCGGGTCGACGGGGCGTCAGGAGTACTGCGTTCCATGATCCCTCGCACCGCCCCCGGTACCGGGTGGAGGCACCAGGGGCGGCCGGGGAGGTGCGGGGTCGCCCGCGGCGGGGCGGGGGTTAGCGCCAGACGCGGTAGACGGCCTCGCGGGCCTGGCCGAGGTACTGCCGGTAGGTGCCCAGGTGCCAGGCCGCCCAGGACGCCCAGCCGCGGCCGGTGCCGTCGTTGTCGATCCGGTAGGCCTTGCGGGCCGACCAGCCCATGTCCTGCCAGTTCTCGGCGGTGACGATCTCCGGGTCGTGGCCGTGGACCTCGGGGTACCAGCGCTCGTTGATCTGCCAGGCACCGAGGTCCTTGGTGCCCGGGTCGGGGTCGGTGGGGAGGTTGGTGTGGACGGCCAGGCGGTTGCAGCCGGACTCGGCCATGGCGATCGACGGCGTAGATCGCGTCGTCGTTGCGGCCCTCGCCGGACTTGCCCTTCGCGAAGCCCGCCGACTGGGCCTCGCGGGCGCAGGCGTCGATGCCGCTCTGGTCACCGGCGGCGTTCGCGGTGAAGTCGGCCGAGGTGAGACTGAGCGCCAGGACGGCGACCGAACCGGTCAGCAGGGCACGGGTCTTGCGCAGCACGAGAGTTCTCCCTTCGACGCCGGCCCGGGTCGGGCCGGGTACGGGGAGGGACGCTAGGCATCGTCGGTAGACAAACGGTCAACGCCCGGTCGGCTGGCGCCGCCTGGGCAGCCGACCGGTTCGGCGGTGGGTCGCTGACCTGCTAATATTCTTCTCGTCGCGAGGGAGAGATTCCTCGTCAGGCGTCAGCGGTGCTACCAGAGCACGTCCTACTTTCAGTAGGAAGAGTCCGTGCGACCCGGGCCTGGCGCTCCACAGTCGGACGAGGTCCGGTACCCGATCGGGTACCGGACCTCGTCCGCTTTCGCGGGCCGCTTGCCGGGATCCGGGGCTTCGCAAAAGGGGTTTGAGGGTGCCGGCGCGTGTGCTGTCATGGGGGCACGGGGGCGGGCGACGGTCGGATGCGGTTGCGGGTGACGAGCCATCGCGTGGCGGCCCCGGGTCCGGGCTCCGCCGGATCCTGAGCACCGGTCCCATGCTGCGCTCCCCCGGCCCCCGCGTGAAGCGGGGCTGAGCCGGGGCTCCCGCAGGGCGCCCCGACCGGACCGGAGGTCGGAGTGCGGGACGGCGGTCAGCCGAGGAAGGCGAGGATGCGCTTGGTCACCTCTTCGGGCGCCTCGACGAAGGGGAAGTGGCCCACGCCCGGGAGCAGGGCGCCGTCCGACCCGGCCGGCAGTACTCGGAGCAGGTCCGCCATGGCTTCCTCGTCCATCACCGGGTCCTCGCTGCCGTGGAGGTAGAGGGTCGGCTGGGTCGGGAGTTCGGCGAGGACCGCGCCCATCTCCCACCGGTCGGTGCCGAAGGTCGCGGCCGGGAAGTTCTGGCGGTACAGCCCGAGGCCGCAGCGCAGGTTCTCGGGTGCGCGCAGGGCGTTCTTGCCGGCCTCGCGGTATTCGGTGGAGTCGAACCCGGGGTCGGCGGAGCCGCTCCAGTGCTGCCAGAGCCAGTCCAGGTAGGCGAAGTCGTCGACCGGCACGAGCTGGTCGGCGACGCCCATCTGGAAGAAGTAGAAGTGGCTGTTCTTGTGGATCTGCACGGGGTCGGCGGCCTTGCGCTCGTAGAACCGCAGCGGCGGGACGTCGGCCACCACGATCTTGGACCACCGCTGCGGCGCGTACGCCGAGGCGCCCCAGGTGGTGAACCCGCCCCAGTCGTGCCCGATCAGGACGGCGTCCCCGTCCCCGCCCAGGGCCTCGTGCAGGGCGTTGGCGTCGGCGATCAGGTCGGCCATCCGCATGCTGCCGTCCGGCGGGACCTCGGTCGGCGCGAAGCCGCGCATGTACGGGGCGACGGCCCGGTAGCCGGCGGCGGCGAGGGCGGGCATCAGATGGCGGAACATGTCCGGGGTCTCCGGGAAGCCGTGCAGCAGGAGGGCCAGCGGGCCCTCGCCCTGTTCCACGTATGCGAAGTCGATGCCGTTCGCGGTGATGTGCCTGATGTCCACGGTTCCTCTTTCCCCTGTCCGGTTCCGACCCGCGCCGCAGGCGGGCAGGTCGGGTCGTCGCTTCGCTCCGGGACCGACTGGAACGAACGCTCTAGTGGGGTAAACGTAGCACGCCTAGAACGAACGCTCTATCCAGTTGGGTGGGCGGTCGCGCGCATGGCTTCGCCCCGTCGGGCCGCGGCCCGACGGGGCGAAGTGGTCAGGGGCCCGATGTCACTCACATCGGGTCACTGCGGCCGGTGGGGCTCAGCCGGCGTGGGCGGCGCGGACCAGGTCGGGCAGCAGCTTCGCCGCGTCGGGCGTGCCGAGGCCGGTGATCGGGTCCCAGCCGGTGGTGGCGGGATAGCCCGGCACCGTCGGCTCGGCGGTGTTGTTGCCGAGGGTGACGTCGTTGAAGTCGGCCGCGTACGTCGCCGGGTCGGCGCCCAGCTTGTACAGGGCCGGGTTGATCGGGCCGAGGCCGCCGCCGTTGATCTGGTCCGCGATCGAGACCAGGCCGGCCCACTCCGGGCAGGAGAGCGAGGTGCCGCCGATGTCGTACCAGCCCGCGCTGCACGGGGTGCCACCGCAGTTGAGGCCGCCGGCGCCGTCCGGCGGCAGCGACAGGTAGACCAGCGCGCCGGTGCCGGGCGCGGCCTGCAGGGAGATGTCCGGCACGCCGCGCTTGGCGCCGATCGGGGTGGAGCCGGCCGGCAGCGCCGACTGGTAGCCGGGCTTGTCGAAGACCTGGCTGAACCCGCCACCCGCGTAGGTCCAGCCGACCTCCGCCGCACCGGGGTTGGCCTGGCACTTGCCCGGATTGTCGGTGCTGTCCACGGACCGGGTGGCGCTCGCGTCGGGGTCGGTGCACAGGTACGTGCCGCCGACGCCGGTCACCAGCGGGTCGGAGGCCGGCCACTCGACCGCCGGGTCCGGGAGTGTGGTGCCGCCCTGCTTCACCGGGGTCTTCTTCGAGCCGGACGAGCCGTCGTCGCCGGAGGAGCCGAGCACCGTGACCCCGTTCAGGGCCGCCGACTTGAAGGCGTGGCGCAGCGGCTCGATCGACCGGGGACTGGCGAACGCCCCCTCGGCGGAGGCGAAGGACTGCGAGATGACGTTCGCCAGGTGGTGGTCGACCACGTACTGCTCGGCGTCCATCATGGCGGGGAAGCCCTGGACGCCGAGCGTCTCGGCGGTGGGGGTGGTGACCAGCAGGATGTTGGCGCCGGGGGCCATCGCGTGCGCGGTCTCGACGTCGAGCGCGACCTCGAGCGCCCAGGCGGCCTTGTCCTCCTGGCCGGTGCCCTTGCTGGTGGAGGGCGGCGCGGTGGTGCCCGGCGCGCCCTGGACGTGCAGCTCGCTGAAGGTCGGCATGCCCGGCTGACAGGTCACGCCCTCCTCGCCGCACATCGCGGTGATGCCGAAGGCCTGGTCGAAGACGTGCAGGTCGTGCGCCATGGTGTCGCTGCCGTACGAGTCGACGATGGCGATCGTCTGGCCGCGGCCGTCGTAGCCGTTCGCGTACAGCGGGCCGAGGTTGTAGGCGGCGCGGATCGCCTGCGGGGTGAAGCAGCGCCGGCCCGCCGTCGCGCACTGCGCCTGGGTGGGGGGCGTCGCGCCGGTCGAGACCTGGGTGTAGTCGGCCACCGCGGGGTGCACTGCCGGGTAGCCGGCGGCGACGGCGGTGCCGACCGTGGGGGCGGCGAGCGCGCCGGAGGCCGCGAGGGCCAGGCTGCTCACCCCTGCCAGGAGCATCCGGCGTAGGGTTGGTGCCTTCAAGTCGTCCTCCATGAGGGTTGGTTGGGGGACATCGGCCGGTGGCCCGGGTCGGATCGAGCGACACCGGGAACGTGGGGCCTCCGGGACGCGAGGTCACGGACGGGCGCGAGTGTAGGGGTGTGAACAGCCCCGCCTCAATCGGCCCGTCGGTAAAGAGTTCCCCTGTGCCCGCCGCGCGGACCGGCGCCGGACCCGTACCGGGCCGACCGCGGAGCGGCTGTCGGGGCGTCAATTCGGCTGCCGCGCAGGCACCGAGCGCGTGTGAGCCGGTGAAATACATAGATCATCTTGTAGTACTCTCGCTCCGCCGAGGGACGGGGAAGAGGACTCGGCCCGCTTCGCGTTCCTCCTCACCGCGCCCGTGATCGGATCCGCCGCCCTGTTCGAACTGCCCTCGCTGGTCGACGCGTACGGCGCCGACCTGGGCGCGCAGGTCCCGATCGCGAGCGCCCTGGCCTTCGTCGGCGGGTACGCGGCCGTGCACTTCCTCAGCAAGTACTTCAAGACGCACACGCTGAAACCGTTCGCCTGGTACTGCTCACTGGTCGGGCTCGGCGGGCTGGTCTACCTCACGGTCTGAGCCCCGCCCCGCAGTGACGGCCCGGGCCCGCCGCCGTTCCCCGGGGGCGGGCTGTCACTGCGGGCGCAGGTTCAGGACGAGGTCGCGGGGCAGGCCGTGGGTGTCGTGGAGGTAGTGGAGGTCGTCCTCGCTCAGCGGGCCGCGGAAGCGGGGGCGGGAGAGCACCTGGCGGCCGCGTTCCAGGAGGCGGGTGAAGCGGAGCTCCTCGTCGAGCAGCACCCGGCGCACGGATTGCGGGTCCACGTCCTGGCGGAAGCGGTCCAGGGTGTGGCGGAGCAGCTCGGTCGGCAGGTCGCCGAGTCCGCGCCGCGGGTCGTCCCGGCGGAGCACGGTGAGCACCCGGCGGAGCAGGCGGCGCAGCACGTAGCCGCGGCCGGTGTTGGAGGGGCGGACGCCGTCGGCGATGACGACGATGCTCGAGCGCAGGTGGTCGCAGACCAGCCGCAGGGACGGTTCGTCCAGCTGCCATAGGGGCGGGACGAGGCGGCGCCAGGGGTCGAAGACGTCGCACTCGAAGACCGAGGACCGGCCCTGCAGCAGCGAGGAGAGCCGTTCCAGGCCGAGTCCGGTGTCGATGTTGCGTTGCGGGAGCGGGACGAGCGTGCCGTCGTCGAGGCGCCGGTGGCGCATCATCACGTGGTTCCACACCTCCACCCAGCGGTCGTCGCGGGTGGGCGTCGACTGCGGCGGGGTGTCGCCGGTCCACAGGAAGATCTCCGAGTCCGGGCCGCAGGGGCCGGTCGGTCCGTTGGACCACCAGTTGTCCTCGACGGTGAGCTCGACCGGCACGCCGCGGTCCTGCCACAGCTCCAGCGAGCCGGTGTCCGGGCCGACCTGCTCGTCGCCGCCGAAGACGGTGGCGTGGAGCAGGCCGGGATCGATGCCGAACCCTTCGGTGAGCAGCCCGTAGCCCCAGTCGAGGCTCTGCGGGCCCTCGTAGTCGCCGAGGGACCAGGTGCCGAGCATCTCGAAGACGGTCAGGTGGGTGCGGTCGCCGACCTCGGCGAGGTCCGTGGTGCGCAGGCAGCGCTGGACGTTGACGAGCCGCCTGCCCAGCGGGTGCGGGCGGCCTTCCAGGTAGGGCGTGAGGGGGTGCATGCCGGAGGTGGTGAACAGCACCGGGTCGCCGGGCGGGGGCAGCAGGGTCGAGCCGGTGATCCGGCGGTGGCCGCGGTCCTCGAAGTACTCGGTGAAGGTGCGGACGATCCGGTCGCTGCTCAGGCCGGTGTTCGGGCCGGTGTTCGGGCCGGTGTTCGGGTCGGTGTTCACGGGGTGGCTCCTTCGCGTGTGCCGGGAGGGGGCACCGGAACAGGTCCGCGCGATCGTCGGAACCGAGGAGGGGAACGCCTCGAGGCCACCGCCGGCGGGCCGTTTCCGGTCGCCGGGGGGAGGGGGTACGTCAGGCGGCGGCAACCGGCGAGCTGGTCGCTCGCGCGGTGGCGGTGTTCGGGCCGGTGACGTTCATGGGGCGAGGGTAACGCTGCGGGCGCCCCGGGGGCACGCGGTTTTCCGCCCGGGCGGGGTGGGGTCGGCGGGCCCCGTCCTCGTGGAGGTCAAGGCCGGGCTCCGCGCGCCGCCGGCCCCTCGACCGATCGAAGGAAGCGGCTAATCCCACCCGGGCGCCCGGTCGATTGTGCACCTATGAGCGACAGTGGCGCGCGACCCGATCCCGAACGGCCGGAGGACCGGTATCCTCCCGGCGCATGGCAGCGGTGGCGCAAACGCCGTCAGGACCGCAGACGCGAGATCGGCTCCTGGGAACTGCGCGAGGCCATGCACGCCTCGATCAACGAGCTCGGCGCCCTGTTGCAGGCGATCCAGCTCAACGTGCCCGGGGAGTCCACCGAGGCCCGCATCCAACTGCGGGAGGAGGCTTTCAGGGCGCTCGCCAACGCGCGGGAGAAGCTCGGGCACGCCGACCACCCGCGCCACCTGGTCGGATCGCACCTGACCGCGGCCCAGATCCACCTGAACGCGGCGCGTGCGCTCTTCCTGCGGCTCGTGAGCAGGGAGGAGGCGCTCTCGCTGCTGCCGGGCCTGGTCGCCCTGATCCGCGAGCACCTCAAGGCGCAGGACCCGCGCCGGGTCGCGGTCGAGTCGCTCTGGAGCCGGCTCGAGCGGGGAGCGGTCGACGGGACGGGGGCGCCGGCCCTTCACCCGTTCGACATCGAGCTGATCAGCGACGCGGTGGGCACCGCCCGGCTGGAGGCCCTCCGTGAGCAGCTGCGGGTCGGGAGCTTCGTAAAGATCGTCCGGTTCGTCACCATCGGCCTGGCCGTGGGGGCCGTCGCGGTGGGCCTGCTCGGCGGGTTCTTCCCCGACGCCGTCCCCCTGTGCTTCACGCCGCCGAAGCCAGCCGGTCAGACGCTCGTGCCGCCCGGGACGCCGGACTTCATCGTCGTCTGCCCGGTCGGGAGCGACATCCATCCGACCGACCAGGACATGAACCACGCCATGGCGACCGCGTCCGATTGGGGTGACTACGCGACGGTCGAGGTGGTGGGACTGATCGCGGCGGGGATCGCCGCGGCCACGTCGCTGCGGCGCATCAACGGAACCGCCACCGCCTACCCCGTCCCGGTCGCGCTGGCGTGGCTGAAGCTCCCCACCGGGGCCCTGACGGCCGTGCTCGGCCTGCTGCTCATGCGCGGCGGGTTCGTCCCCGGGCTGAGCGCGCTGGACTCGTCCGCGCAGATCATCGCCTGGGCGCTGGTCTTCGGGTACTCGCAGCAGCTGTTCACGAAGTTCGTCGACCGGCAGGGGCAGGCGCTCCTCGACGCGGTGCGGGGCCCGACCAGCCTCGGCTCGAGCGGGACCACCCTCGTCCTCACGCCCCCCGGCGGCGGCGCAGGCCCGGGCGGGCAGGCGCCGTGACCGGCCCCGGTCCGGGCGGGGACTCCGGTTGCGGCAACGGGCTCTGGCGCTCCGTCAGGTATCGTCGCACGTCGCCGGATCCGGCCCGTCGGCTCCGGGCCCACGAGGAACCATGGAGACGCAACAGATGGTGAACCAGCCCCGCCAGGTCCTGCTCACCGGTGCCGCCGGCCGCATCGGCGCCTGCCTGCGGGAGCTGCTGCCCGCCTACGGCCACCGGCTGCGCTGCTTCGACCGCCTCCCGGTGCCCGGCGTACCCGACGCGATCACCGCCGACCTGGGCGACGCCGAGGCGCTGGCGGCGGCGGTGGAGGGCGTCGACGCCGTGGTGCACCTGGCCGGGATCCCCGGGGAGGCGCCGTTCGCCGACATCCTGGCCGCCAACATCGACGGCACCTACCGGCTCTACGACGCCGCCCGGGCGGCGGGCGTGCGGCGGATCGTCTACGCCTCCAGCAACCACGCGGTGGGTTTCACCGAGCGGCCCGCCGACGGCGCCACCGTGCCGGTGGACACCCCGCAGCGGCCCGACACCTACTACGGGCTCTCCAAGTGCTTCGGGGAGAACCTCGCCTCGCTGTACGCCGACCGGCACGGGATCGAGTCGGTCTCGCTGCGGATCGGCTCCTTCGGCGCCGAGCCCCGCAGCGTACGGGAGCTCGCCACCTGGCTCAGCCCGGGCGACTGCGCCCGGCTGGTGCACGCCGCGCTCACCGGGCCGGTGGACGGCCACACCGCGGTCTACGGCATCTCCGCCAACACCCGCGCCTGGTGGGACCTCGCCCCGGCCCGGGCGCTCGGCTACCGGCCGCAGGACGACGCCGAGGCCTTCGCCGCCGAGCTGGTCGCGAAGCTCGGCGAACTGCCCGCCGACGACCCGGAGTTCCGCTACCTCGGCGGCCGCTTCACCCAGGCCCGGCCGTGACCGCGGGCCCGCTCCCCCGGTCGCGGCCGGCGCTGCGGCGATAATGGCCCAGGCCGCGGGCCGGCTGCGCCGGGGCGGTACGTGCGGTACGTGCGGTACGTGCGGTACCGGCGGTGGCGAGCGACGGAGAGGCGGAGGACGGATGGCCCTGGAGGCAGGCCGGCGGGTCAGGTTGGCGGAGGATCTCGGGATCGGCGAGGCGGTCGCCGGGGAGCCCGGGGCCGTCGTCGGGTTCCTCTCGCTGGGCGCCGGGATCGAGGGCACCGTCGAGCGGGTGGAGGGGGAACTGCCGGAGAGCCACGAGGTCCGCGAGTACCGGCGGCTCAAGGCGCTGTTCGAGGACTACGGGCACACCATGCCGACGGCGAGCCGGGAGCGGCTGGAGGCGGAGATCGCCGCGCTGGAGCCGGAGTGGGCCGCGCACCGGGAGCGAGGGAGCCGGGTGACGGTCCGGGTCCGCTGGGACAACGGCTTCGTCCTCGAGGGGGCGCACCAGGACGTCCTCACCCTGCTCTGAGGTAGGACGTCCTGGTGTGACGGCGGCAGGCGCGCCTCAGATCGGGCTCGACAGGTAGTGCCCCTGGTTCTGGGCCTCCGCCACCTGTACGGGCTCGGCGACCTTGACGAGCTTGTAGGCCCCGTACGCTGCGGACACCGGCACCTGCTGCTCCGCGGCGTGTGACGGCGTCGCGAGGCCGAACGCGGCGCCCGCCACGACGGCGCTCGTGATGACCATGTGCGCGACCCCGCCGGTCCAGTCCGGCATGTGATGCCTCCCCCGTTCGTTTCCCGCCCCGCCGGCGGGAGTTGGTGCGGTCAGCCAACCACCGCCGGGGGCGGGAGACAAGCCCTCCGGAGGCGCCGGCGGCTACGGCCGGCCGGTCGGGTTCCCGGGCGCGTGGGCGGCGGGGCCCGGCACCAGCGGTGCGATGACGTGCTGGGTCGGGTTGACGGTGTCCTCGTAGCCGTCGTCCGAGTCCACCGAGGCGGTGACCGAGCTCGTCGCCCAGGAGACCAGCCCGAGGATGAGGAAGACGACCAGCAGGCCGCGCCCGGCGCCGCTCAGGACCAGCGGGCGGGTGGCCGACACCGGGCCGTCCGGCTCGCTGCCCGGCTCCTCGCCGAACAGCCGCTTGGGGTAGGCGGAGGAGAGCATCACCAGGTAGGCGGCGTAGCGCATCCGGTAGCGCAGGATCGCGGTCGTCGCCTCGTACAGCGCCTGCGGCATCCGGCCGAGGATCAGGACCACGAGCCAGCTGATGAACGAGACCGCCCACCACCCCGCGGACACCAGGCCCTGCACGATCGAGGCCGGGATGACCAGGATGATGCGGAACAGGACGGCGAGCCGGTTCAGCTCACCGGGGCGCAGCCCGACCTGCACCGGGTAGTCGGGGGCCCGGAAGCTGAACGGCGGGTAGCGGTCCACGGTGAGCATCAGGGACGCGCTGACCCGGGTCTCGTACGGGACGTACGCGGTGAGGTAGTCCGCCGCGAAGCCGGGCAGCCGCCCGAGCACCAGCGCGCCGAACCAGCCGATGACGGTGACGAGGACCGCCAC
The DNA here is from genome assembly GCF_055560835.1 of Kitasatospora sp. NPDC023120. NCBI lineage: Bacteria > Bacillati > Actinomycetota > Actinomycetes > Kitasatosporales > Streptomycetaceae > Kitasatospora > Kitasatospora sp. NPDC023120. The sequence continues at coordinate 33,411 of NZ_JBVHHY010000045.1, read as the reverse complement.
CACCGACAGCACCCACACCACCACGAGCTGGGGGATCAGCAGCAGGGCGCGCAGCAGTACCGTCCAGCGGTTCTGCGCGCCGGGGGCCGGCATGTCCAGCACCGGGAGCCACTCACGGCTGACGGGGGCGGGGGGTGCCTGCCACATCCGGGCCTCCACGGTCTCGGGACGGCGGGACCCGGCGGTCGGGCGCGGCCGGGCGTGCTCCGAAGATCGCAGCACCCCGCCCGGCCCGCGCGCCGCGCTGCGCCGGACGGGTCAGTCGGCGTCCGGCCGCGGTCAGCGCCGTCGGCGGCGGGTGCCGCCGCAGGGCGCCGGTCGGCGCTGCAGCAGGCCCGTCGCGACGCCGCCGGCGCCCGCGAGCACTTCCAGCACCGTGGTGGTGGGGACCTTCGCGATGGCCAGGGCCGAGGCGAGGACCAGGATGACGACCAGCACGACCTGGTCGGCCGGCCGGAAGCGGCGGCCCGGGGGCACGGGAGCGGACGGCGGGGTCGGGCGGTGGTGCGAACGGGTCATGACAGCCCTCTGGTACTCGTGTGACGGGAACGGCGGCGCCGGGCAGGGGGCGGCAGGCCGCAGGTCGCGGCGGGTGCCGGTGGTGCGGGCGACGGAGCGGACGGGGGAAGGGGTCACCCGCCGGTGCGGGCCAGCAGGTCCTCGACGGTCTGCGCGCGGCGCAGCGTCTCGAAGCGCACGGTCCCGTCGGGCGCGACGGTGACTCCGTGCACGGCGGGCTCCAGGAGGCTGTTGTAGGAGAACGGGGTCGAGGTGTAGTAGGCCCCGGTGTCCAGCAGCGCGATCAGGTCGCCGGGCTCCAGCAGCGGCAGCGGGCGGGCCCTGGCGACCAGGTCTCCGGCGAAGCAGGCCGGGCCGGCCACGTCCTGTTCGACGGGCTCCCCGTGCTTGGCCGCGCCGGTGGCGTCGTGGGCGGTGATCCGCAGCGGCCAGGAGTCCGGGGCGAAGACCGTCCGGGTGGCGACCTGCACGCCGGCGAAGGTGGTCGCGATCGCCCGTCCGCCGGAGGTCTTGGTGTATTCCACGTAGGCGGCGGTGAAGCCGTTCTTGGCCAGCACGGAGCGGCCGAACTCGGTGACCAGCCGGAACTCGCCGGAGAACAGGTCGGGCACGTGGGCCTCCAGCCGCTCGACGTAGTCCTGGTAGCCCGGGTTGGCCTGGTCGCCGGCGAAGTCGACCGGCAGTCCGCCGCCGATGTCCAGGCCCACCACCTGGCGGTGGCCCAGCTCTCCGTTGATGTTCCGGGCGAGGGCGACGGTCGCGGCGACCCCCTGCGCCATCAGGTCCAGCGGGCAGCCCTGGCTGCCGACGTGGCAGTGCAGCCAGCCGAGCCAGGGCCGCTGCCGGAAGGCCTCGACCAGCCGTTCGGTGTTGCCCTCGTCGGCGAGCGCGATGCCGAACTTGGAGGTCGCGGTGGCGGTGGACATCGCGCCGATGGCGCCGGCGCCGATCTGCGGGTTGACCCGCACCCCGATCCTGGAGCGGGTCCGCAGGGCCGGGCGGTTCGTCAGCAGTTCGTCGATCCGGGCCAGTTCCTGCCAGTTGTCGACGTTGACCGCCACGCCGAGCTCCAGTGCCCGCGCCAGCTCGCGGCGGGTCTTGGCCGGCGAGTCGAAGACGATCGCCCCGGGCTCGAAGCCGGCCGCGAGCGCCTGGGCGAACTCGCCGGGGCTGGCCACCTCGCAGCCCATGCCGAGGCCGCGCAGCCGCTGCAGCACCGGGACGAGGCTGTTGGCCTTGGCCGCGACGGCGTGCAGCACCTCGACCGAGGCGGGGAAGGCGCGGTGCAGCGAGTCGACGGTCGCCGCCACGGCGTCCAGGTCGAGGAAGGCCGCGAGCTGCGCGTCCTCGGGGTCCAGCAGCCCCTCGCGGACCGCCGCGCGGAGGATGAGCTCACGCCGCTCCGGGCTGTGCAGGGCCGTCGGCTGGGGGTTCGTCATGGTGGCACGCTCCGTCTGGTCGTCTCGGCCGTACGCCCCGGGTGCTCCGGCGGGCCGTGCGACCAGACTGCCCGTCAGCCGACCGGCACGTCTTCAGCCCTCGGCCCGGGTTTGCGGGGGCGTGTTCGTGCCGGCCGGCGATGGGCGGGGGCGGGGGCCGCCGGCTCGTGCGGCGTGCCGAGGACGGGCGGGCGGTGTCGTCGCGCAGGGGTGCGCCGCCGCCGTGCCCGGCCCGTCTTCGTGCCGCACGGCGAAGGGAGGGCGCCGTCCTCGCGCGGGACGACGAACCCGGCCTTCGTCGGCCGGCTCGCGCGGCGGCGCACTCAGCTCTCGTCGGCCGTTTCGTCTCTGAGCAGCAGTAGTTGGAGCCACGCCAGCAGCCGGGCTTCGGGATCGTCCAGTTTGATGGCGCTCTTCCCCACCACCGTGTGGTCCAGCCGGTAGTTGTAGGTGGCGGCGGGCACGCCCAGGGCCCTCGCGGCCCTGGCCCGCTCCCCCGGCTGGTCCAGGAAGGCGCCCAGGGTTTCGACCAGCGAGAACTCGCCCTTGTGCGGGGACGCCAGCAGCCGGGCCACCGGTGTCTGCACCGGCGGCTGTCCGGCCGCGCGCAGCGCTTCCACGAAGTGCAGCAGCGCCACGGCGTCGGCGACCTCCCCGACCCGGGCGCAGTCGTCCTCGGCCCGCGCGGCGGCGCCGTCCTGGGCGGCGTCCCCGGCCCGGGCGGCGGCGTCCCGCTTCGTGCGGCGGAACAGCAGGCCGCCCAGCGCCAGATCGGCCGTCCGGCGGGACTCGGGCGCCCCGTCGAGCCGCTCCTGCACCTCGCCGATGCCGACCCGCAGCCGCAGCCCCAGCTGCCGCGACAGCTCCCCGGCCAGCGACGTGGCCAGCAGCTCCACCCGCTTCCGGGCCTGGTCCGGGTCCTTCGCCAGCCCGCCCAGCAGGACCAGGACGCCCCTGGTCGAGGGCACCACCACCGACACCTCGCCGCGTGCGGTGCAGTGCCGGAACGCCGCGTCGACCAGCCGGCCGCGCACCTGGACGTCCTGCGGGCCGCCGGATCCGGTGCCGACCGACAGCACCGCGCACCGTTCCGCCATCGGCAGCCCGGTCCGCGCCGCCAGCAGTTCGGCGGACCCCTCGCCGTCGAGCAGCACCCGGGCGGCTTCCAGCAGGAGTTGGTCCTGCCCCTGCCGGCGCGCGCGGTGGTGCAGCAGATGGGCCACGGCTGCCCGCGCCGCGACGCGCAGGGCCTCGCGGCCGGCCGGCGTGTCCAGGGGCTGCTCCCCCTCCGCCGCCACCCAGATCGAGCCCAGCGGGACGCCGCCCGCCCGGACCATCACGATCAGGCGCTCGGGGGCCTCTCCCTGCTTCTTGCGGTACAGCACCTTGTCCGACCGCAGCAGGTCGCGGTCGAACCCGGCGTTCCTCATGTCGTCGCGCCGGCTCTCCGGCGGCTGCCAACCCAGGATGGTCCGGATCCGGACCGAGTCCACCTTCTCGCCGATGGGCGAGTAGGCGAGCACGTTGAAATCCGTGTCCTCGATCGTCACCGAGCCGCCGACCTGGATCCCGATCGCCTTGGCCAGTGCGGGCAGGTCCCCCAGCGGTACGGCGCCGAACCTCGGTTCCGGCGCCACCGACAGCCCCGCGTGCAGGATCCCGATCACGGTCGGCCAGTCCGTCCACCGGCTGCGGAACAGCACCGCCGTCCCCGCCTCGGCGGCGGCACCGGCCAGCACCTCGTTCCCGGAGGCCGTCTCCACCGGGCGGAAGAGCACCCCCACCACGCCGGCCCGCCCCGCCCGGCGGACCAGGGCGATCGCCTCCTCGGTGTGCGGATCGACCCCGACCGCGACGAGCAGATCGCCCTGCGAGGCCGCCGGTTCCAGCTCGTCGAGCACCACCAGCCGGCTCACCGGCCGATCAGCCTGCCCCGCCGCGGCCCCCGGTACGACGAAGTCCCCCGCCAGCGTCAGCAGGTCCCGCAAGGTCCTCGACTCAGGCCTGTCCGCCTGCTCCGCCCCGGACATGAACAACCCCTCCCCGGGGCACCACGCGCGCAGCCGACCTGGCGTCAACTCGCACCGGAAACCCCCCGATTGCGCACAGCGTAGTGCCGCCCCGGGGGTGGCGTCCTACCGTTCGGCGAGCAACTGCGCCAGGCCGTCGGCGAGTTCGGTGAGCCAGTCCGGTCGCGGTCCGCCGCCGATCCGGAAGCCGTGGCGGCGGCCCCAGAAGGCGGCCTGGACGGCGTGGAACTGGGCCCACCGCCGGACGCGTTCGCGGTCGAGTTCGGCCGCTTCGGCGAACACGTCCAGGACGCGGTGGACGGCCCTGCCCGGGTCGTCCGCTCCGATGAGCGTCAGCGCGCGCGACTTCAGCAGCGTGCCGGCGTCGTAGGCGGGGTCGCCCGCGTACCCCTTGGGGTCGACGGCCAGCCACGGCTCGCGGTCGGCGCGCAGGATGTTCCCGGCGTGGAGGTCGCCGTGGACGAGGGTGTCCGGCTGGCTCCGGCCGAGTTCCCGGACGGTCGCCACGGCGGCGTCCAGCACCCCGCACGGCAGCGGGTGCGCCAACTCCTCGTCGTCCCTGAGCAGTTGCTCCTCCCAGGCCTCGGCCTGCCCGCGCAGCCGGGGCAGGCCGGGCGGGGCGGGGACGGCCAGGCGGCGGCTGAGCCGCCCGGCGACCGCCACCACCGCGTCGCCGTCCTCGCCCTCCGCCAGGGTCACCGGCCGCGCCCGCTCCAGCAGCATCGCGTACCGCTCGTCGTCGCGCTCGTGCAGCAGGACGGCGCCGTGCCCGGCCCACGCCACGAACGCGTCCGGCTCATGGACGTTGCCGGGATGCGGGAACGACACCTTCAGCACGGCGGCCTCCCCGGCCCGCCCCCGCACCGGGACGACGACACCCACGCCCCCGTGCATCACCCCGCCGTCCGGCGCGCACTGCCAGCGCCCCAGCAGCTCCTCCACGATCCCGGGCAGCTCGGCCAGCCACCGCGCCCCGGCCTCCCCCTCCCGCTCGACGGTGCTCCGTACGAACTCCTCCGGTATGGCGATCATCCCGGCAGCCTATGGTCCCCCCGGGGTCCCTCCGCCCTGCGGCCGGGTGAACCGTGCGCCCGGGGCGCGACCGTGCCGTCGCCGGCGGGCACGGATCGGGGACACGGGTCCTCGCCGGAAAGGGTTTCGCCATGCGCCGCGCACTGATCGTCGTCGACGTGCAGAAGGACTTCTGCGAGGGCGGCAGCGTCCCGGTCAAGGGCGGGGCCGACCGGGCCCGCGCCATCGCCGACCTCGCCCGCCGCTCCGCCGGCACCAAGTACACGCACATCGTCGCCACCCGCGACCACCACATCGACCCCGGCGGCCATTTCTCCGACCACCCGGACTTCCGCGACTCCTTCCCCGTGCACTGCGTCGTCGGCAGCGACGGCAGCGAGTTCCACCCGCACTTCGCCCCCGTCGCCCTGTCCGGGTCCGTCGACGAGGTCTTCTACAAGGGCGCGCACTCGGCCTCCAAGAGCGGCTTCGAGGGCTCCACCGCGACCGGCACCCCGCTCGCCGACTGGCTGCGCGCCCGGGACGTCACCCATGTCGACGTCGTCGGCATCGCCACCGACCACTGCGTCAAGGCCACCGCCCTCGACGGCGCACGGGCCGGCCTCACCGTCCGCGTCCTGCTCGACTACACCGCGGGCGTCGCCACCGACACCACCACCGCGGCCCTCCGGGAACTGCGCCAGGCCGGCGTCCACCTCACCGGCAACCCCGTCGTCCTCAACTGAGCCCGCCCTGACGGCGGCGGGAGCCGCCCCGGCTACCGTCGGGCGTCGACCTGGACGACGGCGTGCCGGCCGTCGGTGCGCCACGGCGTGCCGCCGGCGTCGAGCCGGGCGAGGGTGGCGGCGTCGACCCCGACGGCCACGTCCGACTTCAGCGTCCGCAGGGCCGCGACGGCCGACGGGAAGTGCCCGGTCACGTCGGTGAACGGGGTGGTCGGCGGCCAGAGCCGGTCGCCGACCAGGCGGCGGTAGTTGAGATCGCCCTTGAAGACCGTCAGCGCCGCGCCGGCGAACTCGGCCCGCAGGTCGGCGGGCAGGTCGTGGAACGGCAGCGGCGCGCAGAAGAACGGGTGGGTGCGGGCCACGAGCGCGCCGCTGCCCATCGCCCGCCACAGCCGCTCGCCGACCGCGGCGGCGGCCCGCGAGGGCGCGGTGCGGAGGCGTTCGAGCGCGGCGAGCACGTCGGCCGTCGTCGCGTCCGACACGAAGTACGGCTGCGGTTTCACGTACAGGGCGACCCGCGCCGCGAAGCCGTGGGCCAGGAGGTGGTCGATCAGGACGAGGTCCGGCAGCAGCTCCCGGCCCGCGTTGTCGGCGACGACGCAGACCGGCCCGCCGCCGGCCCGTTCCAGCGCGGCCCACAGCAGCGCGCTGTCGTCGGCGACCAGGTCGGAGTCGGCCGGCCCGCCGGGCTCCGCGGTGATCCGGAAGCTGAGGTCCGCCCGGTTGCCCCACAGCGCGGACGACAGCAGCGCCTGCGCCCGCCGGGGCTGCGGCAGGTCGTCGAGCACGTCCAGCGCGGCCAGTTCCTCGTCGACCGCCGCCCCGGCCAGCTCGGCGGCCTTGAACGGCGCGAACGGGTCGACGCCCTGCCAGGCACCGGGCCCGAAGTAGCCGGTGGCGTCGAGCAGCCGGTGGTAGAAGTAGCTCTCCGCCCACAGGAACGGCGCCTCGCCCCACGGCCTGCCCCACAGGCCCTCGCCCCACGCCGTCCACTGCGCGGCGTCGGGGGCGTCCGCGCGCGGCGGCTCCAGGACGCCGTCGGTGCTCTCCACGAGCAGCCGCCCGACCGCCGCCCTCTCGCCGGGGCCGTACGGCAGGGCGTCGAGGACCCGCCGCAGGAGCTCGGGGTGGCGTTCGTGGAAGACGCCCCAGGCGAAGGACCCGGGGACGTCGCTGCGGATCACGGGCGCGTTCGGCACGGTGGGGCTGGTCCCTCTCGTCGTCATCGGGCGGACGGGCCGGTCGCCGGCCCTGCGGTCAGTGCGGGCGCAGGCCGGTGAAGACCACGTCGAGGATGCGCTCGCGGGCGGCCGGGTCGGCCGTGAGCTGTTCGGTCGCCGTGCCGACGCCGACGAGCAGGGCGATCAGCTCCGGCAGGCCCACCTCGGGGCGGACGGCTCCGGCCTGCTGGGCACCGGCCAGGATGCCGGCCAGCTGGTTCCGCATCAGCTCGGTGGACTGCCGCAGGGAGGCGTGCACGTCGACTCCGGCCTCGGCGAGGGCGCGGGTGAACTCCTGCTTGCCCGCGGAGTGTTCGACGATCAGGCGGAAGCAGGCGAAGAACGCCTCGGCGGGCTCGGCCTCGGCGGCGAGCTGCGCGGTGCGGGCGGTGATCGTCTCCAGCCGGCGGACCATCACCGCCTCCAGCAGCGCCTCCTTGGTGGGGAAGTGCCGGAAGAGGGTGCCGACGCCGACGCCGGCGGCGCGGGCGATCTCCTCGGTCGGCACGCCGACGCCGCGGGTGGTGAACACCTCGGTGGCGGCGTCGAGCAGCCTGGCCCGGTTGCGGGCCGCGTCCGCGCGCAGCGGCCGTTGCGGGGCTTGGCTCATTCCGGTCTCCCTCCCGGCCGCGGCGAGCGCGGACGCACCTGTGGACAACCGGAGCGGTCAGTCCGTATCGTTCCAAGCGGAGTCGCTGGTCCGATTCTAGCGGCGCGATCCTGGGGGTTGATCATGTCCGAAACACCGACGCCGCGCGAGGTCTTCCTCGAGCTGCTGGAGGGCATCACCGCGGGGCGGTTCTCGGAGCTGGCCCGGCTCTACGCCGAGGACGCGGTGGTGGAGACCGTCTTCGAGCCGGTCGGGCCGCGCCGCTTCGAGGGGCGGGCCGTCCTCGCCGAGCGGTTCGCGCAGGTCGGCGCGCAGTCGCCGCTGGAGCTGCGGGCACGGAACGTGGTGGTGCGGGAGACCGACGACCCCGAGGTGGTCGTCGCCGAGTTCGACTACCTGGCGCACCACCGGGACACCGGGCGCAGCTTCGAGGCCGCGAACGTCCAGGTGCTGCGGGTGCGTGACGGCCTGATCGTGCACAGCCGGGACTACCACGACCACCTGGCCCTCGCCGTGGCCGGCGGCCACCTGCCCCAGCTGGTGGCGGCCCTGGAGGGCAGGTAGCGGCCGGGGAACGCTCCTCCCCCGCCCCCGCCCGGCCGGTCGTTCACACCACGACCGGCCGGGTGGGGGCGGAGGCCTGCCAGGGGGCGGGCACCGCGTCACACGCACGGCTGTCGGCGGGTGGCAGGCACGACCCGGGCCCGGATGCTGGTGCCATGCCCCTCCCCCTGTACGGCGTCGCCGCCGGCACGTTCCACTCGTTCACCCGGGACCCGTCCCACGACTTCGGGCACTGGTACCACGGCCACCTCACCCTCGCCACGCCCGACGGCCTCTGCCCCACCGCCCTCGACGTCGACGCGCCGACCGACATCGGGGTCGCCTACCGGCTGGTGGACGACCTGACGGTGGACCACATCGCCACCGTCCGGGCCCTCGCCGACGGATTCCACCCGCTGGCCTCCACACCGGACTCCGGCGCGCTCGACTACGCCCGCAGCCCGACGCTCCAGGACACCACCTGGCTCGCCGCCCTGGCCGCACTGCTCCGCAAGGTCCGCCTCGCCCTGACCCGCCCCGCACCCGGCTCCCCCGCCTTCGGACCGGACCTCGCCGACCGGCTGGCCGCCCGCCTGCCGGTGCGCGCCTTCCCGTGGGTGAGCAGCAACGGCGACAACGCGCTGGACGTCCTGCTCCCGCACGTCCGGGCCGCGAGCAGGATCTACGTGTTCGGGCAGCGCTTCGACGACGGGCTCGGCGTCCACGACGTCCACCTCAACCAGGGCGACCCGGTCGGCAGCCGCTGGTACCCGGACAACGGGACCTGGCAGGACGGCGCCGTGGTGTGCGAGCACTCCGACGGGCAGGTCGTCGTGTGGCAGATCAAGTTCAACACCCAGGTCCTCACCACGGACGACGCCGGCCACCCGCGCTGACGCCCCGCGAAGGACCGACGGCCGCACGCGAGAAGGGCGCGCCATGACCCTCGACCGACGACGCTTCCTCGCCGCCCTCGGCGCCACCGCCACCCTGGCCGCCGCCCGCGGCACTCCCACCCGTGGCACTCCCGCCCGCGCGCTGGCGGCCTTCCCGGTTCATGGCGGGCTGCTCGAACGACACCCTCGCCCAGTGCCACCCCACCTGGGAGGGTGGCGTCCTGCCCCGGGCGGGCTTCGTCGCGGTCTCCCGGATGCTGGGGCCGGCGCCGCTGGATCCGGCGAAGGTCACGGAGCTGATGGCGGGCCGCACCGGCGTCGACCTGCTGCTCGACTCGCTGGGCGGCGCCGTCGGCGAGCCCGCGCCGGGCGCCACCGCCTTCCCGCACCGCGACTCGCTCGCCAGCGCCCAGGTCTACGCCGGCGCCACGACCCTCAACGAGGACCGGGTCCGCACCACCGTGGACGCGGTCCGCGACGGACTGGACCGGCTCGGCGCGCACGTCAACTACATCGACGCCACGCTGCCCGACTGGGGCCGCGCGTACTACGGCGCGAACCTCCCCCGGCTGCAGGCCGTCGCCCGCCGCTACGACCCGGACGGCGTCTTCGCCTTCCCCCGCTCCGTGGCGACCGCCTGAGACCTGCCTCCGGGGGGGGGCCGCGCGGGGTGGTGCGCGCGGGTTGAGAGGATCCCCGCATGGAGTTCGACGACCCGGCCGTCATGCGCCGGCTGTGTGTGGAGCGGCTGGGCCCGCAGGCCGGGCGGCAGTTCGCCGCGATGGCCCGGCGCGGCTTCCGGCTGGTCCCGGCCTCGCCGGAGGCGCCCGCCGCAGGCCGGTCCCGGCTCGGCGGGCCCGCGCTGCTCGAACCGGGCACCCCGTGGCCGGAGTCGGAGGGCGTCCCGCTGTCCCTGCACGCCGTGCTCGACACCGACGCGCTCGCCGCGTGGCTCGGGGAACAGTGGCCCGGGAGGCGGCTGCCTGTGCGGCCGGGGCTGCTGAACTTCTTCTACCTCGATCCCGACGTGCCGTACGAGGAGTACTGCGAGCTGGACCCGTACAGTCCCGACGCGTGGCGGGTGGTGCCCGCCGATCCCGCGCGGGCGGTCGCGGCGGCCGCTCCCGAGCCCGCCCGCCGCTACCCGGCGCGGCCCGTCCACGCGGTCGAGGTGACGATGCTCCCGGACGGCTGGGACCTCGAGGACGGCGACCTCGCGTACGACCAGGACCGGCACTGGGGCGCGCCCTCGCTCATCCTCGACGCGATGGCCGACCTCGACGGGAACACCGCCGGGCACCACTGCGCGTTCGGCTGGCCCGACACCTCGTACACGGTGCCGGTGACCGCCCGTGACGACGACGGCCCTGCCGTCCATCTGCTCCAGCTCGCCGAGGACGCCGACCTCGGGTGGGGCTGGGGCGATGCCGGGACGCTGTACTTCACCATCCCCGCCGGGGCGTTCGCCGCAGGCGATTTCGGCAGGGCCGAGGCGGCCGGCTACTGCTGTTGAGCGGACGCGCCGGGGACGGGCGGGACGGGCGCGGGACGGGGCGGGCAGCGCGTACGGTCCGTGCACGCCGGGCCGGTGGAGGGCGGCGGCGCGAGAATGGGAGGCATCTGCTGTCCGCCGCTGTCCGCCCGGAGGCACCCGTGAAGGACCTTGAGTTCGAACAGAAGCGCACCCTGTCGCGCGAGGAGGCCGCTGATCAGCTCGACGCGCTGGCGGCCGCTCTGCGGCGCGGCGGTCAGGCCGAGCTGGACCTCGGACCCGGGAAGCTGACGCTGCGGGTCCCCGACGAGCTCCGCACCGAGATCGAGGTCGAGCTGGAGGACGGCGAGATCGAGCTGTCGTGGCACACGGGACAGCCGGCCGGGGCCACGGACGCCGACGACTGACAACCGACGAACGACTGCTGACGGCTGACGGCTGACGGCCGATGGCGGCATGGGTGACGCCGTGCGCCGTCCCGGTCGTACGGCTTCACCCAGGGCAGAACGCCGCGCCCTTCCCCCGGCGGCCCGGATCCCTAGGCTGGAGGGGTGAGCACTCCTGCGCCCCATGCGCCGAACGAAGCCCGCGTCATCCCCCTGCGTCCGCAGGCCTCGCCGCCCGCGTCCGACGGGGTGACCCGCAGTCAGCAGCGGCCGGTCGGGGCACCGCCGGCACCCGCGCCGAGGGAGCCGCTGTGGCGCGACGTGGTCGGCGACGTGCTGCGGCGCGAGCGGCTCGCCCAGGAACGCACGCTGAAGGACGTCGCGGAGGCGGCCCGGATCTCGATGCCGTACCTGTCGGAGCTGGAGCGCGGGCGCAAGGAGGCCTCCTCCGAGGTGCTCGCGGCCGCCGCCCGGGCCCTGGGGCTCGGCCTCGGCGACCTGCTCTCGCTCGCCCAGGACGAGCTGGCCCGGTACGCCCCGAGCCGGACGGTCCGGGTGGACCGGGCGGGCCTGGGCCGCCGTACGTCTCCCACGGCGCGGTACGACGGGCTCTGCCTCGTCGCCTGACCGGGCCGGGCGGCCGGTACACCCCCGTGATACCGGCCGCCGGCCCGGCCCTCGGCCGCGGCGCGGGGTCAGGCGAACGGGAGCCGTCGGCTCAGCACCTCGTCGGCGATGCCGTAGGCGACGGCCTCCTCGGCGCTGAGCACCTTGTCCCGGTCCATGTCCGCGCGCAGCGTTGCCACGTCGTGGCGGGTGTGCCGGGACAGGACCTCCTCCACCTGCGAGCGGATGCGGACCATCTCCTTGGCCGCGAGGCTGAGGTCGGAGACCGTGCCCTGCCGGCCGCCGCTGGCGGGCTGGCCGAGCAGCACCCGCGCGTGCTGGAGCACAAACCGCCGCCCCGGGTCCCCGCCGGCCAGCAGCACCGCCGCCGTCGAGGCGGCCTGGCCGACGCAGAAGGTGGAGATCGGTGCCTGCACGAAGGTCATGGTGTCGTAGATCGCCATCAGTGAAGTGAACGATCCGCCGGGCGAGTTGAGGTAGATCGAGATCTCGCGCTCCGGGTTCTCCGACTCCAGGTGCAGGAGTTGCGCGATGACCACGTTGGCGACGCCGTCGTCGATCTCGGTGCCGAGGAAGATGATCCGCTCGTTCAGCAGCCGGCTGAAGACGTCGTAGGAGCGCTCGCCCTGCGCGGTGCGCTCGATGACGTAGGGAACCGTGTACGAGCCCATGTCACAGCCCCATCCGTCGGCGCGAGGAGGCCGGGCGGATGTCGGCGAGCGACTCCACCACCTTGTCCACGATCCCGTATTCCTTGGCCTGTTCGGCCGTGAACCAGCGGTCCCGGTCGCCGTCGCGCGCGATCGTCTCCACGCTCTGCCCGGTGTGCTCGGCGGTGATCCGCTCGATGGCCTCCTTGGTGAACTGGAGGTTCTCCGCCTGGATCACGATGTCCGCGGCCGTGCCGCCGATGCCCGCCGAGGGCTGGTGCATCATGATCCGCGCGTTCGGCAGCGCGAACCGCTTGCCGGGCGCCCCCACGGTGAGCAGGAACTGGCCCATGCTGGCGGCGAATCCCATCGCCAGCGTCGAGACGTCGTTCGGGACGAGCCGCATGGTGTCGTAGATGGCGAGGCCCGCGGTGACCGACCCGCCGGGGCTGTTGATGTACAGGCAGATGTCGCTGCGCGGGTCCTCCGCGGACAGCAGCAGCAGCTGCGCGCACACCCGGTTCGCCGACACGTCGTCGACCTGGGTGCCGAGCAGGACGATCCGCTGGGCGAGCAGCTGCGCCGCGAGGTGGTCGTCGAAGGGACTGGGCGCGGTGTCGCCCTCCCCCGCGCGGGGCGGGGGCGTGGTGAGCAGGGCCATCGGGTCTCCTTGTCGGGGAGGGGTTCCGTCGACTCCACTCTCGGCCCCGGCGGGCCCCTGGATGCGGTTTCTCTGCCCGCCGCAGATTCGCCACGGGCAGAGCCGCCCGGGAACCCGCCCGTCCTACGCCCGCCGGTCCCGCCCGCGCTGCCGCTGCTCCGCGGTGTGCCAGGCGGCGGTGACGGCGCGGTGGGCGGTGGCCGTCGCCTCGGTGACGTCGCCCTCGAGGTGGAGCGGGGTGCCGAGGTGGACGTGCAGGGCGGGGCGGCGCAACGGGGCGGTGGCGAAGCCGGCGAGCTGTTTGGCGGTGCTGCCCGAGCTCAGGCGGCGGGCGCCGCACTGGCCGAGCGGGACCACGGGGGCGCCGCTGGCCGCCGCGAGGCGGGCCAGGCCGGTGCGGAAGGCGCCGGGTTCGGTGTCGCGGGAGTCCCGGCGCTTGGGCAGCCCGCCCTCGCCGTAGATCAGCACGACCCGGCCGGACGCGAGTGCCGCCGCGGCCGAGTCGAGGGCTTCGGCCGCCCGGGCCGTGCCGCGGTGGACGGGGATGTGCCCGCCGGTGCGCAGCACCCGGCCGAGCACGGGCACCCGCCACAGCCCGGCCGTTGCCATCACGACCGGCTCGGTGCCCAGGCGGCGCAGTGCGGCCAGTACCACGCCGGGGTCGGCGGTCGAGCTGTGGTTGGCGGCGACGATGCTGCCCGGGGCGACCGGGCCCGCCACCTCGGAGGTGACGGACAGGCGGCCGAGGACGGGCACCAGGGTGTCGGCGATCCGGCTGAGCATGGGACGGGGCTCCTTCGGGGCCGTCGGCGGGGTGGTACCGCCATGCTCGCGGAGCGCCGCGGCGGGCCGCCTGAGTAGCCGTACTCAAATCAGGGGGCGACAGCTCAGGCGGCGTCTCAGGGGGCGGTGAACAGGCCGGGGAAGGACGGGGCCAGCCACGGGCGGCGGCCCCAGGCGAGCACCTGGCCGCGGACGAGGGCGCCGGCGGCGGTGCGGCGGCCCAGCGCGAGGAGGAGGAAGGCGACCGGCTCGGTGAGGATCGTGCAGTCCGGGCGCCGCGGCGGCTCCTGGCTCACCGCGGCGGCGCCGTCCGTGAACGTGACCGCGAACCCGCCCAGGCCGCGCACCCGCAGCCGGTAGCAGGCGTTGTGACCGGCCGCGGCACGGGCGTCCGTCACCTTGGGCATGGCCGTGCGCAGGAACGGCATGGTCAGCCCGACGCGGTGCCGGTCGATCGGGTGCGGGCGGCCCAGGGCGAAGGCGATGTCGTAGAGGTGGCCCAGCATGTGGGTCAGCAGGTAGGCGCCGAGGGTGTCCAGGTCCATCGGGCCGAGCGGGGTCAGCACCGGCTCGTGGCCGGCCCGTCGACCGGCTGCCGCCGTGAACTCCCGTGCCTGCCGGGCGATCTCCTCGGCGAGCACGTCCGGGTCCCGCTCCGGCCGGGCGGCCAGCGAGGCCGCGTTCGCCGCCGCCAGCGAGCCCGCGGTGCCGTCCCCGTACGTCCGTTCCTCGCCGGCGGCCAGTGCGGCCATCAGCTCGTTGGCCATCGCCAGGTGGGCGGCGGCCTCGGCGACCGTCCACTGGGCGCCGGGTATCGGGGTGTCGCCGCGGCAGCCGGCGAGCAGCGCGACGGCCTCGTCGCCGACCGCGGTGACCGCCTCGAATAGCGCGGAGCGCGCGGCACCGGGGCGGTGCTCGGGGAGCGGGAGAGTCATGGAGGTGAACACTGGCCGACTCCCGCACCGCTGTCCAGACCCGCGGCAACGGGTCCTTGACGCGGTGGTTCTCGGCGGCCTGCGAGCTGCGGCAGTCTCCGCGGATGATGCCGCCGTGCCTTCCCGGGTGGGTGACCGGGGGCACGGCGGCATGGGTGGTTCAGGACCGGCGGCGCAGGCGGGCGGCGAGGAGGATCACGCCGGTGCCGAGGGTGGCGAGCGCCGCGGCGGCCGCGGCCGTGATGGTGTCGGACTCGGCGCCGGTGGCGGCGAGTCCACCCGCGACGGGGGCGGCCGGGGCGGCTGCGCCGGGGGCGGGGGCCACCGGCTCGGCCTCGGTGAGGGGCGTCGTGTCGGTGGCGGGCTTCACGTCCGTGGCGGGCTTGGTGCCGGTCTCGGGGGTGGTGGGCTCGGCGGGGGCCTTGGTGGGGGCGCCGGCGTGGGTGCCGGCGGGCGCCTTGGTGGGGGTGCTGTCGGAGGTCTCGGTGGGGGTGCTGTCGGAGGTCTCGGTGGGGGCCTTGGTGGGGGCGACGACCTTGACGGTGCTGCCCTGGTCGCACAGGGTGGTCCCGAGGAACGGGGTGGACCCCTCGTTGACGAACACGCACGGGTTGATCTCGGTCACGCCCGGCGGCGTGGTCCTGTCGTAGGACACCCGCACCCGGGTCACCGTGGTCCTCCCCGCGCCGATGGAGGAGTTGCGGCCCTGCAGGTAGACGCCGGGCTTGCCGTCAGGGTCCCCGCCGGAGACCTTCTTCAGCGTGGTCCACGTGCCGTCCGCCTTGCGGACCTGGACGGTGGCGTGGGCGTCGGTGAAGAGCACGTTGCCGAGGTTGACGTAGGCGGACGGGGTGGGGTTGGCCAGCACCGCGTCGAACTCGATCGGCTCGCCGCCGGCGACCGCTGTGGCGGGCACGCGGGCCAGCAAGGTGCCGATGGACTCGACCTTGATCGTCCTGACCTGCTCGGCCAGGTTCTCCCCCGATCCCGGCCGGGTCAGACGGGAGCTCAGGGTGATGGAGTGGAAGCCGCCGTTGCTCGCACCGTCGTGCGGCAGGCCCATCGGGGCGCCGATGCGCATGTCCAGCTTCAGGGTCGCGCCGGCCGCGACTGTGATGCCGCCGGTCGCGCCGTCGTAGGTGGCCTCGTCCGTACCGGGGTGGAACGCCAGCGGGACGGACTTCCACGCACCGTTCGCCGGGTCCTTGTAGTCGATCGTGATCGCGTGCGGCGGCGTGCCCGCCTCGGTGGTGGTCTGCAGGAGCAGCGCGAAGACGGCGGACTCGGCGCCGGTGTTGGTGAGGGTCTCGGTGAACGCGACCGGCTGCCCGGCGAAGCCGACCACCGCCGGGGCCTGGACGGTCAGCGTCCCCGTCTTGGCGGTCGTCGCGCCCTTCGCGTCCTCGGCGAAGGCCGCCTGCGCCGGGAGCGCGAGCGAGCCGCCGAGGGCGGCGGCACCGAGCGCGGCGGCCGCGGCGACGGCACGGCGGGACCGGCGGACGCGGATGGTGGTGCTGGACATGGTTCCCCCCTGGAACATGTTGGCATGGGCATGGCGAACGCGGGGTTCGGCTGCGCCGGAAGCGGCTGGACACACGAGCGAGTGAGCGGGCGAGCGGCCGGGGCGGGGCCCATGGACCTGTGGACCCGCCGGCTCGCGGGCGGGGCTTCCCCCGCCGCCGGAAGGTGGCCCCCTTCCGCGCCTCTCACTTCACTAGACGTGCGGCACCCGCGGGGGTTGCAGGTGGATCCAAAAAACTTTTCCGGGCCGCGCCGGGGCTGTCGGTGCCAGGGCGCCGGGGAGCCGCCCCCGGCCGGGGCGCCGAACGGCCCTCACGGCAGGTCGCCGACCAGGTCGGCCGCGGCCTCGGCGAAGGCGCGGACGCGGGCGGTGGTGTGCTCGCGCGACCAGACCAGGCCCCATTCGAGCGGCGACGCGCCGACGAGGGGGACGTAGGCGACGTCGGGGCGCGGATAGTAGCGCCGGGCGTGGGCTCCGACGGGCAGGACCCCCTGCCCTGCCCCCACCAGGGTGAGCGCCTCCTGGACGGTCTCGGCCACCGGGTCGGGCACGTGGTCCGCCCGCCGCGCCGGCACGGCGGTGCCGTCCGGCAGCCGCACCACCGGCACCCGCGCCAGGTCCTCGACCGGGGCGCCGTCCGGGCGGTCGAAGGGGTGCCCGGCGGGGACGGCGAGCATCCGGGCCTCGCGCACCAGGACCGGGCCGCGGACGATGTCGGGCTCGTGCACCGGGAGGGGGGCGAGGCACAGGTCGGCGTCACCCTCGCGCAGCCAGCGGACCGTCTCCGTCGTCCGGGCCTCCCGGAGCCGCACCTCACAGTCCGGGGCCCGTTCCCGGAACAACTCCCCCACCCCGATCAGGAGTTGCCCGGCAGCGGCACCGACGTAGCCGACCCGCAGGCTGCCGGACAGGCCCCGCCCGGCGTCGACGGCTCCCTGCAGCGCCGCGCCCACGGCCTCCCAGGCCGGTCTCAGCTCGGCCTCCAACGCACGCCCGAGCGGGGTGAGTTCGACCCGGCGGCTGGTGCGCACGAACAGCGGCGCCCCCACCCGCCGCTCCAGCTTGCGGATGGTCTGGCTGACGCGCGCGGTGGACACCCGCAGCCGCTCGGCGGTGCGCCCGAAGTGCAGCTCCTCCGCGAGTGCCAGAAACGACTCCACCTCGTACCGCTCGATCACACGCCACCCTGTCGTCAAGCCCGAGTTCACGATCATTGCGCAGACGGCCGTTGTTCGCCGGCGATCACGGCAGCAGAGTGGGTGACGTCGGACCCCACCCGTCCCACTCCGCGGAGGACACCATGACGGACACCATGACGACCCACCCCCTGCAGGCCCTGGCCGCGCAGCCCGGCCACACCGCCGCCGTCGTCGCCGAACTGCGCGACCGCGCCGAGATCACCGACGCCCTCTACCGGTTCGGCCTCGGCCAGGACCTGAAAGACCGCGAGCTCTTCGCCTCGGCCTTCACCGCCGACGCGGAGCTGGACTTCCGCCCGGCCGCCGCCCGTTGGGGCGCCGAGCCGCCCCTGATGACCGGCCGGGACGCCATCGTCGACACCATCCTGGCCATGTTCACCGGCCGGGTGGACACCACCCACCAGGTCACCAACCCGCGCATCCGCATCGACGGGGACACCGCCCGCCTCACCGCGCTGGTCGAGGCCCAGCACCTGCTCACCGGCGACCCGGGCGCGCACGCCCTGCTCAAGAACCCCTACACCGTCGACCTGGTGCGCGACGGCAGCCGCTGGCTCATCCGGCGGATGCGCATCGACAACACCTGGTTCACCGGCGACCCCGCGGCCGTCTTCGGCGCCTGACCGCGCGCCGCCGACCGGCCGGGAAGGCCGCGGGTCGAGCCGTCAGGCCGTCAGGCCGTGCGGCCGGGGACCGGGCGGGCCAGGCGGCGGCGGACGGCCCACGCCGCCGCGGCGAGGGCGAAGCCGTAGCCGCAGACGAGTCCGTGGCCGTTGTCCTGGGCGATCCACATGGCGAGGCCGAGCGCCGGGACGCCGGCCGCCAGGGCGAGCTCCTTGGGCAGGCGGGTGCGGGTGAGGAAGGCGAGGGCGAGGGTGGCGCCGAGGAAGTAGGTGGCGCCGGAGCTGCCGGCGAAGTTGCGGGGGTCGGTGCTGGGGCCGTCGCCGATGCCGATCAGGGTGTCGATCCGGCCGGGCAGCAGGATCCCGGCGAGGAAGAAGGCGAGGGTGAGCGGGCCGCCCCAGTACCACTGGGCGAGCGCGGCGACGGCGGCGAGGGTGACGATGTTCCACAGGCCGCCGAAGAGGCCGCCGTTCTGCATGAACACCGAGGTGAACTCGCGCCACCAGCCGGACTTGGCGGGGTCCGCGTCGAGCGCGTCCATCGCGCCGGGCCAGGCCAGTTGGAGCAGGACGCCGCCGACGGCGAGCGCGGTCAGGGCGATCGCGGCCCACGGGAGCGGCCGTCCGCGCAGGGTGTCGCGGCCGACCACGCCGAGCCCGCAGTTGACCATCATGACCATCAGCGCGGCCGTGGTCACGTTGAAGACGATCGCCCCCATCCGCCTGGCCCTCCCCCCGGTTGCGGCGCTTTCCAACACCGTTCGAAACCTGACGGCGCAAAACTAGCACAGCTTTCGAACGGTGTTGGAAATCGCTGTACGGTGGGACGCATGAAGCTCACCAAGGAGCGCATCGTCGACGCGGGCATGGCCGTCTTCGCCGAGGTCGGCTACCAGAACCTGTCCATGCGCCAGGTCGCCGACCGCCTGGACGCCCACGCCGGCAGCCTCTACTACCACGTGCGCGGCAAGGACGAGCTGCTCACCCTGATGGCCGACCGGGTCTGCCGCCGGGCCTACGACGCCGGCACCGAGGCCCTGGCCGCCCTCCCGCCCGCCGCCCCCTGGCAGGACCGCATCGAGGCCCAGGCCACCGCCCTGCGGCTGAGCATCAAACAGCACCCCGGCGGCGCCCAGCTCCTCGCCGAGAGCCCCGGCGTGCTCAGCACCGGCGCCCTCTCCCTGATGGAGCGCCTGCTGCGCACCCTCCTCGACGCCGGCCTGCCCGCCGATCACTGCGGCATCGCCGCCGACACCCTGCTCAGCCATGTCACCGGCTTCGTGCTCCAGGAGCAGAACCAGCCGGCGACGCCGCCGCCCGTCACCGCCGAGCTCCGCGCCGACCTGTGCGAGCGGTTCCCCCTGGTCATGGGCCCGCTGCTCGGACCCCTGGGCCAGGACGAGAAGTTCGCCCGCAGCGTCCGCCTGCTCTGCACCGGCTTCGCGGCGCTCTCCTAGCCGTCGGGACACCGCCCCGCCCGGGCCGCCCCTCGGGGCGCACCGCCCGGGCTACCCCGTCGGGGCGCACCGCCCCTGTTACAGCATCACGAGCAGCTTGGTGCCCGACACCAGCTTCCGGTTGACGGAGGTCGACTGGACGAACACGGTGTACGAGGGGTTGTCGCCCGGCTTCACCGTGGCCTCCGAGGACGGCAGGCCGAGCAGGCGGCGCGCCGCCGGGCCCGAGAACACCCGGCCGGTCATCCGGCCGGTGGCCGGGTCCTTCTCCGCCACGGCGAGCTGCTTGGAGCCCTGGATCTTCTCGCGCTTGGACAGCTCGTAGAAGGCGCAGCCGGTCGTGTAGGCGTGGCCGGCGCTGGTGACGAAGTCGCGGATCGGCATCTGCTGGTCGACCGGGATCAGGATGTACTTGCCGGTGTCCAGGGCGTCGAGGTTGGCCTTCACGTCGGCGGTGTTCAGGTCCTGGCCCATGGCGAACAGGTTCCTGGTGCCGCGCACGCCCTGCTCGCGGCCGCGCAGGAAGCTCGTGGCCGCCGACTTGACGGTGCCGATGGCCTCCTCGACGCCCTTGCTGGAGTCCGCGTCCCAGATCGCGATGTTGCCCGCCGGGAAGCCGTACTCCTGCGCGGTGCGCTTGGCCAGGGAGTTCGGGACCAGGATGGCCGAGGTCCAGTGGTCGGGGAGGCCGTCCATGGCGCCCTGGATGCGGCCCATCCAGTCCTGCAGGACGGCCTTGCCCCGGCTGCCGGCCGTAGTGTGCATCCGGCCGCTCTGCGACCAGCCGGAGGCGTTCTCCTCGCCGTCGGTGACGACGACCTGGAGGAAGGAGTGCTCGCCGTAGCCCTCCCAGATGTTCTTCAGGTCGTCGACGGACTTCACGGCCGCCTCGATCAGCGCCGTCGCGCCGCCGTCGACCTTGTAGAGGCCGCGCAGGGACGGCAGGTGCTTGACGTCCATGTCCCAGACCAGGTTCTGCACCTCGTGGTCGAAGGCGTAGAGGCTGATGCGGGTCTCGTGCCCGAGCCGGTCGGACTCCTCCTGGAGGCCCTTCACGAACTCGTCCACCACCCGGACGAGCTGCGCCTCGTGCTGGCGCATCGAACCGGACTTGTCGACCACGAGCGAGACGTGGTTGACCTTGTGCTTGATCCTGTTCGCAGACATGGCTCCACCCTTTTCCGGCGTGTTTTCCGACGCCGATTCCGGCGCCGTTCCAACGCCATTTCGACGCCTTTCCGGCGCCCCCTCCGACGTTGGATCCAACACTACGGCGGGGCACTGACAATCGGCCCTGACCTGCGGTCATGCGGGCGCCGACCGCCCGATGCCCTCGACAATGGAGGGAAATTGACGGGCGGTCGGCGGAAGGTTTCGGCCGGGTATCCGGAGAAAAGGGTGGGCGTTCCTGGTGGCGGGTCAGGCGCGGGGGGCGAAGACGCCGAAGGCGGCGCCCTGCGGGTCGCGGATCACCGCGAGCCTCGGGCCGTTCTCCATCTCCACGTCGACGGGCCCGTGCAGGACCTCGGCGCCCAGGCGCGCCGCGGTCGCCGCGGCCGCGTCCACCTCGGCGACCCGGAAGAACGGCTTCCAGTGGGACGGGACCTCCGGCGGGAAGGAGTCGTCCATGGCCATCACGCCGCCGAACATCCGGTCGGCGAGTCCGACCATCGGGTAGGTGTCGTCCGGCCAGACCCGCCAGCCGAAGACGTTCCGGTAGAAGGCGACCGCGGCGTCCCTGTCCCTGGTCGACAGGTCGATCCAGCCGAAGGCGTTCGGCTCGTCCACCACGCCGAAGCCGCCGAACCCGCGGGCCTGCCAGACGGCGAACGGCGCGCCGGTCGGGTCGCTGAGCAGCGCCCAGCGGCCGAGGTCGCCGACCTCCATCGGCCCCATCCACACCTGGGCGCCCGCCTCCTTGGCGGTCGCGCAGACGGCGTCGACGTCCTCCACCGCGAAGGAGACCAGCCACATCACCGGCTGCTGCGGGTTCATCAGCGGGGCCACGGCCGCGGCGGGCGCACCGTCGAGGGAGAAGGTGGTGTAGCCGCCGTACTGCGGGTCCGGGTCGGTCCGGGCGGTCCAGCCGAACAGTTCCCCGTAGAACTGCTGGGCTGCGGGGAGGTCGCGGGCGCTCAGCTGCGCCCAACACGGGGAACCGGGGACGGTCTCGGTCACCTTCAACGCACTGCCTCTCGACGCGGTTTCCTGGTGCTGCGGACACGGCGGGTGCTGCGGGTGCACGGATGCTGCGGGTGCACGGATGCTGCGGTACCGCGGCCGCGGTTCGCCGTTTCCGCTGGTCAGGTGGCTGGCGGTGAGCCTAGTCGGCTGACCGCCCGTCAGCCTGGCGCCTCGCGGGGCGGATGCGCCTACCGGGCGACCCACGCACCGGTCAGCGCCTGGACCGCCGAGCCGTCGAGGTCCGTGAGCTTGGTGCCGGCGAAGGCGCGCGCGGCGTCGGAGGTGAGCACTCGGAAGGCGGGCCGCTCGGTCGTGAGCTGATCGACGACGAGGTCCGCCACCTCCTGCGGGGTCTGCGCGGCGGCGAAGGCTCCACGGGTGCGCTCCAGATAGGCGGCGAGGGCCGGGGCGTACGGTCCGGCCTGCTCGAGGGCGTCGTCGGCGAGGCCCACGTTGGCGACGAACTCGCTGGCCACCGCGCCCGGTTCGATCACGCCGACGGACACGCCGGCCGTGGCGGCGACCGGGGCGAGGGACTCCATGAAGCCCTCGACGGCGAACTTGGCGGCGCAGTAGGCCTCGTTGAAGGGCTGGCCGATCACGCCTCCGACGCTGGTGACGGTCAGCACGCGGCCGCCGCTCGCGCGCAGCAGGGGCAGGGCGGCCTTGGTGACGTGCAGGACGCCGAAGAAGTTGACCTCCATGACAGCGCGCACCTCCTCGACGCTCTCCTGCTCCAGGGTGCCGACGTGGCCGGCGCCGGCGTTGTTGACCAGCGCGTCCAGCCGGTCGAGGCCGCCCAGGCACGCCTCGACCGAGGCGGGGTCGGTCACGTCCAGCGTCCGGACGTCGACGGTGACCGCGGCCTCCTCGGCCGCCGCCAGCAGCGCGCCCGCCTTGGCGGTATCGCGCATGGTGGCGATCACGCGCCAGCCGGCGCGGGCGGCGGCGACGGCGGCGGCCAGGCCGATGCCGGAGGAGGTGCCGGTGATCAGGACGGTCCTGGCGCTCGGGTTCTCGGTGCTCACGGTCTCGGTGTTCACGGTCTCGGTGTTCATCGGGGCCTCCAGATACTTATTGTCCATAACCAATATGGGTCATAACTATGTGAGCCGACAGTCCACCCTGTCAAGCACCTGGCTACGCTGGACCCCATGTCCAACCCATCGGATGAGCTCAGCGGGGAGGTTCTCGGCCTCTTCGCGGCGGTCTACCGCCGCTACACCCAGGAGTCCGAGGCCGCCGCCGCGGTCCACGACCTGACCCCGCTGCAGGCCAAGGCGCTGCTCGCCGCCGAGAGCCCGGTCCCGACGCGCCGCATCGCCGAACGGCTGCACGCGGAGCCGTCCAACGTGACCGTGATCATCGACCGGCTGGAGTCGCGCGGCCTGGTCGAGCGCACCGTCGACGAGGCCGACCGCCGCGTCAAGCGCGTCGGCGCCACCGCCGCCGGCCGTGCCGTCGCCGCCGACCTGCGCGCCCGCACACCCTTCGCCGCCGATCCGCTGGCCCGCCTCACGACCCCGCAGCGCGAGGCCCTGCGCGAGCTGCTGCAGCTGGTCCTGGAGGCGTAGCGGCGAGCCGCCGGGCCCGGTCGGCCGGGGGGCGCGGTCGGCCAGGGACTCAAAGGCGCAGGTGTGACGCCCCGTTGAGGTCGAGGACCGTACCGGAAGCCCAGGTCGCCTCCGGAGAGGCCAGGTAGAGCACGGCCGCGGCGACCTCCTGCGGGGTGCCGACCCGGCCGAACGGGCTCTGGTCGCGCAGGGCCTGCCCCGTCGGGCCCGCCAGGCGGTCGGCGACCCGGTCCGTGGCGGTGAAGCCGGGCGCGACCGAGGTCACGGAGATCCCGTGCGGGGCCAGGGCGACGGCCAGGGACTGGCCGAGGGCGTGCAGCGCGGCCTTGCTCGCGCCGTACGCGGGGTGGTCGGGCTCGCCGCGGAAGGCCCCGCGCGAGCCGATGTGCACGATCCGGCCGGGTACGCCGCGGGCGATCATGCGGCGCGCGACGCAGTAGCCGAGGTTGGCCGCGCCGAGCAGGTTGACGTCGACCATCTCGCGCCAGACGCGCTGCCAGTCCTCGTACGACACCTCGGCCACCGGGTGGGCGTTGGCCGCCGAGGTGGCCACGGCGGCGTTGTTGACCAGGACGTCCACCCCGCCGAGCCCGGCGTCCGCGGTCTCGGCGATCCGCTCGGCCGCGGCCGGGTCGGCGAGGTCGCCGTGCACCAGGACGTGCCCCTCGCCGGGCAGCGCGGCCAGGGTCTGCTCGGCCCGGGCGCGGCTCGACGCGTAGTGCACGGCGACGCGGTCGCCCTGCGCGGCGAAGGCGTGCGCCACGGCCCGGCCGATGCCCCGCGAGGCCCCGGTGACCAGCACGCCCCTCACCGGGCGGCCGGCCGGGTCGTCGGAAGGGACGGCGGCGGGGACGGCGGCGGGGACGGCGGCGGGGACGGCGGGATGAACGGCTGGACGGGTCATGTCCCTCACCTTGATCGCCGCGGAGAGCCGGTGTCAATGTCCGGACACCGGCCCGAACGTCAGCCGAGGCCGTGGAGCTTGTCCGGGTTGACCTGGAAGCGCAGGTTGCGGATGCGGCCGTCGGCGATGTCGTAGGTGAGCGCGCCGACCGGGTGGCCGCCCATCGTGAACAGCACGCCCTCCTCGCCGTTGATCGCCGCCGGCTGCCAGGCCATTCCGGCCAGTGCTCGCGTGGGTCGGCGCCCAGCCGAGCTCGGCCCTGGCCCTGGCGTTGGCCAGGCGCAGGTCGGTCGACATGATGGTGTGCGCCAGCGGCGCCGGGCGCAGCAGCCACAGCGGGACGGTCATCGGCGCGGGGGTGCCGTAGGCGGCGGCGACGGCGCGGACGTGGGCGCCGAAGCCGAGCGGGGTTGTCGTCGGCGATGTCGTACGCCCGGCCGGCCCGGCCGCCCTCGAGCGCGGCGGTGACGGCGCGGGCCGCGTCGGCCGCGTCCACCCAGGACAGGGCGCGGCCCCGGTCGGCGACGACGGGCAGGGCGCGCTTGCGCAGCATCGGCAGCACGGTGGTCTCGGTGACGCCGGCGCCACGGCGCCGTAGAACATGCCGAAGCGCAGGCTGACGGCCTCCAACCCGTCGGCGGTGAAGGCCAGTTCCTCCTTGGTGCGCATCGCGCCGACGTGGCGTTCCAGCCAGGGGTCGCGCTGGGCGGGGCCGAAGGCGTCGCGGTCCTCGTCAAGCGGGCGCTCGCCGTGGTCGCCGTACCCGTAGCCGAACATCATCGACTCAGGCCGCCCAGGCGGACGGACGGTCAGGCGCTCTCGCGGACGATCCAGAAGCGGGACTGCCGGTACGCGGGGCCGTTGGGGTCGTCGGCCGCGACCAGGAACGGGGTGTGCGGGCACAGGAGGCGGCCGCCCAGTTGCTTCTCCTCGGCTGCCAGCCACCGGGACTGCCAGAGCATCGCGGCCGCCATGCCCGCCAGGAGCATGCCGACCGGCACCCCCGTCGCGTAGCCGACCGCGAGTCCGATCAGCAGGACCACGAGCAGCGGCACGGCGAGGCCGCGGGAGAACAGGTCGAAGGCCTTGTCCTCGGCGACCACCTCCGCGGCCGACGGCGGCGAACTCAGCCGCTCCAGCCGCTCCTGGTACCAGGGCCGGCGGTTCCGCAGGAGTCCGTAGAACGTCACCGCGAAGAGGAGCACGCCGGTTCCCACGCTCATCACGGGGTCCGACGGCTGCGCGCCCCCGACGAAGGTCGGCAGGCAGCTCACCAGGCTCACCGGGAGCAGCAGGGCCGCCTGGATCCGTACCGACGCGACCAGCCCCACCAGTCGCAACCCGCCACCGCTCATGAAACGCCCCCGCACTCGACCAAGATCCACCGGATCGTAGCGGACGGCGACCGGGGGCGGCGGCGGGGTTCCGCGGGTCGATGGCGGGCCGGCGGGAGCGCCGTATCGTCGGGTGCATGAGCCGAGGACTGCATCTGGACGCCTACCTGCTGGCCTTCGACACCCGGGCCCAGTCCCTGCAGGACCGCACCCGGGCCGGCTTCCTGGTGCGCGCGGCCGCGCTGGCCGAGCTGGCCCACCGGGGCGCCGCCGCGGAGGACGCGGCGGGCCGGGTGCGGATCGTCTCGGCCGCCGCCACCGCGGACCCGGTCCTGGACGCGCTGCTCGCCGAGCTGGGCGGCCACCCGCGCACCTGGAAGTCGTGGATCAGGCGCGGGCGCGAGGACACCCTGGAGGCCGTGGAGGAGCGGCTCGCGGTGCTCGGCGTGGTGACCATGGCGGACCGCGACCCCTACGGCCCGGTCGTGCCGCGGCGGAGCGTGGCGGTGGAGGATCCGCGCGAGGCCCTGGACCTCCAGGCGCGGGTGGCCGAGCTCGTCCGCGGCAGTGCGCCGGTCGCCCGGGCGCCGTTCTCCGACGCGGTCCTCGCGGCGCTGGCCGCCCACGGGCACCTGCAGCTGGTGCTCTCCCGGCACGACCGCAGG
Source organism: Kitasatospora sp. NPDC023120 (assembly GCF_055560835.1). Taxonomy (NCBI): domain Bacteria; kingdom Bacillati; phylum Actinomycetota; class Actinomycetes; order Kitasatosporales; family Streptomycetaceae; genus Kitasatospora; species Kitasatospora sp. NPDC023120. The sequence goes on along the minus strand of NZ_JBVHHY010000045.1, from coordinate 7,401 downwards.
GAGCACGCCGGGCGGATCGCCGCACTCACCGACCGGATCGCCGAGCAGGCCCCGGGCCTGGCCCGGGCGGTGGGTGGGCTGGGCCTGACCATGGTCGCCGCCCAGGGCGGCATGGGCGGCGGCTGACTCCCGGTCCGTCGCCGCGACGCGTGCCGCCGACGTGCGCGCCCTGCGCGCTCCCGCACGCCGCCTACCGGACGGCGCGGTGCGGCGCGAGGATGGGCGGCCGACCACGTCGCGCACACGGAGGGAGCAGCATGCGGTTGCCGTCCAGGGGCGAGCACGAGAAACCGCCGCCGGATCCGGGGCAGGGGGACCCACCGCCGGGCAACGCGGACGGGCAGGTGCCGGCGCCGCCGCCGTGCTGTTCCAGGGCGGGCCGCGCCCGATCGGCGACGGGTGCTGGCGGCCTGGTCCCGCTGGGAGGCCCTCGGGCGGCCCGGCCGCTACGACTACGGCATCACCGTCACCCCCGACCGGCAGTGGGCCTGGCTGCACGACCCGGACGGCCCGCGCTGGCCGGTCGGAGGGGCCTGCCCCGCCGGTATCGCTGATGCTCCGTGACGTTCACGGGCCGGGCCCGGGAAAGGCGCCAGGGCGGGCGGGCAGGCGCCCTGACGGCGGGTGAGGCGGTGAGGCGGGTGAGGCGGGTGACCGACACCGGACGCGCGTGACGTTTGGCACTCGTTTCCTCACACAACGTGAAAGGATCTCGGTCGCAACGGTTCGCACCAGCTGAGGGAAGACACATGGCGGAGCGCCAGAACGGCACGGTGAAGTGGTTCAACGACGAGAAGGGGTACGGGTTCATCACCCCGGAGTCCGGCCCTGACCTGTTCGTTCACTTCCGTGCGATCGAAGGGGGCGGCTTCAAGTCCCTGGTGGAGGGACAGAAGGTCACCTTCGAGGCCGTCCAGGGCCAGAAGGGCATGCAGGCCGACAAGGTGCAGATCGTATCGGAGTAGGCCGGCGAGCCCCTGCCGCTGCGCGGGAAGTCGGGCCGGCCGGCTTCCCGCGCGTTCCTGCGCAGCGGGCCGCGAAGCGCCGGTGAGCAGCGACATCAGTCCTGTTAATGCGCGGTGAAGCGGGCCGCATTGGACGTCATCGCGGCCGCGGCTCCAGGATGACCGCATGACCGTTTCCTCTGCTATTGCCTCCTTCGCCGTGGCGGCGGGCATGATGACCATCATGCCGGGCCTGGACACCGCTCTGGTGCTGCGCTCGGCCATCACCCTCGGCAGACGCCGGGCGTTCGCGACGGCGCTGGGGATCCTCTGCGGCGTGCTCGTGTGGGGCGTGGCCGCCGCGGTCGGCGCCTCGGCGGTGCTCACGGCGTCCAATCTGCTGTACGACGGGCTGCGCGTGGCCGGTGCCGCCTACCTGGCGTGGCTGGGGATCGGCATGATCCGGCGGACGTTCAAGGAGCGCGGGCGGCCCGTGCTGGGCGATGCGGCGGACGGGGCGGAAGCCCCGACCGTGGAGACGACGTGGGTGCGGTCCTGGGCGCGCGGGCTGGGGACGAGCCTGCTGAACCCGAAGAACGGCGTCTTCTACATGGCGATGCTGCCCCAGTTCATCCCCGACGGCGCCCCGCACCTGCTGATGGGGGTCGTCCTGGCGACCGTGCACTGCCTGGAGGGGCTGGCCTGGTTCAGCGCGCTGATCTTCGGCACCCAGCTCGTCCGCCGCTGGCTGAACCGCGGCTCGGTGCAGCGGGTCATCGACGCGCTCACCGGCACGGTGCTCGTCGGCTTCGGCATCAAGATCGCGCTCGGGGACAACTGACCCTCCGCCGCCCGTCGGGACCCGCCGGCGTGCTTCCCGGGGGCGCCGGCCGCGCGGGGCGGTGCGGACGTGACGCGGCGTCGGGAATCCGCCGCCTCCCCCGGGGTACGCGAACGGGCCCACGGGCCTGCTCCGCCCGACTGATCCCGGTAAGTCCGCACACGATCCGCATGCGGTCCGCATTCCCGCAGGTCAGCTCGGAGTGTCTGACGGGCTGTGAGGTCGGGGCGGGCGGTGGCCGCACTTGCGGGGGGTCGCGGCGCGTGGCTGCCTGAAGTCGCGCGGGCCGATCGGCGCCGCCTCTCTCAACGGCTGACGGAAGGGGACCGGCCGGGAGGCGGCACGCGCGATCCGCCGGGGCGAACCCGCCCGCGGCGACCGGCCCCGTCCCGACCGGCCCCGCGGCGAGCGCGGTGTCAGACCGCTCTACCGGTGCCCGTCCTCGGGCTCGTCCCGGGCGCGGTCGAGGACCGGGCGCAGCCCGTACTCCACGGCGGTGCGCAGCGGGTGGCGTGCGTGGCGGGTCGCGAAGCGCAGGCTGTGGGCGGGATCCCAGGTGTCCAGCCGGACGAAGCGGGGCGTCCAGTCGGGGTCGAAGTGGACGGCGCCCTTGATCGCGAGGTTCTCGTCGAACACCTCGCCGTCCGCGTAGTCGGGCAGTGCGGGGGGCGACCACGGCTCGCCGCCGCCCTCGCGCAGGGTGCGGGCGTGCTCGTGCAGCGCCCGTTCGGCCGAGGTGCGGAAGGCGGCATACTCCCCGGGCTGCATGGGGACCAGCAACACCACGCGGTGCGGCGGGACTTGGTGCAGGGTCCGGACCAGCTCCCAGAGGAAGCCGGGCCGGGTGCCCGCGACCAGGACCACCAGCCGGGCGTCCCGGATCAGGGCCAGTACGGTGTCCTGCCAGTCGTCCGGGGGGAGGTAGAGGCGCCGGGCGCCGACCAGCGGCAGTTCCTCGTCGGGCCGGCCGACGGCCACCATCGGGGCGACCCGCTCGAACGCCGTGGCCAGTTCCTCCTCCTGCGTGCGGTAGTCGTGGGCGTTCCACGCCACCAGTGCGGGCGGGCCCTTGACGTGCGGGGCCTCCATGCCGGTCCGCAGCTCGTCGTCGTCGAAGGTCCGCAGGTAGAGCACGTAGCGCTCACCCGCCAGTTCCTGCGCCGAGCGGATCACCGGGGTGAGGTGCTGCCGTTGGCGGCGGACGAGCCGCTTCCCGGCGACCAGGAACAGGAAGCTGAGGGGGATCAGGAGGTTGCCCGAGCCGTAGGCCAGCCCGGGGAGGTTGCCGTAGAGGAGGGCGAAGGTGTCCGGGTGGAGCATCCGCTCGGTGCCGGCCATGCCGAAGAACATGCCCAGCAGCCGCGAGGACCAGCCCAGCAGGCCGTAGCCGAGCCCCCGCCACCGCGACTGGCCGGCCACCGCGGGCGGCGTCCGCGCCTGCTGCCGCCCGCTCGCCGCTTCCGGGCCCTGCGCTCCCGGGTCCTGGTGCCCGCGCTCTGTCACCGTCGGCCTCCGTGACACCCGCCCGCGGGGGCCGGCCGGGCCCCCGTTCGAGGGTGGCGCAGCCGGGACGTGCGGGGCAAGGGGGCCTGAATGCCTGCCCCTACAGGGGAGTTGTCGCGCCGTCGGATGGCACGGCGGGTCAGACACTCAGGAGACGCGGGTTCAAACGCTTCCCCGCACGCGGTCGGGGCGTGGGCGATCCGAGGGCGTGCGGCAGCGGGTTCGCAACCGAAGTCCTCGACAGCGCGGCCGTCAGCGCCGGCGCCGCCGGGTGGCGTCAGGCGGTCTCGGTGGGCAGGCCGGCCTCGACCCAGTCCTGGATGCCCTCGCGGTACTTGCGCACGTCGGTGTAACCGCCGCCCGCCGCCGGCTGCGGCGCGGCCACCGACTGGCCGCCGAGGGTGTCGACGACGGTCACGGCGCCGGCGTCGATCGCCGCCTGGAGTGGCCGTCCTGCGCGGGCCCGCGCCGCTGGGCCCCGGCGCCCCCGCGGCGCAGCGCCTCACCGCGTTCCTCGACGCCTACCTCGACTACCTGCTGGAGCACCTGGCGCTGGTCCGGATGTCCGAGACCGCCTCCCGCGGCGCCCGCTACCGCATCGGCTCCTACCGGTTCTGGCACCGCCACCTGGCGATCCTGCTCGCCGCCGCCCCCGACCCCGAGGCCACCGCGCACGCCCTGCTGGCGCCGCTGGCCGCCGAGCACGTCGGCGCGCTGCTCCCGGAGCTCGGCGAGCAGCGGATCCGGGCCGACCTGCACCGGCTCTTCCTCGCCGCCCTGTGAACCCCGCCCGGTGAACCCCGGCCCGTGAACCCGCCTGCCCGTCTGCCCACCCCCGTGCGGCAGACGGGCAGGCAGGGCCGTCAGTGCACCCAGTCGGCCGCGAATCCGGCGCCCGCGCGGCTGATCCGCGCCGCCCCCGCTCCCGCGAAGTGCGCCGGGATCACCAACTCCCGTTCCGCAGCAGCCCGTTCCAGGATCCGCAGCCGACTGGCCGCCGCCTGCGCCTGGTCCAGGCAGAAGCAGCTGTTGCACGAGGGGTGCGCCAGCTGCACCGGCGAGTGCATCAAGTCCCCCACGAAAACCGCCCGTTCGCCGCCGGATTCCACCCGCAGCACGGACGAGCCGGGGGTGTGCCCCGGCGCCTCCTCCAGCACCAGGGCCTCGTCGAGGCGCAGCGAGCCCGACCACTGCACCGCCTGCCCGGCCGCTAGGACCGGGGCCACGCTGTCCTCGAACACCAGGTCCCATTCCGCCCACCGCGCCGGGTCCACCGCGCCGTTGCCGCGGGCCGGGTGCCCGGCGGCCGGGTCGAAGAACGCCCGGTCCGCGGCCGGCAGGTAGTACTGCGCGTTGGGGAACGTCGGCACCCAACTCCCATCCCTCTCCGTGGTGTTCCACCCGACGTGGTCGGCGTGCAGGTGGGTGTTCACCACCACGTCCACCTCCTCCGGCCGCACCCCCGCCGCCGCGAGCAGCTCCGGGAAGCGCCCCTCGCGCCGGTGGAACATCGGTGTCGACGGCCGCTCGCGCCCGTTGCCGACGCCGGTGTCCACCAGGACCGTCCGGCCCCCGCTGCGCACCACCCAGGTCTGCAGCGCGCCGATGTAGGCGCCGGAGGCCGGGTCGTAGTGTTCGGGCGCCAGGGCGGCTCCGCCGTCGGCGGCGGCCGTCCAGGCCGGTTCGCCGAGGTCGGGCACGATCGCCGCCGCCGGCGCGAACGGCCCCTGGAACTCCAGCACCCGGATGATCTCCACGTCCCCCAGTACGATCCGCTCCACGGTGCGCCCCTCCATCTGTCGATCCGTTCGCTGTCTGTCTGCTCCTCGAGCCTAGGAAGCCCGGGTGAGCCGCTCAATGCGCCGATGACTCGCTCCGATACGCGAACGGCTCACGCGCGGGAGCCCGGCGGCGTCCGCTGCGGCGGTGCTCCGGGGAACGGCTGCGCGGCTACGATGGCCCGGTGGACGTGGTCAGCGATGCGATCGCCGCCGTACGGGCGGGCCGCCCCTCCTCCAACCGGCTGCGGGTGGCGGGGCGTTGGGGCGCCCGGATCCCCTCCTACGCGGGCGCGGGCTTCCACGTGGTGCTGGCCGGCAGCTGCTGGCTGCTGGCCGACGGGGGCGACCCGCTGCGCCTGGAGCCCGGCGACGCGGTGCTGCTGCCGCACGGCAGCGGACACGCCCTGTCCGACGAGGAGTTGACCCCCGCCCGGGCGGCGCGCCTGCCGGAGCTGGACGCCCTGCTCGACCCCCGCCGGCGCGCGCAAGCCGCGCCCGACGCGCCCGAGCCCTCCGACGCGGCGGACCTGCTGTGCGGCAAGTACCGCCTCGACCACGGGCTCGCGCACCCGCTGATGCGCGAGCTGCCCGAGGTCGTCCACCTGCCCACCCGCACCGGCGAGCATCCCGAACTACGCGCCGCCGTCGACCTGTTGAGCGCCGAGCTGACCGCCGCCCGCCCCGGCGGCGAACTCGCCGTGCCCGGGCTGATCGACCTGCTGCTGGTCTACCTGGTACGGGCCTGGACCACCCGGCGCGGCGCCGACGGCTGGGGCGCGGCGCTGACGGACCCGGTGGTGGCGGCCGCGCTCGCCGCCGTCCACCAGGACCCGGCCCACCCGTGGACGGCCGAGACCCTGGCCGCCCGCGCCGGGGTCTCGCGCGCCACCCTCACCCGCCGCTTCACCACGCTCACCGGCCGGCCCCCGATGGCCTACCTCACCTGGTGGCGGATGACCCGGGCCGCAGGCCTGCTGCGCAGCACCGCCGACCCGCTGGAGGCCGTCGCCCGCCGGGTCGGCTACGCCAGCCCCTACGCGCTCTCGCACGCCTTCGCCCGCCAGTTCGGCACCACCCCCGGCCGCTACCGCGCCGCCCGTACCGCCCTCGTCGCCTGACCGTCGGCGCCCGGGCGCGAGCCCGGGCGGCTGTGGTGACAGGGGGTCAGGCGGCCGCGGTGCCGACCACCTTGGCGGGGGTGATCCGCAGGACGACGCGCAGGACCTCCGCCAGCAGGTCGAGGTACTCCCGGCCCGCGCCGGGGCCCTCGTACTGTTCGGCGAGCGCGACCGCGACGGCGCGGCCGGTGTCCTCGGTGACGGTGGCGGCGCCGCGTATCTCGACATAGCGCAACGGGTCGGCGGGGTCGTAGACGGTGAGGCTGGCGCGGGGGTCGCGGCGCAGGTTGCGCTCCTTGCGGCGCCCGGCGGCGGTGGAGACGAGCACCTCGTCCCCGTCGCGGCCGACCCAGACCACCGAGGTCTGCGGGCTCCCGTCCGGGTTGAGGGTGGCCAGGACGGCGGGGACGGGCGCGTCGAGCAGTGCGCGGACGGCGTCGTTCAACAGGGCTGTCATCCGGGTGAGGCTACCGGCCGTACGGTCCGCCGCCCTCGCCGGGCCCCCACCGGCCCGCCGTCCGTGCCGCTTTCCGTGGTGAGCACGGAGGCGGCCCGTGGGGCGGACGGGGCAGGATGTGAATCACGGCGATCGGGCCCGACCGGGCAGCTGAGCCGATCGGGACCCATGACGACAGGGGAGACCATGACCAGCAACGGCAGCGGCAGCGGCAGCGGCAGCGGCAGCGGCAAGCACGAGGGCTTCTCCGCCGAGGAGCGGGCCGCGATGAAGGACCACGCGCAGGAGTTGAAGAAGGCCGCGCGCAAGGCCTCCAAGGCCGAGAAGGCCGCCGAGGCGAAGCGGGACGTCCTCGCCAAGATCGCCGAGATGCAGGACGGCGACCGTGCGATGGCCGAGCGCGTGCACGCCGTCGTCACCGCCGCCGCGCCCGGCCTCGCCCCCAAGCTCTGGTACGGCATGCCCGCCTACGCGCTGGACGACAAGGTGGTCTGCTTCTTCCAGAGCGCCGAGAAGTTCAAGTCCCGCTACGCCATGCTCGGTTTCAGCGACCAGGCGCAGCTGGACGAGGGCCCGATGTGGCCGACCTACTTCGCGTTGGCCGAGGTCACCGCCGAGGTCGAGGCGCGCATCGCCGACCTGGTCAAGCGCGCCGTCGGCTGAGAAAGTGTTGGGTAATTGATCAACTGCGTGGCGTGATGCGCTGGCGGTGATCTTCGCGGTCCGGGTGTCCGCGAAGATCACCGCCATGTGTGTC
>NZ_JBVHHY010000044.1:0-47472 GCF_055560835.1 Kitasatospora sp. NPDC023120 | reverse complement strand
CCGCCCACGCCCACACCACCGGCACCCCCGTCACCTGGCCCCTCCCCACCACCCCCACCCACCCCATCGACCTGCCCACCTACCCCTTCCAACGCGACAGTTACTGGCTGCACAGCACCTCGGCCACCGACCTCGCCAGCACCGGCCTGCAGGCCGTGGACCACCCGGTGCTGAGTGCGGCCACCACCCTGCCGGACGACACCCACCTGTTCACCGGCACGCTCTCGCACGCCCGCCACCCCTGGCTGCCGGACCACGCCGTCCTCGACACCGTCCTCCTGCCGGGCACCGCCTTCGTCGAGCTGGCCCTGCACGTTGGCGCCGCCGTCGGCGCCGGGCAGTTGGAGGACCTGACCCTGGAGGCGCCGATCACGGTGGGCTCGGAGGAGACGGCCCAGCTGCTGGTCCGGGTCGAGGCCGCGGACCGGGCCGGACGGCGCGCCGTCACCGTCCACTCGCGCCCCACCGGGGCCACCGCAGCGGACAGTTGGGTGCGCCACGCGCACGGCACGCTCGTCGCCGAGACCGCCGAGACCGCCGAGACCCCGGAGGCCGCGGGCACCGATACTGCCGCCTGGCCGCCGCCCGCCGCCGAGCCGGTCGACGTCGAGGGGCTGTACCAGGACCTGGCCGAGGCCGGGCTCGGCTACGGGCCCGCCTTCCAGGGTCTGCGGGCCGCCTGGCGCGACGGCGACACCGTGTTCGCCGAGGTGGCGCTGGTGCCGGACGCCGTTCAGGCCGGCTTCGGCATCCATCCCGCCCTGCTGGACGCCGCCCTGCACGCGATCGCCTTCACCGACCGGGAGCGCACGCCGGAGGCCGGTGTCCACCTCCCCTTCAACTGGACCGGAGTGGCCCTGCACGCGTCGGACGCACGGGCACTGCGGGTGCGGATCACCCCGGCCGGCCCGGGCGAGGTGGCGCTGCGGCTGAGCGGCGAGGACGGCAGGCCGGTCGCCTCGATCGGTTCGCTGACGCTGCGCCCGATCACGCCCGAGCAGCTCGCCGCGGTCCGCACCAGCCGGCGCGACCCGCTGCACCACGTCGAATGGACGGCTGCCGCTCGGCCCGCCGGCGGTCCCGCCACCGGCCCGTGGTCGGTGGTCGGCCCGGCCGAGCTGGTCGCGGCGCTGTGCGAGGCCGGGGTGGACGCCCACCCGCTGGGGGAGCCGTTCGCCGCCCCGACCGGTGCCGACCCGGTCGCCCGCGCGCACGCCGTGACGGCCGAACTGCTCGGCCTGGTCCAGGAGTTCCTGGCCGACGAGAAGACGGCCGAGCACCGGCTACTGGTCGCCACCTCGGGTGCGGTGCCCGGCGGCGACCCGGTCGACCTCGGTGCGGCCGCGCTCTGGGGGCTGATCCGCTCCGCCCAGTCGGAGAACCCGGACCGGCTGGTGCTGGCCGACCACGACGGACGCCCGGAGTCCTACCGGGCGCTGGCCGCCGCGCTGGCCGGCGAGGAACCGCAGCTGCTGGTCCGCGAGGGCGGCGTCACGGTGCCCCGGCTCACCCGCGGTCCCGCCGGCCCGGCCGGGGGCGGGACCGCCACCGCCCCGTTCGGCCCCGAGGGGACGGTCCTGATCACCGGCGGCACCGGCACCCTCGCCGTCCTGACCGCCCGCCATCTGGTCACCCGCTACGGAGTGCGCCGACTGCTACTGCTCAGCCGTCGCGGCCCCGAGGCCCCCGGCGCCGCCGACATCGCCGCCGAACTCCAGGAGTTGGGCGCCGAGGTGACCATCACCGCCGGTGACGCGGCCGACCCCGCCGCGTTGGGCGCCGTCCTGGCGGCCGTCCCGGCGGACCACCCGGTGTCCGCGGTGGTGCACACCGCCGGTGTGCTCGACGACGGCACCCTGCCGGGCCTCACCGGCGAGCGGCTCGCCGCCGTGCTGCGGCCCAAGGTCGACGCCGCCTGGCACCTGCACCGCGCCACCGAGCACCTCGACCTGACCGCGTTCGTCCTGTTCTCCTCGCTCGCCGGCACCCTGGGCAACGCGGGCCAGGCCGCCTACGCCGCCGCCAACGTCTTCCTGGACGCCCTGGCGGAACACCGGCACGCCGCCGGACTGCCCGGCCTGTCGGTGGCCTGGGGCCTGTGGGAGCAGCCCAGCGGGCTGACCGACGGCCTGTCCCGGGCCGACCTGGCCAGGCTCGGCCGGGACGGCCTGGCCGCGATGCCCGCCGAGCAGGGGCTCGACTTCCTCGACGCCGCCCTCGCCGCCGACCGGCCGACGCAGGTCGCCGCCCGGCTCAGCCCGCCGGTGCTGCGCCGGCAGGCCGCAGCCGGGATGCTGCCCGCCGTACTGCGCGGTCTCGTCCCGGCGGCGGCCCGACGGGTCGAGCAGGGCACCGGGCTGGCCGAGCGGCTGGCCGCGGCGGCTCCCGAGGAGCACCACGGCATCGTGCTGGCCGCCGTGCGCGGCCAGATCGCCGCCGTCCTCGGCCACCGCGGCGAGGACGCGATCGACCCGTCCCGCCGGTTCCAGGACCTCGGCTTCGACTCGCTCACCGCCGTCGAGCTGCGCAACCGGCTCGCCGCCGACGCGGGGCTGAAGCTGCCCGCCACGCTGGTCTTCGACCACCCGACCGCCGCCGCGCTCGCGGACCACCTGCTGGGTCGGCTCGGCAGCGGCGACCGCGAGCCGGCCGCCCTCGCCGACCTCGCCCGGCTGGAGGCGGACCTCCTGGGCATGGCCCCCGACAGTGCCGGCCGCGCCCGGCTCACCGTCCGGCTGCGCACCCTCCTGGCCCGGCTCGACGAGGCCGCGGCCCCGGTGGAGCCGGACACCGAGGACTTCGAGGAGCGGCTCCGCTCGGCCACCGCCGACGAGGTCCTCGACTTCATCGACCACGAGCTCGGAAGGGCCCTGAAGTGACCTCCACCCACCCCACGGAAGGGTCCGGACGCCCGATGACCAACGAAGAGAAACTCGTCGACTACCTCAAGTGGGTCACCGCCGACCTGAAGCAGACCCGGCTCAAGCTCCAGCAGGCCGAGGCGACGCACCGCGAACCGATCGCGATCATCGGGATGAGCTGCCGCTTCCCCGGCGGCGTCCGCTCCCCCGAGGACCTCTGGCGGCTGGTCAGCGAGGGCACCGACGCGATCTCCGGTTTCCCCGGCGGCCGGGACTGGCCGCTCGCCGAGCTCTACCACCCGGACCCGGACCACGCCGGCACCTCGTACGCCCGGGAGGGCGGGTTCCTGTACGACGCCGACCAGTTCGACCCGGCGTTCTTCGGCATCAGTCCCCGCGAGGCGGCCGCGACCGACCCGCAGCAGCGCCTGCTGCTGGAGCTGGTCTGGGAGGCGATGGAGCGGGCGGACATCGTCCCGGCCACCCTCGGCGGCAAGCAGGTCGGTGTCTTCACCGGCGTCATGTACGACGACTACGCGGGCCGGCTGATGCACCGGGTGCCGGAGGAGGCCGAGGGCCTGCTCGGCACCGGCAGCGCGGGCAGCCTGGCGTCCGGTCGCGTCGCCTACACCTTCGGCCTGGAAGGACCGGCGGTCAGTGTCGACACCGCCTGCTCGTCCTCGCTGGTCGCCCTGCACCTGGCCTGCGCGTCGCTGCGGCGCGGCGAATCGACGCTGGCGCTGGCCGCCGGCGTGACCGTGATGGCCACCCCCGGTGTGTTCATCGAGTTCAGCCGGCAGCGCGGCCTGGCGCCCGACGGCCGCTGCAAGTCCTTCGCGGGCGGCGCCGACGGCACCGGCTGGGGCGAGGGCGGCGGCGTCCTGCTGCTGGAGCGGCTCTCCGACGCGGAGGCCAACGGGCACCGGGTGCTCGCGGTGGTCCGCGGCTCGGCCGTCAACCAGGACGGCGCCAGCAACGGGCTGACCGCCCCCAACGGGCCGTCCCAGGAGCGCCTGATCCGCTCGGCGCTCGCGGGTGCGCTGCTCACCCCCGCCGAGGTGGACGCGGTCGAGGCGCACGGCACGGGCACCACCCTCGGCGACCCGATCGAGGCCCAGGCCCTGCTGGCCACCTACGGGCAGGAGCGGCCGGCGGGGCGGCCCCTCTGGCTGGGCTCGGTCAAGTCCAACATCGGGCACACCCAGGCCGCGGCCGGCGTCGCCGGTGTGATCAAGATGGTCGAGGCGATGCGCCACGGCGTGCTCCCCCGCACCCTGCATGTGGACGAACCCACCCCGCACGTGGACTGGGAGTCCGGTGCGGTACGGCTGCTGACCGAGGCGCGGGACTGGCCGGAGACCGGGCAGCCGCGCCGCTCTGCCGTCTCCTCCTTCGGCATCGGCGGCACCAACGCCCACGTGATCCTGGAGGCGCCGCCCGCCCCGGCGCTCAACGGGACCGGTACCGGGCCGGCCGAGGACGCCCCGGACGCCGTGGTGCCGTGGGTGCTCTCCGGCAAGAGCGAGGCGGCGCTGCGCGACCAGGCGATCCGGCTCCGCGGCTGGCTGGCCGAGCGGCCGACGGCCGACCCGGTGGCGGTCGCCGGCGCCCTGGCCACCGCCCGTACGCACTTCCCGCACCGTGCCGCCGTGGTGGCCGCGGGCGCCGCCGCCTTCGGGCCGGCGCTCGACGCACTGATCCGCGGCGAGTCGGCTCCCGGGCTGGTCCGGGGGACGGTGCGCGGCGGGAAGGTCGCCTTCCTGTTCACCGGGCAGGGCGCGCAACGCCTCGGCATGGGCCGGGAGTTGTACGAGAACCAGCCCGTGTTCGCCGCCGCCTTCGACGCGGTCTGCGCCGCACTGGACCCGCACCTGGAGCGGCCGCTGCGCGAGGTCGTCTTCGGCGACGAGGACGCCCTCAACCAGACCCGCTACACCCAACCCGCCCTGTTCGCCCTGGAAACCGCTCTCTTCCGGCTCTACGAATCCTGGGGCGTGACACCGGACTTCGTCACCGGCCACTCCATCGGCGAACTCACCGCCGCCCACGTCGCCGGAGTCCTCAGCCTCGGTGATGCGGCCCGACTGGTCGCGGCCCGGGCACGGCTGATGCAGTCCGCCCCCGCCGGCGGCGCCATGATCGCCATCCAGGCCACCGAAGACGAACTCCGCGAACACCTCACCGAAACGGTGTCGATCGCCGCACTGAACTCCCCCGACTCCACGGTGGTCTCAGGCGATCCGGAAGCCGCCGAGCGGATCGCCGCACACTTCAAGACCCTCGGACGCAAGACCCGCAAACTCACCGTCTCCCACGCCTTCCACTCCCCCCACATGGACGCGATCCTCGACGCCTTCCGCACCGAAGCCGCCCAACTCACCTACCACCACCCCACCATCCCCGTCATCTCCAACCTCACCGGCCAACTCGCCGACCAGCTCACCTCCCCCGACTACTGGACCCAGCACATCCGCCAAGCCGTCCGCTTCACCGACACCCTCCGCACCCTCGCCGACAACGGCGTCACCACCTTCGTGGAACTCGGCCCCGACCCCGTCCTCACCGCCCTCACCCACACCACCCTCGACGAGGCCAACCCCCTCGCCATCAGCACCCTCCGCAAGGACCACCCCGAAACCCACACCACCACAGCGGCCCTCGCCACCCTCCACACCCACGGCCACCCCGTCACCTGGCCCACCCTGCTCAACACCCGCCGGGACCACCTCGACCTCCCCACCTACCCCTTCCAACGCCGCCCCTACTGGCTCTCCCCCGCCGCCACCCCCGGCGGGCAGAACGCCGCCGCGGCGGGCACGACCGAGAACGGCTTCTGGGAGGCCGTGGAGCGCGCCGACCTGGACGCCCTGGACGAGATGCTGGACGCCACCGAGGAGGAGCGACGGAGTCTGGCCGCGCTGCTGCCGGCGCTCGCCGGACTGCGCCGGCGGGCCGGCCTCGGCCACCGGATCGGCTGGCAGCCGCTGGCCGACACCCCCGCGGCACCGCTGGCCGGTCGCTGGCTGCTGCTCGGCGCGGACGGGAACGAGGACGTGGCTCCGGCCCTGCTGCGCGCCGGTGCGCAGGAGGTCGCCACGGGGACGCCGGAGTCGCTCCGTCAGCTCGTCGAGGCCGGTCCGCCGAGCGGGGTCCTGCTGTTCGCGACCCCCGCCTCGGACAACGGGTTCGCCGACGAGACCGCCGGTGCCACCGCCGCCCTGGACGCGCTGGACGCACTCGGCGCAACCGCGCCGGTCTGGCTGCTCACCCGGGGGGCCGCCGCTGCCACGGCAGCCGACGCTCCGGCCGCACCCGAGGTCGCCGCGCTGTGGGGCGCCGGGCCGTCGCTGGCCGCCCGGTACCCGGAGCGGGCGATCGCGCTGCTGGACCTGCCGGCCGTGCTCGACCCGTCAGCGGAGCGCCGGCTGGCCGTGGCGCTGGCCGGCGAAACCGGCGAACGCGAACTGGCGCTGCGCCCGGGCGGCCTGCTGGCACGCCGACTGCTGTCGGCCGACACCGGCCGGCCGCACGGCCGCTGGTCGCCGTCGGGCACGGTGCTGGTCACCGGCGCGGACACCGAGGCGGGCCGCCGGACTGCCCGGCGGCTCGCCGCCCAGGGCGCCCGCCGGCTGCTGCTGGTCGTGCCGCCGTCCGCCGCGGTCGCTGCCGAGGATCCGGCCGGCCCGACCGCCCTGACGGCCGAACTGACCTCGCTGACCGCAGAACTGGCCTCGCTGGGGGCGGAGGCGACGGTGGCCCCGGTCGATCCGTCCGACCGTGCCGCGCTCGCCCGGGTGCTGGCCGCCGTCCCGGCTGACCAGCCACTGGACGGCGTGGTGCACCTCGCCCCGGCGGACGGCGAGCCGGCCACGGCCGGCGCGCTGCGGCACGCGGCGGCCAACCTGGACGAGCTCACCCGCGGCACCGCGCTGTCCGCCTTCGTCCTGGTCTCCGACGCCACCGGCGCGCTGGGCCTGCCGGCCGCCCCCGGCCAGGCGACCCTGCCGGCCTTCCACGACGCGGTCGCCGCCCGGCGGCTCGCGCTCGGCGAGCCCGCGCTGTCGCTGTGCTGCGGCCCGTGGGCGGAGGAGCCGGGCGGCGAGGCGCGGACGGCCCACGAACTGGGCCTGCTCCCGCTCCCGTCCCGATCGGTGCTGGACCTGCTCGGCCGGTCCGGCCACCTGGTGGTCGCGGACGTCGACTGGCCGACCGTGGCCGCCGGGCAGCCCTGGGCCGGACGGTTCTTCCAGGAGGTCCCGGCGGCCCGTACGGCCTTCGCGGCCGCCCCCGAGCCGGACGGCGCGGGCGCGAGCGGCTCGGTGCTGGAGCGCCTCGCCGGGGCGCCGCCGGCCGACCGTGCGGCGATCCTGCTCGCCCACCTGCGTGCCGAGGTCGCGGCGGTGCTGGGCCTGGCCGCCGCCGATGAGGTGAGCCCCGAAACCGACCTGATGGACCTGGGGATGTCCTCGCTGACCGCGATGGAGCTAGTGACTCGGACCAAGGCGGCGGGGATCGAGCTGACACCGGCGCTGATCTACGACCAGCCCACCCTCGCCGACCTGTCACAGGCCCTGCTGGACCTGCTCTCCGAAGCGCTGACCGCGACCGGTACGACACCCACCGCGAGCGCCGCGTCCCGCACCACGTCCCACACCGCATCCCCCGAGACCCAGAGGAGCCCCCGATGAACGACCCCGTGATCATTGCCGGCGCCGGCCCGGTGGGCCTGCTGCTCGCCTGCGAACTGCGCCTGCTGGGCGTGGAGACCGTCGTCCTGGAGCGGCTGGAGCGACCGCGCGAGGAGTCGCTCGGCTCGGCGATGAACGGCGGCACGATCGAACTCCTCGAACAGCGCGAGGTGATGGACGCGATCCGGGCCGACGGCTTCGAGTGGCCGCTCGCCGTCTTCTCCGGCTACCCGCTCGCCCCCGACCGGTTGACCGAGCGGCACGGCGCCACGCTGATCGTCGGTCAGAGCGCGGTGGAGCGGCGGCTGGAGGAGCACGCGCTGAAGCTCGGCGCGGAACTCCGGCGCGGCCACGAGATCACCGGGCTGGTCCAGGACGAGGCCTCGGTCACCGTCACCGTTCGCCACGGCGGCACCGACTACCGGCTGGCCGGCCGCCACCTGGTCGGCTGCGACGGCTCCGCGAGCACCGTGCGCCGGCTCGCCGGGATCGAGTTCGTCGGCGAGGAACAGCCCTTCCACGGCCTGATCGGCGACATCGAGGTGGACCCGGGCGACGAACTGCTCGACCACCTCGGCCCGGAGAGCACCCCGTACGGCCCGTACATGCTGTCGCCGGTGGGCGAGAACGTGCTGCGGATCGCCATGGGCGAGTACGACGCCGAGCCGCCGAACCGGGACGAGCCGACCATGGACGAGGTGCGCGCGCTGGCCGAGCGACTGACCGGCCGCCCGATGCGCACCGGCCGGGCCCGCTGGCTGCAGCGCTGGTACAACGTCAACCGCCAGGCGGTGAGCTACCGCGAGGGCCGGGTGTTCCTGGCCGGCGACGCCGCCCACGTGCAGTTCCCGCTCAGCGGCATGGCCCTGTACACCGGCATCGAGGACGCCATGAACCTGGGCTGGAAGCTGGCCGCGGACGCCACCGGACACGCCCCGGCGGGCCTGCTGGACAGCTACCAGGCCGAGCGGCACCCGGCCGGGGCGCGCTCGCTGCGCACCAGCCTGGCGCAGGTGGCCCTGGTGCACCCGGCGGACGGGGTGGCGCCGCTGCGCGAGATCTTCGCCGAGCTGGTGCAGCTGCCCCAGGTCAACGCGCACCTGTCCGAGCTGATCTGCGGGTTCGCGGTGCGGTACCCGATCGCGTACCCGGAGGCGGCGGCGCACCCGCTGCTCGGTCGCCGCCTGGTCAACGCGCCGCTGGTGACGGCGGACGGCGAGACCACGGTCGCCCGGGCGCTGCACCGCGCCCGCGGCGTGCTGTTCGACCTGTCGGACGGGCAGCTGCGGCTGCCGGACGTCTCCGGCTGGGCCGACCGGGTCGAGCTGGTCACCGCCCGTCCGTCGGCGGAGATCGCGGCGTCCGCGGTGCTGGTGCGCCCGGACGGCCGGGTGGCGTGGGCCGGTCCCGCGGACGGCGCGGCCACGCCGGACGAGGGGCTGACCACGGCGCTGGCGACCTGGTTCGGCCCGGCGGCGAGCGCATGAGCGGCAACCGGCCCGCGGCCGTCGGGCCGATCGCACCGGAGCGCCGTCCCACCCTGCACTTCCTCCGGGAGATCCGGTCCTTCTCCCCGGTGTTCCTGGACACCGACGTCGACATGGGCGCCGTGGTCCGCCACCGGGAGGAGGTGCGGAAGTACTCGGTGGTCAGCTATGTGCTGTACACCGCCGCCCGGGTGCTGGCCGCCCATCCGGAGGCGAACGCGGCGCTGCGCGGCCGGGCCAGGCCCCGGGTGGCCAGGTACGCCTCGGTGAACGGCAAGTTCACCCTGGACCGGACGATGAACGGGCAGCGGATCGTGGTCTCCACCGTCCTGCCCGACCTCCAGCGCGTCGGCCTGCCCGAGATCCAGGAGCGGGTCGACCACTTCCGGGACGGCGATCCGGCGGTCATGCCGGAGTTCGCCGCGACCCGGATGCTCCAGCGGCTGCCCTGGCCGCTGGGCGGCGCGCTGTTCCGGCTGGGGGTGCGCCCGCTGACCCGGCGGGCCGGCGCCTTCGGCACCTTCGCGGTGACCTCCCTGGGGCACCGCCCGGTGGACGGCTTCTACTCGGTGGGCGGCGCCACCATCACGCTGGGGCTGGGCCGGATCGCCGACCGGCCCGTCGTCAAGGACGGCGGCCTGGCGGTGGCGCCGGTCATGCGGCTCTCGCTCACCTTCGACCACCGGGTGATCGACGGTGCGGAGGCCGCCGACGTGCTCGCCGACCTCAAGCTCGCCCTGGAGGGGTTCACCGACCCGGACGAACCGACGGACCGTCAGGAGATTGACGAATGAACGATGTCGACGAGCTGAAGCAGTTCGTCGCGGTGCACGCCAGGGGCCAGCGGATCCCGGACTTCGACCGGGTGCTGGCCCGCATCACGACCGACGGCGAAGGCCCCGGTTCGTGGACCGGCGAGTGGTGCGCCGAGGCGGAACGGCTGGAGCAGGCCGGCAAGCCCCTGGAGGCTTGCCGGCGTTTCGTCATGGCGAGGTTCCCGTTCACCGGCACGCCGGCCCGGCTGGCCGCCGCCGAGCGCGCGGTCGCCGCGTTCGAGAGCTGGCGGGCGACGGCCGCACCGGGCATCCGGCGGCTGGAGGTGGAGATCGACGGCCGCAAGGTCGGCTGCTGGGAGTCCGGCCTGTCGGCCACCGAGCGCCGACCGCTGCTGGTCCTGATGGGCGGCAACGTCAGCGTCAAGGAGCAGTGGGCGCCGGCGCTGCCGGTGTTCCGTCGGCTCGGCATGGCGGCCCTGGTGGTCGACCTGCCCGGCATCGGCGAGAACCCGGTGCCGTACGACGAGCACAGCCACCGTTTCCTGTCCGGGCTGCTGGACGCCGTCGCCGACCGGGCCGACACGTCCCGCACGTACGCGCTGGCGCTCAGCTTCAGCGGGCACCTGGCGCTGCGCTGTGCCATGGACGACGCCCGGATCCGCGGGGTGGTCACCGCCGGAGCGCCGGTCAACGCCTTCTTCACCGACCCGGCCTGGCAGGCCCGGGTGCCGCGGATCACCGCGGACGCCCTCGCCCACCTGACCGGGCGGGACCTCGCCGGGCTGCACGGCTGGGCGCTGCCCGCCGAGCGGCTCGCCGCGCTGGACATCCCGGTCGCCTACGTGGCCAGTCTCCGCGACGAGATCGTCCCCCAGGAGGATGTGCGGCTGCTGCGCCGCACCGTCGGGGACCTGCGGGTGCTGGAGCACGACGACGTCCACGCGGCGCCCGGCCACGTCGCGGAGAGCAGGTTCTGGTCCGCGCTCGCGCTGCTGCGGATGCGCGGGGTGCGCGGTGCGCAGCCGGCGGTGCTGGGGCTGATGTACGGGGCGGCCCGGCTGCGGGCCCGGCTGGCCCCGGTGCGCTGACCGCCCGGCGGGCTTTGCCGCAGCTTAAGCGGCCGTCGGCAGAATCCTTCCGGCCGCCACCCGGCCGGTCGACCGTCTTCGGATAGCAGGGAGTTGGAATGTCCGCCGAGAAGCAGGAGATCGTGTTCAGCGGCCTCAAGGAGGTCTCGCACATCCGGATGCACGTGCCCGAGGGCGGTTCGGAGGGCCCGGGCACGGTGGTGACCTACCACTGCGAGCTCTTCGACGCCGCGGGCGAGCAGCTGGGCAAGACCGTCGAGGGCTTCGCGGCCGTCTACCTGGACCCGGCCGACAAGAAGGTCAAGCAGCGGGTGAACGGCACGGACGAGTTCGCCGACGGCTCGGTGTACTGGTCCGGCGTCATCGACCTCGCGGGGATCATCCAGGGCGAGCCGCAGGTCGTCCACGCCTTCGGCCTCAGCGGCCGCTACCGGGGCAAGGCGGGCACCCGCTCACTGACCCTGGTGGGCCGCGAGGACGCCACGACGACCGTGTTCACCACCGAGATCCGGCTGGCCGACTGAACGGTCCCGACAACGGCGAAGGTGGTCGGCGCTCGGCGCCGACCACCTTCGCCGTCCCGGGGTCAGGCCACCTCGACCGGGGCTTCCGCGGAGGGGAGTTCGCCGTTCTCCGCCTCCTGCCCGTGCGCCATCGGCAGCAGCAGGAGGACGAAGGCGGCGCCCACCACCATCAGCACCGCGGTGGTGATGGAGGCCTGGTTCAGACCGTGCATGTAGGCCTGGTCCGCGGCCCGGCCGAGCAGTCCGCCGGCGTCGCCGGGCAGCTGGCCGGCGACCGCCTTGGCGCCGTCCAGGCTGGACCTGGCCGCTTCCCTGGCGTCGTCCGGCAGGCCGGTCAGGGCGTCGCCGAGCTTGCCCCGGTAGGCGCTGTTCAGCACGCTGCCGAGGATCGCCGAGCCGAGCGAGATGCCGACGCTCTGCATGGTCCTGGAGAGCGCGGTGCCCACGCCCGCCTGGTTGGGGGCGAGCGCCTCCAGGACGGTGTCGGCGGCCAGCGGCAGGCCGAGTCCGAGGCCGAAGCCGAAGACCACCAGGGCCGCCGCGACGATGCCGTACCCGCTGTCCGCCTTGATCACGGTGAACATGGCGCAGCCGGCCGCGCTGACCGTCATGCCGATCGGGATGACGATCTTCGCACCGAACTTCGCCGCACGGGCGTCACTGAGGCCGGCGCCGACCAGCAGCGCGACGATCATCGGGAGCAGCCGCAGACCGGTGCCCTGGGCGTCGTTGCCCTGGATCAGCTGGAGGAACGGGCTGACCACGAAGAGGATGCCGGCCTGGGCGAAGCTGATCACGGCGAAGGCGACGGTGCCCCAGGTGAAGGTGCGGTTGGCGAAGATCTTCAGGTCCACCAGCGGGGCGGAGGCGCGCTTCTGCCAGAGCAGGAAGAGCAGCAGCACCGCGACGCCGCCGATCAGGCAGGCCAGGGTGCGGCCGGTCCAGCCGTAGGCGGGCTGCTCGATGATGCCGTACACCACGGCCATCACGCCGACCGCTTGGAGCACCGCGCCCGGCCAGTCCAGCCGGGAGGCGTTGGGGTCCTTGCTCTCGGGCACCAGGACGGCGACGGCGATCAGGCTGATCGCCACGATGGGACCGTTGATCAGGAAGATCGAGCCCCAGCTGAAGCTGGTCAGCAGCCAGCCCGCCACCAGCGGGCCGAGCGGCAGGCCGAGCACCGCGCCGACCGTGACGGCCCCGACGGCCTTGCGGCGGTCCGCCGACCGGGGGAAGAGCGAGGGCAGCAGGGCCATCGCCATCGGCATGATGACGGCCGCGCCGGCGCCCATCACCGCGCGCATCACGATCAGCGAGTCGGCGGAGGTCACCCGGCTGGCGACCACCGAGGAGACGCCGAAGACCAGCAGGCCGCCGAGCAGCATCCGGCGGCGCCCGATCTTGTCGCCGAGCTTGCCGATCGGCAGCAGCAGACCGGCCCAGGCCAGCGTGTACGCGGTCTGGATCCACTGCAGCTGGGTGGTCGACGCGTGCAGCACCTCGGAGAGGGTCGGCAGCGCGGTGTAGAGGATGAAGCTGTCCAGACCGACCGCCAGGACGGCGAGCGTGATGGCGGCCAAGGCCCACCACCGGCCGGCGGAACGCGGTTCTTCGGCCTTGCCCGCCCGGGGCTCGGGCTTCGTCGTGCGGGGCATCGGCGGGACTCCAATCGAGAGGGCACGGAGCGGCTGGGATTGACCTCGGCAAGCGTATGACTCATTTTCAATTTTGGTCAACCTCAAACTCGTCACGACGGGTCGGGGCCCGAACCACCCCCGAAGCACCGCCCGGGAGCGCCCTTGCGCATAGTTGACCAAATTTGAAAATTGGTTCTACAGTGGCTGGCATGAGCAACCCCAGCAGACTCCCGGCCGGCTCCACCGCACGTCAGGTGCGTGCGGAGCGGATCCTGGACATCACCGCAGACCTCCTGATGGCGCACGGCTACCGCAAGGTGACGATCGACGACGTCGCGGGTCGGGCCGGCGTCGGCAAGGGCACGGTCTACCTGCACTGGAAGACCCGCGAGGCGCTCTTCTGGGGGGTCCTCCAGCGCGAGGCGCTGCGCCTGTTCGACCACCTGCTGGAGGCTCTGGTCAAGGAGCCCGAGATGGCGCTGCCGCACCGGCTGATGCGGACGATCTTCATGGAGCTCACCAACCGGCCGCTGGTCAAGGCCCTGCTGCTGGCCGACCCGGTGCTGCTCGGCAGCCTCGCCTCCGACGACTCCGTGCGCGCGGCGCAGCAGGAACTCGCGGAGAACACCGACCTGCTCAAGCTGCTCGCCGAGCACGACGCGCTGCAGCCCGGGCTCACCCCCGAGACGGCCGGCTACGTCCTGGTCAACGTGACCCGCGGCTTCCTGACCGCCGAGGAGCTCGGCCAGGACGAGGGCCTCGACCTGGAACAGCGGGCCGACCTGCTCGCCCACATCCTGCGGCGCTCGATCGAGGCCGACGCCCCGCTCCCCGAGACGGTCCTCACCGAGCTCAACCAGCAGGTCGTCGCCATGTTCAGCGAGCTGGCCGAAGCCCACCGCGCCCAGTTGCAGCGCTCCTACTGACGCCGCCCCAAGGGGGCCCGAGGGCGCTCGCAGATAGGGGTGCATCAGGGGTGGGGCTGGGGTTGTCCCGGCTTGATCGCGCGGTCGAAGCTCGACGCGGCACCACTACCAGTGCGTCACCCGCTACGGGCACGCCACCACCGAGGGAGATCGCTACTCATGTCCGAGAGCACGACCGTTCCCGAAGGCACCCCCGCAAGCCCCGCCTTCCCGGTACCCCGCACCTGCCCCTTCGCCCTCCCCCAGGGCTACGCCGACCTACGCGAGCAGGGTGACGCGCTCCAGCGCACCACCCTGTTCGACGGCACGCAGGCCTGGGTGGTCACCGCCCACGCCGAGGCCCGCAAGCTGCTCGCCGACGGCCGGCTCTCGTCCGACAAGCTGCACGCCGGCTTCCCCGCGATCAGCATGGCCGAGAAGGCCCACCGGCCGTTCCGCACCATCACCGAGCTGGATCCGCCGGAGCACGACGTGCACCGGCGGATGCTGATCCCGGCGTTCACCGCCCGGCGTACCCAGGACATGCGTCCGCTGGTGCAGCGGATCGTCGACGAGCACCTGGACGCGATCATCGCCAAGGGTCCGACCGCCGACCTCGTCGCCGAGTTCGCCGTGCCCGTGCAGTCGATGGTGATCTGCCACCTGCTCGACGTCCCGCTCGAGGACCAGGAGTTCTTCCAGGAGAAGACCCGCCAGATCACCCAGGAGCGCGGCACGCTCGGCCCCGAGGAGATCCAGCAGGTGCTCCGCGAGACCTGGGGCTTTCTCGACCAGCGGATCCGGAAGCTGGAGAGCGACCCGGAGGACGGCCTGCTCTCGGTGCTGGCCACCGAGCGGGCCGGCACCGGCGCGCTGGAGCACCACGACCTGGTCGCGATGGCGCTGGTCCTGCTGGTCGCGGCGCAGGAGACCACCTCCTCGACGCTCGGCAGCGGGATCGTCACGCTACTGCGGCACCCGGAGCAGCTGGCGCGGGTCACGGCCGACCCGCAGCTGTGGCCGAACGCGGTGGAGGAGCTGCTGCGCTACACCTCGGTCGCCGACATGGGCACCCGCCGGGCGGCCAAGGAGGACATCGAGATCGGTGGCGTGGTGATCCGCGCCGGCGAGGGCGTGATCATCCCGAACCTGCTGGTCAACCGCGACCCGAAGGTGTTCGAGGAGCCGGACGTCTTCGACGTGGGCCGCACCGCCCGCCACCACCTGGCCTTCGGCCACGGCGTGCACAACTGCATCGGTCAGAACATGTCCCGCGTGGTGCTGGAGATCGCCTTCCGGACGCTGTTCGAGCGGCTGCCGGACCTGCGTCTGGCCGTCCCGGCCGACGAGCTGACGATGTCGCCCCCCGGTGGTGTGCAGACGCTGACCGCGCTGCCGGTCACCTGGTGACCGGGGAGGGCGTCGCCATGGACGTGACCGTGGACCAGGGCCTGTGCCAGGGGGCGGCTCAGTGCTTCCGTTACGCGCCGGAGCTGTTCGACCAGGGCGAGGACGGCCTGGTCGTACTGCTCCGGCAGCCCGGCTCCGCGCCGGAGCGGCAGGCCGCCCGGGAGGCGGCCGAGCTCTGCCCCGCGGAGGCCATCTCCCTCGGAGAGCCTGCCTGAGCGGCTCTCCACCCGAGTACGGCGTGGTGCCTGGTCCGCCGAAACACCTGGCACCACGCCGCTTCCAGCCGCCGACCGGCTGGAGGAAACGGCGGCCCGACCTGGCTGACAACCCCCTCAGCCGGTCGGGCCGCTGTCGTGCGCCCGCGGCCACGCACGGGCGCGGAACGCCGACGGCCGGCCCGGTGGGTGTCCACCGGGCCGGCCGTCCTCGTCGCGCAGCGGGCGCCTGACGGGCCTGGGAAAGTGAGGGCCTACGCGTCCCGGGAGCGGAACGCCGCGTACGCCGCGCCCAGCACCGCACCGGTCGCGGCGCCCATCACGCCGAGCCCGGCGGCCGGGCCCAGCAGGCCGTCCTGCTGGTGGACGGCCATCACCTGGGCGCCGGCCCGCGGCGGCCAGTAGGTGGCCACCCACTCCGGCAGCCGGCCGGGCAGCGCCGGGGCGAAGGCGGGCACGATGAGCATCCCGCCGAACAGCGCGCTCGCGGTGCCCGAGGTGTTGCGCATCAGCCCGCCCAGCCCGAGGCCGAGCAGCCCGGCGGTGGCCAGGTAGGCGCCACCGCCGACCACCGCCCGCAGGGCCTCCGGGTCGCTCAGCCCGGTGTGCGGGGCGCCGTGCCGGGCCAGTACGGCCTGGCCGCCGAGGAAGCCGCCGACGGTGGTCGCCAGCCCGACACCGAGGGCGGTGGTGCCGAGCACCACCGCCTTCGCGCCGGCCAGCCGGCCACGGTCGGGGACGGCGGTGAGCGTGGGGGTGAGGGTGCCGGTGGTGTACTCGGCGGTGATCGCGAGCGCGCCGAGCAGCCCGATGGTCACCTGGGCGACCAGGTGTCCGCGCAGGCTGACCTCGGTGGGGTCGAAGGCCAGTCGCTCGGCCTCCGGCATCGCGGCGTACCCGGTGCCGGCCGCGTTGCTGGTGAGCAGGGCGAGCCCGGCCCCGGCGACCACGGTGCCGAGCGCGAGGTAGCGGCTGGAGCGGGTGGTGCGCAGCTTGGCCCACTCGGCCCTGGCGGCGTCCCTGAAGGTCGGCCGGCGCTCGGTGTACGGCCGGGCGGCCCGGCGGCCGAGCAGTCCGCGCCCGGCGGAGCGGTCCCGGGCCGGCGCCGGCGCGGGACCGTCCGGGACCGGGCCGGCCGGTGCCGGGCCGGCCGACTCCGAACCGTCTCCGGACGCGGCTCCGTCGCCGGTGAGGGTCATGAACGCCTCCTCCAACGAGCGCCTCCGGGTGGCGAGCTCGTGGAGTTCCACCCCGGAGGCGGCGGCCAGCGCGCCGATCCGGGCACTGTCCATGCCGGTCACCACGAGCGCGCCGTCCGGCAGGCGGCGCACCGCCGCGCCGGCGTCCGAGAGCTCGCGGCCGAAGGACTCGGCGGCGGGCGTGCGGACCACCGCCTCGGCATGGCTGTTCGCGTCGACGAACTCCTCCACGCTGGTGTCCGCGAGCAGTCGGCCGCCGCCGATGACCAGCAGGTGGTCGGCGGTGAGGGCCATCTCGGCCATCAGGTGGCTGGAGACCAGGACGGTCCGCCCCTCCCCGGCGAGCTTGCGCATCAGGTCGCGGAACCAGACGATGCCCTCCGGGTCGAGGCCGTTCAGCGGCTCGTCCAGGATGAGCACCGGCGGGTCGCCCAGCAGGGCCGCGGCCAGGCCGAGGCGCTGCAGCATGCCGAGGGAGAACGCGCCGGCCTGCCGGTGGGCGGCGTGGCGCAGGCCCACCAGCTCCAGGACCCGCGGCACCCGCGCCGGGTCGAGGCCGTTGCTGTGGGCGAGCACCAGCAGGTGCTGGGAGGCGGTGCGGCTCGGGTGCACCGCGCGCGCGTCCAGGAGGGAGCCGACCTGCCGCAGCGGGGCCGGCAGTTCGCCGAACGGCCGACCGTCGAAGGTGACGGTGCCGGTCGTGGGCGTGTCGAGGCCCAGCACCATGCGCAGGGTCGTGGTCTTGCCCGCCCCGTTGCGGCCGAGGAAGCCGGTGACCTCGCCCGGCCGGACGGTGAAGGTGAGGTCGTCGACCGCGGTGACCTCCCCGAACCGCTTGCTGAGCCCGCGTACCTCGATCATGGGACCTCCGTCGAGCAGGTGATCAAGCAAAAATGACCAGATGTGAACTCGGGTCAAATGTAGTCCACGCCCGCCACCTTGACCAGTTTTCAAATCTGGTCATACATTGGAGGGGCAGGGGTCACCCGACCTCGCACCGCCGGACCAGTTCACTCGGCCCGCGGTAGGCGACCCTGAGCTGCCCCACCAGCTCCCCCGGCCGGGGATCCGGCGGGTCCACCTGGAGGTCGGTGGGCAGGTCCGAGCGCCGGCTCACCTTCAACTTGCGGTACACCCGGGTCAGATGTTGTTCGACGGTACTGACGGTGATGTACAGACGGCCGGCGATCTCCCGGTTGGTGCAGCCCAGCGAGGCCAGCGCGGCGACCCGCAGCTCGGCCTCGCTGAGCAGGCCGACCCCGTCGTGGCCGACCGGACGGCGGGCCGGCTCCGGGGCCGGCGGCACCTGCCGCAGCAGCGGCGCGCGGCGCGGCTCGGGCACCCGCTCCCGGGCCAGCCGCAAGGACTGCTGGGCGCCCTGCTCCCGGGGCCGGTCCGGCTCGCCGACCACCTGCCGCAGCTCGCCCCGTTCGGCCGATCCGGCCGGTCCCGCACGTTCGGTCAGCTCGGCCAGCTCGGTCAGTTCGGTCAGCTCGGCCAGGGCGCAGGACAGTTCGAGCCGGTCGCCGGCCGCCCGGAGGTCGGCGACGGCCTCCCGGAGCAGCTCCGCACGGCCCTCCGGCGCGGCGGTCGCGGCCAGCGTGCGCAGGGTGATGCCCCGGGTGCGGAAGCAGCCGGGGCCGAGCCGAGCCAGCTGCTCCTCGGCCAGGCGGGCGGCCTGCTCGCGCTTGCCCAGGCACAGCAGCGCGTCGGCCGCGGCCGAGCGCCACGGGATCACGTCGGGCTGGTCGATGCCCCAGGCGCGCATCTGGTCGCCGCAGGCGAGGAAGTCGGCCAGGGCCTCGTCGTAGCGATCGGTGGCGAGGTAGTGCCGGCCACGCGCGTAGCGGTAGTGCATGCCGTAGCGAGTCTCGAACATCGCCTCGGGCACCGGCTGGCTGAGCAGTTCGGCGGCCTCCTCGTGCTTGCCCAGTGCCGTCCTGGCGGACAGCAGGACGGACAGCGGACTGCCCACCGTGGTGCCCCAGTTGCGCGGGGCCAGCAGGCTCAGTGCGGCCTCGGCGTGCCGCTCGGCCGTCCGCGCGTCGCCCTCGCGGACCGCGATCGCGGCGCGGATGCCGGACAGTCTGGCCGCCCAACTGGGGATGTCCCTGGCCAGCGCCTCGTCGAGCAGCGGATCGCACCAGCGGGCCGCCCGGCCGGGCTGGCCGCTGTAGAGGAGGGTGAGCAGCGCCGCCTCGATCGGCGCGATGTCGTCGGCCTCCAGGACGGTGGCCTGGAGGACCCGTTCGGCCCGGTCGACCGTGCGCTCGTCGGGGCCGGCGGTCAGGACGGTGGATAACAGCGTGGCGGCACGGGACGCGAGGCTGGCCAGGCCGCTCCAGGCCCGGGCGGCGACCGGCCGCAGGCCCGCCCGGGCGAGCACGTCCGGGTGGGTGCCGCGCATCCAGTGCACCAGTGCCGTCAGATCGTCGGCGCCCTGGGCGTCCTGCTCGGCCCGGCGGAGCAGGTGGGCCACCGCCGCCACGGCCTGCTCGGTCCGCCCGTGCCAGAGCATGACCCGCACCAGGGCGGCTCCCTGGCGGATCGTCAGATCGCCTGCGGCCAGCGCGTCGCCGAGCAGGTCGAGGTGACGCACCGTCAGCGCCGGGTTGACCCGCCACTGGGCGACGGCCAGCAGCATCACGGTCCGGATGCACTCCGGCCCGCCGCCCAGCATGCGTTCGGCCCGCTCCAGGTAGCCGATGGCGAGTTCGGTCGCGTCCTCACGCATGGCCTGCTCGGCCGCGGACTTGAGGATTCCCGGCACCCACGGCTCGTCGATGTCACCGGCGCCGAGCACGTGCGGGGCGACGTCCGACGCCGGAGCACCCATCGTGTGGAGCAACTGAGCCGCCGCGTAGTGCAGTTGGGACCGCCGCTCGGCGGACAGCTCGCCCAGCACCGCGGCTCGGGCCCGCGGGTGGCGGAAGCCCCCGTCGCTGACGAAGCCGGCGGCCGTCAGGTCCTCGATGGCCTGGACGGTGCTGCGCCGGTCCAGGACGAGCAGCCGCGCCACCGTCTCGGGCGAGCTGGGCTCGTCCAGGACGGCCAGCGCCCGGGCGACCGCCAGCATGGTCGGGTTGCCCCGGTGCAGGCAGGCGAGCAGGGTCTGGCAGAAGGAGTCGCCCACCTCGACCGCCCCGTGGGGCCGGCTCTCCGCACCGGCGGTCGGCGCCAGCCGGCAGTCGTCCAGCAGGGCCCGGACCAGCAGCGGGTTGCCGCCGCTGACCTCGTGGTAGCGGGCCGCGGTGGCGTGCGGGACGGTCGCGCCGAGGTCGGCGTCGAGGATCCGCTGCACGCCGCCGACCGAGAGCGGGCCGAGCCGGATCCGCCGGAAACCGGGCTGGCGCAGCAGTTCCACCCGGAAGCGCGGGTTGTGCCCCTGGAGGTGCTCGGACTCGTTGAAAACGAAGAGGACCCGGGCGTTCCGCAACCGCCGGACCAGGTGGAGCAGGTAGTCGAGCGAGGCCTGGTCGACGTCCTGGACGTCGTCGACCGCGATCACCACGGACCGGACCCCGGCCAGCCGGACGAGGGCCGCGGCGAGCGCGTCCAGCAGCACGAAGTCGACCGGGCCGCGGTCACCGGCCCCGGCCGACTCCGCCACGGCCTTGGCCATCAGGGTCCCGGTCCTGACATCGGACGGGTCCGGCCCGTACGTGGCGGCCGGCGCGGAGCAGATCAGTTGGTGGAGTACGCCCAGCGGCACGTTCCCGGCACTCTCGCAGGCCAGCGCCGCGAGCACCAGAGCACCCTGCTCGGCGGCATGCTCCGCGAAGGCGTGGAGGAGTTCGGTCTTACCGCTGCCGGCCGCTCCGCTGACCAGGGCCAGCTTGCACCGACCCTGTCTGGAGGCCTCCAACTGGGCGTCCAGTGCCGCGAGTTCTTTCCCTCGATCGATGAGAACGGTCGTCACAATGATCCCCCTGAGGCATGAAGCGACACGCCCCGGTCCGCCGCACCGGGTCGCATCGCACGAAGAGGCCCCGTTTCACCGCGGGCGGCGTCGCCCCTCGGTCCCGGCGCCTCTGACGAAGCAGAATTCCGTGAAAGACCGCCCGCTCGCTCACCGGACAACACCGCGCCGACGCCACAGGCCGGTGCACCGGCCCGGGCGGATCGCGCCGTTCTTCGGGGACGGATCCCGAGTCACGCTCCGTGGCCGCCGACCGGCCTCGGATCCGTGCCGCCGACCGGCACGGGGACGGGTGCTCCTGCTGCTGGTGGCCGGGCCCGGACAGCGTTCCGCTGGTCTAGGCACTCGGCATCACTCCTCCCCGGGCAACCAGGATGCCGAGCCGACCCGGACGGTCCCTTTCGCTTTCAGGATCGGGATGAATGTATGACCATCCGCGAAGAACAGTCAACCTCCGCAAGTCGTCGAGTCGGCGAAGTCGCAGCTTGGAGAGGCTTTAGACGCTCTGTTCAACGTTGGTGGCGTGTCGCAGGGTTCATCCCGGTACACCGCCCGCTGCTCCGCTGTGTACCGGCCCGCCTGGACACCGAGGGATCACCTCCGTGGTCGCGACCGGCCACACCACGCGCGTGAAGTGAGGTTCGATGTCAGAGATCAACACGAGCGCCGCCGTAGCCGACCTCCCGCTGACCCGTAGTGACGTCCTGGACGCCCGACTGCGGCTGGCCGGACGGGTCCGCCGGACCCCGGTGGTGCGCAGCGACGACCTGGACCGCAGGGCCGGCGCCCGGTTCTGGCTGAAGGCCGAGAACCTGCAGCGCGGCGGCTCGTTCAAACTGCGCGGCGCCCTGCTCGCGGTCGAGCGCATGGTCGCCGCCGGCAGCGTGGGCGTGGTGGCGCAGAGCACCGGCAACCACGCCATCGCCGTCGCCATGGCCGCCCGCGAACTCGGCGTCGCCGCCACCCTGGTGCTGCCCGAGGACGCCGCCCCGACGAAGATCCGCCGGATCCGGGACAACGGCGCCGAGGTGATCCTGGCCGGCACCGTGCTGGCCGACCGGATCGCCGTCGTCGAGAGCGTGCGGGAACTGCGCGGCTACGACGTGGTGGACCCGTACCAGAACCCGGACGTCGTCGTCGGCCAGGGCACCGCCACCGCCGAACTGCTGGAGCAGGTCCGCGCGGCGGGCCGGCGGCTGGACGCCGTGGTGCTGCCGGTCGGCGGTGGCAGCGCGGTGGCCGGGGCCTGCCTGGCGGCCGCCGGCGAGCACGTCGCGGTGGTCGCGGCCGAGCCCGCCGCGGTGCCGGCGCTCACCGAGGCGCTGCGCCAAGGGCAGCCGTGCAACGTGGCAGTCCGGCCGACCCTCGCGGACGGCCTGCGCCCGGACCGGATCGGCGCCCTGCCGTTCGAGACCTGCCGCAGCTCACTGAGCGAGGTGCTGACGGTGGAGGAGGCGGAGATCGCCGAGTCGATGTACGTCGCGCTCACCCACACCCGTCTGCTCGTCGAGCCGGCCGCCTCGACCGCACTGGCGGCCGCGATGCGGCTCGCGACGGCGCCCCGCTGGCAGGGGCGCAACATCGGCGTCCTGCTGTCCGGCGGCAACGTCGAGGAGAGCCTGGTGGCCTCGCTGCTCGCCGAGTACACCGCTCAGTAGGTCCCGCGCAGTCCCGTCCCTTTTCACCTACCGTGGAGGTTCCCCGTGACCAGCTACCGAGTCGTCCTGGTCGGCGGCCCGACCAGCATCACCGACGAGGACCGGGTCCGGCACGCCGAATCGCTGGACGACACCATCAAGTACCCGAGGTACGGCGGCTACGAGCACTTCCGGCACACCGGCGGCTTCGTCTCGCTCGACGGCGAACCGACCGCGGTGTTCGAGTGGACCGCCCGCACGAAGGTCGCCGAATGACCCCGGGAAAATCCCCCGGACGATCCCCCGAATGACCGTCGGATCACCCCGCATGACCGCCCGACGGCGAAGGGCCCGGCCATCCCGAAGGCCGGGCCCTTCGGCCTTTCCCGGCTCCGGCCCAGAATGCGGCGAGAAATGCGGAAAGCACCGGGCCCCGGCCGAATTCCTCGGCCGGGGCCCTGGTCCGCCATTCCCGAATGCGGGAGGACCGGTACGGAAATCACCTGCGGTGCGATTCCTCCAGGATCTCGGCCACGGCGTCCGCGAGTCCCTTGTGGGCCAGCATCGCGCCGTGCTCGACGTCGATCTCCAGCTCCCGCGCCACCGCCAGCCGCTCCCCGGCGACCCCGGAGGCCCGCATCGCCCGCAGCCCGCTCAACGGGCTCGCCGAGCTGAACGCCACCGCGTCACGCCAGCGGTCCAGCGGGTCGATCTCCGAGGCCGCGGCCAGGTAGCAGAGGAAGGACTCGAAGACCGAGAACAGCTCCTCGCGCCGCACCTCGTCCAGGCCGACCCTGCTGAACGCCGGCTCGCCGATCTCCCGGATCAGCCCGACCAGCCCGTCCTTGAGCGCACCGATCGCCGGCGTGCGGTCGTGCACCTCCTGACCCGCTGCCCGGGCCGTGGCGACGTCCTCGGCCGAGATCACCGAGGACATGAAGCCGACCACCTTGTGGTACTGCCACATCAGGGTCTGCGCGACGGAGACCTCCGGGTCGAAGATCAGCAGCAGCGGCTCGCCGTCCTGCCAGGCCGAGATCCGGTCGGCCAGCGCGGACGCGTAGACCGAGCCGGCGCAGAACCCGAGCAGCGCCCGGACCTGCGGGCGCTCCGCCTCCAGCCGCGCGGACCAGTGGTCCAGGAAGCCGGCACCGCTGCGCGTGGCCGCCGTCCCGGCCGCGGGCGGGACGGTCTCCCAGACCGTCAGGCCGCCCGGCAGATTGGCCACCAGGTCGGAGAAGCGTGCCTCCGGCCGCCCGGTGGTATCGAAGTCGACGGCGAGGACGATCCCCTCGGAACCCCCGCCGTCCACCAGCGTCCGCCATGAATCGGACCCCGCCATCACCACTCCCTGGTCGTGCGTCGACAATCCTGGATTGGAATCCTAGGAATTCGGGCACCCGCCGGACATCCCCCTAACACCCCCTAATCACCCCCCTATCCGCGCCTTCGGAAGCGCTCGAATGACGCCCGGCCACCGGCTAGGGGTATCGGCCGGGGAGGCTGCCAGAGTAGCGTCGCACCGTAATTCCGTACATTCGGAAAACACATTCGGGAAAGACCGGACGCCCGTTCATCCAGGGGAGGCTCAGATGGGACCCACAGCGAAATCCGGTGCCGCACCCGGCGGGAGGTCCACCCGGGACCTAGCGCCGGCGACGCGCAAGGAAGAGGCCATGTGGCTGCTCGAGCGGCTCGTCCCCGACGCGGCCGCCAACAACCTGTCGCTGGCGTTCCAGGTGGAGGGCACGCTCGACCCGGCCGTGCTCCAGGAGGCCCTCGACGTCCTGCTCCGCCGCCACGAGGTGCTCCGCACGGTCTACTTCACCTCCGGCGCCGAGCTGATGAAGTCGGTCGTGCCGACCGAGCACTTCACCGTCCGGATCGAGGAGATCGAGGACTTCGCTCCGCCCGCCGAGGAGCTCGAGAGCGCGCTGCGCCCCTGGATGACCCGCCGGTTCGCGTTCGACGGACGGCCGCTGGTACGGGCCGGACTGTTCCACCACCCCGACGGCCAGGTCGTCTGCCTGGCCTTCCACCACCTCGTCTACGACATCATCTCCGGCACCACCCTGCTCAGGGAGCTGGTCGCCGCGTACGACGGGATCGCGTCCGGCGCCGGCGCCCCGGCCGAACTGCTCACCCCCGTCGCCACGTTCCACGAGCCCGAGCCCAGCCCGGAGAGCCTCGCCTACTGGCGCGAGCAGCTGGAGGACTTCGACCCCGAGGTGCTCGACCTCGCCTGCGGCGCCCCCGACGGCGCCGACCCCACCCTGCGCGGCGACCAGTTCGCCTACCAGCTGTCCGAGCGGGCCAGGGCGGCCGTCGCCACGCTGGGGCGCTCGGCGCGCGCCCCCGAGGCGGTCGTCCTGCTCGCCGCCTACTACGTGCTCCTCGCCGCGCACGGCGCCGGCCCGGACATCACCGTCGGCTCCCCGGTCAGCGTCCGCCCCAAGGAGGACCCGGGCGCGGTCGGCCACCACACCAACGTGCTGCCGCTGCGGGTCGGCGTGGACGCGGCCGAGGGCTTCCGCGCCCTGGTCCGCCGCGCCCGGGACGCCTACTTCGGCGCCCTGGAGCACGCCGACGTCCCGGTGGACAGCATCTCCGACCTGGTCCCCCGGGCCGGCTCCTCCTGGCGCAACCGGCTCTGCCGCCACCTGTTCAACTACTTCCCGCAGCTGGGCCTCACCGACGAGCTGCGCCTGAACGGCAACCGGGCCCGCGCGCTGGTGCTGGAGAACGGCTACAGCAAGTTCGACCTCGAGTTCTTCCTCGCCTCCTCCGAGTCCGGCATCCGGATCATCGCCCGGTACGGCACCGACAAGCTCGACCGGGCCGACGTCGAGGCGCTGCTGCTGCGCTACGACGCGCTGCTGGTCGCCGCCGCCGCGGACCCGGACGAGCCGGTCGGCCGGATCGAGGTCTGGAGCGAGCAGGACCACGCGGTGATCGGGGCCGCCAACGACACCGTCGAGCACTACAGCCCCGGCGACATCCCCTCGGCCGTCCGCGCCCACGCGCTCGCCACGCCGCACGCCGTCGCCATGGAGCAGGGCGACCGTACGGTCGGCTACCGCGAACTGTGGGAAGCCGCGTTGGACAACCGGGACGCGCTCGCCGCCGCCGGAGTCAGGGCCGGCGACATCGTGGCCCTCGCCTCGGCCCGCTCGCCCGAGCTGACCGCCGCCGTGCTCGGCATCTGGCTGTCCGGCGCCGCGTACCTGCCGGTCGACCCGGACCACCCGGCGCAGCGGGTCGCCTACCTGCTGGAGGACTCCGGCGCGCGGGTCATCCTCACCGACCGCGAACTGCCGCTGCCCGCCGACCGCGAGATGGCCCGGCTGCCGCTGGTCCGGGTCGGCGGCAGCCCGTCGCGGTGGAACGGCGAGGACGAGCCGCCGCGGATCGACCCGGGCTCCGCCGCGTACCTGATCTACACCTCCGGCTCCAGCGGCCGCCCCAAGGGCGCCCTGCTGCCGCACCGCGCGGTGGCCAACGTCGCCGCCGACTATACCGTCCGGCTCCGGGCCACCCCGGAGGACGCGACGCTGTGGACCACCACCTTCGCCTTCGACATGGCCAACCTGGAGCACTACGTCCCGCTCTACTCAGGCGGACGGATCGTCATCGCGCCGGACGAGGCCCGGGTCGACGGCCGGGTGCTGCACGACCTGCTCAAGCGCCACCAGCCCGGCATCGTCCAGGCCACCCCGACCACCTGGCGGCTGGTCCTGGAGCACGTCGGCGACCAGCTCGCCGGGCGCCGCGTGGTGATCGGCGCCGAGCCGCTGCCCGTCCCGCTGGCCGAGCAACTGCTCGCCACCGGCTGCGAGTTGCACCATGCGTACGGGCCGACCGAGACCACCACCTGGTGCACCTGGGGCGTCCTGGACGACGAGCTCGGCGAGCGCCCGCACATCGGCAAGCCGATCCGGAACATCCAGGTCATGGTGGTCGCCCCCGACGGTCGCGAGCTGCCCGTGGGCGTACGCGGCGAGCTGTGGATCGCCGGCGACGGCGTCTCGCTCGGCTACCACGGGCGCCCCGAGCTCAACGCCGCCCGGTTCGGCGACCACCCCCGCCACGGGCGGTACTACCGCAGCGGGGACATCGGCCGCTGGCGGGCCGACGGCAACCTGGAGGTGTTCGGCCGCTCCGACCGGCAGGTCAAGCTGCGCGGCAACCGGATCGAGCTCGGCGAGGTCGAGTCCGCGGTGCTCAGCCACCCGCAGGTGCGCGCGGCCGCCGCCGTGGTGGTCGGCGACCGCAGTGCCGACGGCCGCCTGGTCGTCTTCGTCGAGTCCGCCGGCGGCCCGGAGGTCGTGGACGGCCTCTGGGAGCATGCCCGCACCGAACTGCCCAACTCCGCCCTCCCGCAGGACTTCCTGGTGATCGACGCACTGCCGACCAACGCCAACGAGAAGGTGGACTACCTCGCCCTGGAGAAGCTCGCCGCCGACGGCCGGCCGGCACCCGGCGCGATCGAGGACGGCGCGCCCGAGCCGACCGACGAGCTGACCCTGACGGTCGTGGAGCTGTTCCGCGAGCTGCTGGGCCGCGACGACGTGAACGCCCACACCAACTTCTTCACCCACGGCGGCCATTCGCTGCTCGGCGCGCAGCTGATCCAGAAGCTGGAGGAGGGCTCCGGCGTCACGGTCAAACTGGCGGACCTCTTCTCCGCCCCGACCCCCGCGGCGCTGGCCGCGCACGTGCGCGGCCAGTAGCGCCGCACCCGCACCATCCGCACCGACGGTCCGGACGCCCGCACTGGGGCGCCCGGGCCGTCGGCGTGCCGGGCCGCGCGGCCGCGCACACCCCTACCCCGGCGCCGCCGGTCTCCCCTACCCCACCCCGCCACCGGGGCCCCTACCGGGGCGATCCTCAAATCCCGCTCAAATCCGCCTAGGGGCGCGATCGGGGTACCGGGCGGTCCGGCGGCCTCCATAGACTCGCACTGCTCCCACGGCGCACCGGAGTTCCCCCCGAGCATCCGGCCGGCGCGGCCGTACGGAGCCGTTGATCCCCTCATTCCCCGGCCTCATCCCGACAGGTACACGGTGCAGTGGAACGGCGCGCTCGATCGCCCCATTGCGTGGAAGGAGCACCAGATGACGTCCGTTCACAAGGTCACCGGTGAGTGGGTGCGCCGGTTCCACCCCAGCCCCGAGGCCGGACTGCGCCTCGTGCTCTTCCCGCACGCCGGCGGCTCCGCCAGCTACTACTTCCCGCTCTCGCAGGCACTGGCTCCGGACATAGAAGTCCTCGCACTGCAGTACCCCGGCCGCCAGGACCGGCGCGGCGAACCGTGCATCACCAGCGTCCCGGAGCTCGCCGACGCGATCTTCTCGGAACTCCAGCCGTGGACCACCGGTCCGTTCGCGTTCTTCGGCCACAGCATGGGCTCGATCCTCGCCTTCGAGGTCGCCCAGCGCTACCGCAGCCGACTCGGGCGCCGGCCGCTGTGGCTGTTCGCCTCCGGCTACCCGGCCCCCTCCAAGCTGCCCTCCGGCACCGTGCACCGGCGCGACGACGCGGGCGTGGTACGGGAGTTGAAGGAGGTCGGCGGCACCGACCCGCAGTGGCTGGACAACCAGGACCTGCTGGCCACCATCCTGCCCACCGTCCGCGGCGACTACCAGGCCATCGAGACCCACACCTGGGTGCCCGAACCGCCGCTGGACTGCCCGATCACCCACCTCGTGGGCAGCGACGACCCGCACACCTCCACCGCCCAGTCGCTCGCCTGGGAGGACCACACCGGCGCCGAGTTCGCCCGGCACGTCTTCCCCGGCGGCCACTTCTACCTGGAGGAGCACCGGGACGCGGTGACCGACATCGTCGCCACCACCCTCGCGAAGGCCCGCAGCGCCGCCGCCGCGGAAGGGAGCGCCTCATGAGGTACGAACTCCTCGGCTCGCTGCGGGTCGTCGACCCGAACTCCACCACCTTCATCAGCGCCCAGAAGATCGAGACGCTGCTCGCCACCCTGCTGGTCCGCGCCGAGCACGTGGTGACCACCGACCAGCTGATGAACGAGCTGTGGGGCGAGAAGATGCCTCGCCGGGCCTCCGCCGGGCTGCACGTCTACGTCTCCGACCTACGCAAGTTCCTGCACCGGCCGGGCGACCAGGAGGGCCGGATCGTCACCCGTTCCTCCGGGTACATGCTGCGGCTGCACGGCAGCCGGATCGACCACCAGGACTTCCTGGAACTCGCCGACCTCGGCCGGCGGCACCTGCGGGACCACCGGTACGAGGAGGCCGCCGACTGCTTCGAGCGCGGGCTCGCGCTCTGGCGCGGCCCGGTCCTCGGCGACATCGGCGAGGGCCCGATCCTGCGCAGCTTCGGCATCTGGCTCACCGAGGCCCGGCTCGACTGCTCGGAGATGCAGATCCAGGCCCAGCTCCAACTCGGCCGCCACCGCGAGCTGGTGGGCCAGCTCTTCGCGCTGATCGCGGAGAGCCCGCTGCGCGAGACCTTCTACCGGCAGCTGATGGTCGCGCTCTACCGCTCGGACCGGCGGGCCGAAGCCCTGAAGGTGTACCAGTCCGCGCGCCGGATGCTGATCGACGAACTGGGCCTGGAGCCGTGCTCCGCGCTCCAGCAGCTGCACCAGGCCGTGCTGGCCGCCGACGACCGGCTGCTGCTGGCCGACGACCGCGTCCTGGTGGGCAGCAGCCCGGCCGCCTGACGCCCGCTCCTGCCTGCCTGCCTGTCTGCCTGTCTGCCGCACCCGGCGCACCCGGCGCACCGCAGGAGATCCACCCGAGGCCCGGAGGACCCGGGTCGCCCGCTCCCCACCCCGGGGGAGCGGGCGACCCGGGTCCTCCGCGCGTTTGCGCGCCCTTCGGCACCCCCCGCGCTCCTCCGCAGTCCCCCGCTCTCCACCGTGTTCCCGCAGTTCAGCCGCCCCGCAGAGGCGCCGAAGCCGGGGCTTAGAGATCGGCAAGGACGCGGTTAGCCCCCGCGACGACGGTGGTCACGACGAGCGTCCTGACCCGGGTACGCGGCCGGCCCCACTTCGTAGGAGGCAGCGAACGAGATGACTGGTGCCAACGGTTCCCAGAACCTGCCCCTGAAAGCCGAGGACGCGATCGCGGTCACCGGCCTCTCGTGCCGGCTTCCGCAGGCCCCGGATCCCGCAGCGTTCTGGACGTTGCTCTCGACGGGCTCCGACGCCGTCACCGCCGCCCCCGCCGACCGGTTCGGCGACGCGCTGCGCGGCCGCCCCGGCGGGCGGGCCGGCTTCCTCGACCGCATCGACCGCTTCGACGCCGCGTTCTTCGGCATCTCGCCGCGCGAGGCCGTCACCATGGACCCGCAGCAGCGCCTGATGCTGGAACTGGCCTGGGAGGCGCTGGAGGACGCCGGCACCCTTCCCGGTGCGCTGGCCGGCACCCGCACCGGTGTGTTCGTCGGCGCGATCTGGGACGACTACGCCACGCTGCTCCAGCGCAGCGGCGCGCAGTCGCTCACCCAGCACGCCTTCACCGGTGTGCAGCGCGGCGTCATCGCCAACCGGGTCTCGTACACCCTCGGACTGCGCGGCCCGAGCCTGACCGTCGACGCCGCCCAGTCCTCCTCGCTGCTCGCGGTGCACATGGCCGTCGAGAGCCTGCGCCGCGGCGAGTCCACCCTCGCCCTGGCCGGAGGCGTCAACCTGAGCATCGTCCCGGACAGCACTGCGCGCTCGGCCGGCTTCGGAGGGCTGTCCCCCGACGGCCGGTGCTTCACCTTCGACGCCCGGGCCAACGGCTACGTCCGCGGCGAGGGCGGCGGCGTCGTGGTGCTCAAGCCACTGGCCCGCGCACTGGCCGACGGCGACCAGGTCTACTGCGTGATCCGCGGCAGCGCCACCAACAACGACGGCGCCACCCCCGGCCTGACCGTCCCCAGCGCGCAGGCCCAGGCCGAGGTCATCCGGCTGGCCTGCGAGAACGCCCGGATCGAGCCCAGTGCCGTCCAGTACGTGGAACTGCACGGCACCGGCACCCCGGTCGGCGACCCGATCGAGGCCTCCGCTCTCGGCTCCGCGCTCGGCTGTGAACACCCCGCCGAACGCCCGCTGCGCGTCGGCTCGGTGAAGACCAACATCGGCCACCTGGAGGGCGCCGCCGGTATCGCCGGCCTGCTGAAGACGGCACTCAGCATCCACCACCGCAAGCTGCCGGCCAGCCTCAACTACGCCTCCCCGAACCCGGCGATCGACCTGGCCGGTCTGCACCTGGAGGTCCAGCAGGAGTACGCGGACTGGCCCTCGCCCGACGCACCGCTGGTCGCGGGCGTCAGCGCGTTCGGCGTCGGCGGCACCAACTGCCACGTCGTGGTCACCGAACCGCCGACCGCCACCGACACCGCCGCCTCCACCGACACCGACGCCACCGACGCCCGCGAGGACCGCGAGGACCGAGAGGGCCGGGACGCGCCCGCCCTGCTCCCCTGGCCGGTGTCCGGCCGCACCGCGCAGGCGCTGCGCGCCCAGGCCGCCCGGCTCGCCGAGGCCCTGCCCACCGAGGCCCGGGCCGGCGACGTCGCCCACTCCCTCGCCACCACCAGGACGGCCTTCGAGCACCGGGCCGTCCTGCTCGGCACCGACACCGCCGACCTGCGCGAGCGGCTGGCCCTGCTGGCCCGGGGGCAGGACGCTCCCGGGCTGGTCCGCGGCGTCGCCGACGACCGCGGCCGGACGGTCTTCGTCTTCCCCGGCCAGGGCTCCCAGTGGGCCGGCATGGCCCTGGAGCTGCTGGACGCCTCCCCCGTCTTCCGCGAGGCCGTCACCGAGTGCGCCGACGCCCTCGCCGCGTACGTCGACTGGGACCTGCTGGACGTGCTGCGCGGCGCGCCCGGTGCGCCCGGCCTCGACGCCGTCGACGTCGTCCAGCCGGTGCTGTTCTCGGTGATGGTCTCGCTGGCCCGCCTCTGGCAGTCCGTCGGCATCCGCCCCGACGCGGTCGTCGGCCACTCCCAGGGCGAGATCGCCGCCGCGTACGTCGCCGGGGCGCTCAGCCTGGACGACGCCGCCCGGGTGGTCGCCCTGCGCAGCCGCGCCATCACCGCGCTGGCCGGACAGGGCGGCATGGCCTCGGTCGCGCTGCCGGCCGAGCGGGCCGAGGAGTTCATCGCCCCGTGGGGCGAGCGGCTCGCCCTCGCCGCCGTCAACGGCCCCGGCGCCGTCGTGCTCTCCGGCGACGCGGCCGCGATCGACGAACTGCTCGCCGCGGCCGAACGGGCCGAGGTCCGGGCCCGCCGGATCCGCGTCGACTACGCCTCGCACTCCCCGCACGTCGAGGCGATCCGCGAACGGCTGCTGAGCGAACTCGCACCGATCCGCCCGCGCGGTGGCGACATCCCGTTCTACTCCTCGCTCACCGGCGGGCTGCTGGACACCACCGGGCTCGACGCCGACTACTGGTACACCAACCTGCGCCGCCCGGTCCGGTTCGACCGCGCCGTCGCCGCGCTGCGGGCCGCCGGACACCGCACCTTCATCGAGAGCAGCCCGCACGGCGTCCTCACCCTCGCGCTCAGCGAGACGCTGGAGGACGACGCCACCCGGCCGGGGCTGGTGCTCGGCACGCTGCGGCGCGACGAGGACTCCTGGCGCTCCTTCCTCGGCGCGCTGGCCGAACTCCACGTCCACGGCGCCACGGTGGACTGGTCGGCGCTGCTCGGCCGCGGCACCCCGCAGCGGATCGCCCTGCCCGGCTACGCCTTCCAGCGCCGCCGGTACTGGCCCAAGCCGCCGGCCGAGGGCACCGCGACCGAGACCGTGTTCTGGCCCGCCGCCGACGAGGCCGAGCCCGAGGAGCGGCCGCTGCCCGCCGCCGGGTCCTCGTGGGCGCGCCGCCTGGACGGCCTCACCGACACCGAGCGGGAGGAGGCCCTGCTCGACCTGGTCCGCTCCAGCGCGGCCATCGTGCTCGGCCACCTCAGCGCGGACGCCGTCGACTCCAGGCGCACCTTCAAGGAGCTCGGCTTCGACTCCGCGCTCGGTGTGGAGCTGCGCAACCGCCTGGTCGCCGCCGTCGGACTCGCCCTGCCCGCCGCGCTGGTCTACAACCAGCCCACCCCGGTCGCCGTGGCCCGCCACCTGCTCGACCGGCTGGCCGGCGGCGAGGCTGCGGGAACCGCCGAGACCGCCACGGCCGGCGACGAGCCGATCGCCGTGATCGGCATGGCCTGCCGCTTCCCCGGCGGGGCCGACTCCCCCGAGGCGCTGTGGCGCCTGGTCGCCGACGGGGTCGACGCGATCGGCGACTTCCCCGACAACCGCGGGTGGAACCTCTCCGACCTGTACGACCCGGAACCCGGCACCCCCGGCAAGACCTACGCCCGCTACGGCGGATTCCTCTACGACGCGGACCGCTTCGACGCCTCCTTCTTCGGCATCACCCCGCGCGAGGCCACAGCGATGGACCCGCAGCAGCGCCTGCTGCTGGAGACCGGCTGGGAGGCCTTCGAGCGGGCCGGCATCGACCCCGCACAGCTCAGCGGCAGCCGCACCGGCGTGTTCGTCGGCGCGATGCCCGCGGAGTACGGCCCCCGGCTGCACGAGGGCGGCGAGACCTACGGTGGCTTCCTGCTCACCGGCACCACGTCGAGCGTCGCCTCCGGCCGCATCGCCTACACCCTCGGGTTCGAGGGCCCGGCCGTCACCGTGGACACCGCGTGCTCGTCCTCGCTGGTCGCCCTGCACCTCGCGGCGCAGGCGCTGCGGCAGGGCGAGTGTGGCCTCGCCCTGGCCGGCGGCGTCGCCGTGATGTCCAGCCCCGGCATGTTCGTCGAGTTCGGCCATCAGCGCGGCCTGGCCACCGACGGCCGGTGCAAGGCGTTCTCGGCCGCCTCCGACGGCACCAGCTGGTCCGAGGGCGCGGGCATGCTGCTGCTGGAGCGGCTCTCCGACGCCCAGGCCGCCGGACACCCGGTGCTCGCCGTGATCCGCGGCTCGGCCGTCAACCAGGACGGTGCCAGCAACGGCCTCACCGCCCCCAACGGCCCCTCCCAGGAGCGGGTCATCCGTACGGCGCTCGCCAACGCGCGGCTGTCGGCCGACCAGGTCGACGCCGTCGAGGCGCACGGCACGGGCACCACCCTCGGCGACCCGATCGAGGCGGAGGCCCTGCTGGCCACCTACGGGCGGGCACACGACGCCGAACGGCCGCTCTGGCTCGGCTCGTTGAAGTCCAACATCGGCCACGCCCAGGCCGCGGCCGGCGTCGGCGGCGTGATCAAGATGGTGCAGGCCATGCGGCACGGCGTGCTGCCCCGCACCCTGCACGTGGACGAACCCACCCCGCACGTCGACTGGACCAGCGGCGCGGTCTCGCTGCTCACCGAGGCGCGCGACTGGCCGGAGACCGGGCAGCCGCGCCGGGCCGCCGTGTCGTCCTTCGGCATCAGCGGGACGAACGCCCATGTGATCCTGGAGGCCGCACCGCAGAGCCCCATCGAGGAGGACGAAGCCTCCGAGGTGCAACCGCCGCTCCTGCTCTCCGCGAAGAGCGAGCCGGCCCTGCGCGAACAGGCCGACCGGATCCGCGAGTTCATCGACTCCGACAGCCACCGGCACCCCGCCGCAGTCGCCCGGGCCCTGGCCTCGGGGCGGACGCTGTTCGCGCACCGGGCGGTGGTGTTCGGTGCCGACCGGGCGGAGCTGCTGACCGGACTGGCATCCGTGGCCGAGGGTTCCACCAGCCCGCACGCCGTCCAGGGGACGGCGCGCGGCGGGAAGGTCGCCTTCCTGTTCACCGGACAGGGCGCGCAACGCCTCGGCATGGGCCGCGAGTTGTACGAGAACCAACCCGTGTTCGCCGCCGCCTTCGACGCGGTCTGCGCCGCACTGGACCCGCACCTGGAGCGGCCGCTGCGCGAGGTCGTCTTCGGCGACGAGGACGCCCTCAACCAGACCCGCTACACCCAACCCGCCCTGTTCGCCCTGGAAACCGCTCTCTTCCGGCTCTACGAATCCTGGGGCGTGACACCGGACTTCGTCACCGGCCACTCCATCGGCGAACTCACCGCCGCCCACGTCGCCGGAGTCCTCAGCCTCGGTGATGCGGCCCGACTGGTCGCGGCCCGGGCCCGGCTGATGCAGTCCGCCCCCGCCGGCGGCGCCATGATCGCCATCCAGGCCACCGAAGACGAACTCCGCGAACACCTCACCGACACCGTCTCCATCGCCGCCCTCAACGCACCCGACTCCACAGTGGTCTCAGGCGATCCGGAAGCCGCCGAGCGGATCGCCGCACACTTCAAGACCCTCGGGCGCAAGACCCGCAGACTCACCGTCTCCCACGCCTTCCACTCCCCCCACATGGACCCCGTCCTCGACGCCTTCCGCACCGAAGCCGCCCAACTCACCTACCACCAGCCCACCATCCCCGTCATCTCCAACCTCACCGGCCAACTCGCCGACCGCCTCACCGCCCCCGACTACTGGGCCGAGCACATCCGCGAGGCCGTCCGCTTCACCGACACCCTCCGCACCCTCGCCGACAACGGCGTCACCACCTTCGTGGAACTCGGCCCCGACCCCGTCCTCACCGCCCTCACCCACACCACCCTCGACGAGGCCAACCCCCTCGCCATCAGCACCCTCCGCAAGGACCACCCCGAAACCCACACCGCCACCACCGCCCTCGCCACCCTCCACACCCACGGCCACCCCGTCACCTGGCCCACCCTCGACGGCACCACCACCGACCCCGCCGACCTCCCCACCTACCCCTTCCAACGCGAGCGCTACTGGCTCAAGCCCGCCACCGGCACCGCCGGAGCGGGGGCACTCGGGCTCACCGCCATCGAGCACCCGATGCTCACCAGCCAGACCGAACTCCCCAACGGGCGCGGCTACCTGTTCACCGGCCGACTCTCCGCCGACAACCCGGCGTGGGCGCCGGAGCACGAGATCTACGGCACGTACATCCTGCCCGGCGTCTCCTTCGTCGACCTGCTGCTGCACGTCGCCCGGATCGTCGGCTGCGACCAGATCGAGGAGCTCACCCACCGCACCTTCCTGGCCATCCCCGAGCAGGGCGCGCTCCAGGTGCGGCTGGCGGTGGACGCCACGGACGAGTCGGGTGCTCGCAGCTTCGCGCTGTACTCGCGCGCCGAGGAGGCCGAGCCCGGCACCGACTGGACCCTGCACGCCACCGGCTCTCTCGCGGTGGGCGAACCGGCCGGCGCCTTCGAGCCGTTCGAGGACGGCGACTGGCCGCCCGCGGACGCCACGCCGCTGGACATGACGGAGTTCTACACGCGGATCACCGATGCCGGCTTCGGCTACGGCCCGCTGTTCCGCTCGCTGCGGGCAGCCTGGCAGGACGGCGACACCACCTACGGCGAGGTGGCCTTCCCGGCCGACGTCGACGCCGGCGGCTACGGCGTCCACCCCGGCCTGCTGGACTCGGCGCTGCAGCCGGCCGCCCTCGTACTGGGCGCGACCCCGGCCGAGGACAGCATCCGGGTGCCGTTCTCCTGGAGCGGCGTCGCCATCCACTCCGTCGGCGCGACCCGCCTGCGGGTACGGCTCTCCCGGCCCACCCCCGACACCGTCTCGCTGGACATCGTCGACCACACCGGTGCGCCCGCGATCACCATCGGCTCGCTGGCCATGCGCGCCGTGGCCACCGACCAGATGGCCGCCGCCGCCCAGGCGACCACAGCGCAGGAGCTGTACCGACTCGACTGGGGTCCCCTGCCCGCCCCGCTCC
Source organism: Kitasatospora sp. NPDC023120 (assembly GCF_055560835.1). Lineage (NCBI taxonomy): Bacteria > Bacillati > Actinomycetota > Actinomycetes > Kitasatosporales > Streptomycetaceae > Kitasatospora > Kitasatospora sp. NPDC023120. The sequence continues at coordinate 11,408 of NZ_JBVHHY010000044.1, read as the reverse complement.
CGGCGGCCGGCACCGAGCGGCACTGGGCGGTGCTCGGCGACACCACGCTCACCGAGGCCCTCCGCAGCGCCGACGCCACCGTCACCGGATACCCGGACGCGCTCTCGCTGTGCGCCGCCCTCCGCGCCGCCGAGCCCGGCACGGCCCCGCAGCTGGTACTGGTCCCGGCCCTGGACGACCCCGACGTCACCGCCGGGCGTGCCCACCGGATCACCACCGACGTCCTGGTCACCCTCCAACAGCTGCTCGCCGACGAGGAGTTCACCGCCAGGATCGCCGTGGTGACCCGGCGGGCGGTCTCCGTCGCCAATGCCCAGCAGGTCGACCTCGGTGGCGCCGCCGCGTGGGGCCTGGTGCGTACCGCACAGTCCGAGAACCCCGGGCGGATCGTCCTGGTGGACCTGGACGACGCGCCCGCCTCAGCCACCGCCCTGCCCGCCGCCATCGAGCTGGGGGAATCCCAACTCGCCCTGCGGGACGGCACGGTGAATGTCCCCCGGCTCACCCGAGCGGCCGCGGCCGAGCCGACCGGGCCGGCCTTCGACCCCGAGGGGACGGTCCTCGTCACCGGCGGTACCGGCGCCCTGGGCTCGATGCTGGCCCGGCATCTGGTGGCCGAGCACGGCGTGCGGCACCTCCTGATCACCAGCCGGCGCGGCCCGGACGCACCGGGAGCCGCCGAACTGTCCGCCGAGCTGGCCGAATTGGGCGCCACCGTACGGATCGCCGCCGGCGACGCCGCCGACCCGCAGGCCCTTGCCGCGTTGCTGGACGCCGTACCGGCCGCGCACCCGCTGCGCGCCGTCGTGCACTGCGCGGGCGTCCTCGACGACGGGACCATCCCGACGCTGACCGCCGACCGCATGGCCGCCGTCCTCACCCCCAAGGCCGATGCCGCCTGGAACCTGCACACCGCCACCCAGGGCCTGGAACTGACGGCCTTCGTCCTCTACTCCTCGGTCGTCGCCACGCTCGGCGCCCCCGGCCAGGGCAACTACGCGGCCGCCAACGCCTACCTGGACGGCCTGGCCGCGTACCGCCGGGCCCAGGGGCTGCCCGCGACCTCGCTCGCCTGGGGCCTGTGGGCCGAGTCCGGGGGCATGGGCGGCACGCTCGGCGAGCAGGAGCAGCAACGCATGGCCCGCACCGGTGTCGTCCCGATGCCGGACGCCCAGGGTCTGGCCCTGTTCGACGCCGCGCTCGCGCACGACCGGGCCCTGCTGGTCCCCGCCCAGCTCAACGGAGCCGGGCTGCGCGCCCAGGCGAGCGCAGGCACCATCGCGCCGATCTTCACCGCGCTGTACAAGCCGCGTCCGCGCCGCGCGGCCGAGGCAGGCCCCGCCGTCGGCGAGCACGGCCTGGCGCAGGAGCTGCTGTCCCGCGGCGAAGCCGAGCAGGGTCCGTTCCTGCTCGACTTCCTCGGCCGGCACATCGCCACCGTGCTCGGCCACGACCCGTCCACCGCGATCGACCCCGAGAGCTCGTTCAAGGACCTCGGCTTCGACTCGCTGACCGCCGTCGAGCTGCGCAACACGCTCAGCAAGGCGGTCGGCATCCGACTGCCCGCCACCCTGACCTTCGACCACCCGACGCCCGGCGCGATCGCCCGCCACCTGCGGGAGGAACTGCTCAGCTCCGCGGTTCCGCAGGCCAAGCCGGCCTCCGGCACCCCCGGCCGGAGCCGGACGGCGAAGAACGACGACCCGATCGTGATCGTCGGCATGGGCTGCCGGTTCCCCGGCGGCGCCGACTCCCCCGAGGCGCTGTGGCGGCTGGTCGCCGACGAGGTCGACGCCGTCGGCGACTTCCCGGACAACCGCGGCTGGGACCTCGACGCGCTCTTCGACCCGGACCCGGAGGCGATCGGCAAGACCTACGCCCGCCAGGGCGGATTCCTCTACGACGCCGACGAGTTCGACGCCGAGTTCTTCGGCATCAGCCCCCGCGAGGCCCTCGCCCTCGACCCCCAGCAGCGCCTGCTGCTGGAGACCGGCTGGGAGGCCATGGAACGGGCCGGCATCCTGCCGGGCACCCTGCGCGGAAGCCAGATCGGCGTGTTCGCGGGCGTGATCACCCAGGAGTACGGACCGCTGGTGCGCACCGGCACCGAAGGGGTCGAGGGGTACCTGCTCACCGGTTCCACGGCCAGCGTGGCCTCCGGCCGGCTCTCCTACGCCTTCGGCTTCGAGGGACCGGCCATCACCGTCGACACCGCGTGCTCCTCGTCCCTGGTCGCCCTCCACCTGGCCGTCCAGGCCCTGCGCAACGGCGAGTGCACCATGGCCCTCGCCGGCGGCGTCACCGTGATGGCCAACGCGGGCATGTTCCTGGAGTTCAGCCGGCAGCGCGGGCTCGCTCCCGACAGCCGGGCCAAGTCCTTCTCCGGCGCGGCCGACGGCACCATCTGGGCCGAGGGCGCGGGCATGCTGCTGCTGGAGCGGCTCTCCGACGCGAAGGCCGCCGGGCACCAGGTGCTCGCGGTCATCCGCGGCACCGCCGTCAACCAGGACGGCGCCAGCAACGGCCTCACCGCCCCCAACGGGCCCTCGCAGCAGCGGGTCATCCGCACCGCGCTCGCCGACGCCCGGCTCACCGCCGCCGAGATCGACGCGGTCGAGGCGCACGGCACCGGCACCAAGCTGGGTGACCCGATCGAGGCGCAGGCCCTGCTGGCCACCTACGGCCAGGCACACACACCCGAACAGCCGCTCTGGCTGGGCTCGTTCAAGTCCAACATCGGCCACGCGCAGGCCGCCGCCGGTGTCGGCGGGATCATCAAGATGGTCGAGGCGATGCGCCACGGCGTGCTGCCCCGCACCCTGCACGTGGACGAGCCCACCCCGCACGTCGACTGGGAGTCCGGCGCGGTCTCGCTGCTCACCGAGGCCCGACCGTGGCCCGAGACCGGCCACCCGCGCCGCGCCGCCGTCTCCTCCTTCGGCATCAGCGGCACCAACACCCACGTCATCCTGGAGGCGCCGCCCGCCCCCGCTCCCACGATGACGACCGAGTCCGAAACGGCCCCCGTCGTGCCGCTGCTCCTGTCGGCCAAGAGCCCGGCGGCGGTGGCCGCGCAGGCGGCCGGCCTGCGTGACTGGCTGGCCGCACACGAGGACGCCTCGACCGCCGAGGCCTCGGCACTGCTCAGCACCGGGCGGACGCTGTTCCCGCACCGGGCGGTGGTGTTCGGTGCGGACCGGGCGGAGCTGCTGGCCGGGCTGGCGGCTGTGGCCGAGGGTTCGTCCAGCCCGCAGGCCGTCCAGGGGACGGCGCGTGGCGGGAAGGTCGCCTTCCTGTTCACCGGGCAGGGCGCGCAACGCCTCGGCATGGGCCGGGAGTTGTACGAGAACCAGCCCGTCTTCGCGAGCGCCTTCGACGCGGTCTGTGCCGCACTGGACGCCCATCTGGAGCGGCCGTTGCGCGAGGTCGTCTTCGGCGACGAGGACGCCCTCAACCAGACCCGCTACACCCAACCCGCGCTGTTCGCCCTCGAGACCGCCCTCTTCCGCCTCTACCAGTCCTGGGGCGTGACACCGGACTTCGTCACCGGCCACTCCATCGGCGAACTCACCGCCGCCCACGTCGCCGGAGTCCTCAGCCTCACCGATGCGGCCCGACTGGTCGCGGCCCGGGCACGGCTGATGCAGTCCGCCCCCGCCGGCGGCGCCATGATCGCCATCCAGGCCACCGAAGACGAACTCCGCGAACACCTCACCGACACCGTCTCCATCGCCGCACTCAACGCACCCGACTCCACGGTGGTCTCAGGCGATCCGGAAGCCGCCGAGCGGATCGCCGCACACTTCAAGGCCCTCGGGCGCAAGACCCGCGGACTCACCGTCTCCCACGCCTTCCACTCCCCCCACATGGACCCCGTCCTCGACGCCTTCCGCACCGAGGCCGCCCAACTCACCTACCACCACCCCACCATCCCCGTCATCTCCAACCTCACCGGCCAACTCGCCGACCGCCTCACGACACCGGACTACTGGGCGGAGCACATCCGCCAGGCCGTCCGCTTCACCGACGCCGTCCGCACCCTCGCCGACAACGGCGTCACCGCCTTCCTGGAACTCGGCCCCGACCCCGTCCTCACCGCCCTCACCCGCACCACCCTCGACGACACCGTCGCCATCAGCGCCCTGCGCAAGGACCACGCCGAAACCCGCACCACCACAGCGGCCCTCGCCACCCTCCACACCCACGGCCACCCCGTCACCTGGCCGATCCCCACCCCCTCCGGCACCACCGTCCGCACCGCCGACCTCCCCACCTACCCCTTCCAACGCGACAGCTACTGGCTCAAGCCCGCCACCCGGTCCGCCGACCTGGCCTCCGCCGGCCTGACCACGACCGACCACCCGCTGCTGGGTGCGGCCGTCGTCCTCCCGGACGGGACCAGGCTGTTCACCGGCCGTGTCTCGCTGAAGCAGCAGCCGTGGCTGTACGACCACGTGGTGTTCGGCACGGTCGTCCTGCCGGGGGTGGCCTTCCTCGACCTGCTCGCGTACGCCGGCGGACAGGCCGGGTTCGGCCGGATCGACGAGCTCGTCCACCACGCCTTCCTGGCCGTGCCTCCGCAGGGTGCGCGGGACGTGCAGATCACCGTCGGCACCCCGGACGAGACCGAGCGCTGCCCGTTCACCATGTACTCCCGGCCGGCCGGTGCCGCGCCGGAGGAGGAGTGGACCCGGCACGCCGGCGGGTACCTCGCCCGGGAGGTCGGGCAGCCGTCCTTCGACCTGTCCGTCTGGCCGCCGGCCGGGGCGACCGCGGTCGACATCGACGAGTTCTACCGGACCTTCATCAACCGCGGGTACGAGTACGGCCCGATGTTCCAGGGCTTCAAGGCCGGCTGGCGGCTCGGCGAGGACGTCTACGCCGAGATCGCGCTGCCGGACGACGGCGACGCGGAGACCTACGGCCTCCACCCGGCCCTGTTGGACTCCGCGCTGCACCCGCTGATGCTCTGGTACGGCGCCGAGGACGGTGTCCGGCTGCCGTTCTCCTGGAGCGGTGTCACCCTGCACGCGACCGGCGCCCGGCACGTGCGGGTGCACCTGTCCCGCCCGGAGCCGGACCTCGTCGCCCTGGAGATCGCCGACCGCTCCGGCGCCCCGGTGATGACGATCGAGGCGCTGGCCATGCGCCCGGTCGGCGCCGGGCAACTGGCTGCCGCCCGCACCAAGCAGCCGGACTCGCTCTACCGGGTGCAGTGGAGCCGGATCGCCGCGGGAGCGGCCCGTCCGGCCGGCCGGCCCTACGCCGTCCTCGGTGACAAGGACCTGGCCGACCGGCTGGTCCGGCTGGGCATCGCCGCCGAGGTGCACGACGGTCCGGGCGCGCTGCAGGAGACGGTGCCCGCGGGGATCGCCGGCCTGCTGCTCCCGGTCTCGGCTGCCGACAAGGCCGCCCAGGACGTCGTCGCCGGGGCGCACGCCACCGCGGCCGCAACCCTGGCGACCGTCCAGGAGTTCCTGGCCGACGAGCGACTGGCCGGGACGGTGCTGACCGTCCTCACCGAGGGCGCGATCGCGGCCCGGGACGACGAGGACGTGCCCGACCTCACCGCCGCCGCGATCTGGGGCCTGGTGCGCACCGCGCAGTCCGAGAACCCCGGCCGGATCGTGCTGGTGGACCACGACGGCGACGCCCCGTCCCTGCGCGCCCTGCCCGCCGCCCTCGCCGGTGACGCCCCACAGGTCGCGCTGCGTGCCGGCGAGCTGCTGACGCCCCGGCTCGCCCGGGCCTCCGTCACCGCGGAGACGCCCGTCCCGCTCGACCCGGCGGGCACCGTGCTGATCACCGGCGGCACCGGCACCCTCGGCGCGCTGATCGCCCGCCGACTGGTGACCGACCACGGCGCACGGCACCTGCTGCTCGTCGGCCGACGCGGCCCGGATGCCCCGGGTGCCGTCGAACTGGTCTCCGGACTGCAGGAGTTGGGCGCCGAGGCCACGGTCATGGCCTGCGACACCGCCGACCGCGACGCGGTGGCCGCGCTGATCGGCGCGATCAGGCCCGAGCACCCGCTGACCGCGGTGGTGCACGCGGCCGGCGTCTTGGACGACAGCACGCTCCCGTCGCTCACCGCCGAGCGGCTCGACGCGGTGCTGCGGCCGAAGGTCGACGCGGCCTGGCACCTGCACGAGGCCACCGAGCACCTCGACCTGCGGGCCTTCGTCCTCTTCTCCTCCGTGGCCGGTCTGATCGGCAACGCCGGGCAGGCCAACTACGCGGCCGCCAATACCTTCCTGGACGCCCTCGCCGCCCACCGCCGCGCCCGTGGCCTCGCCGGCATCTCGCTGGCCTGGGGCCTGTGGGAGCTGGAGAGCGGCATGGCGGGCGCCCTGGACGAGGCCGGGCGGGCCCGACTGACCCGGGGCGGCATCGCACCGGTGCCGACCGCGCAGGCGCTCGACCTGTTCGACCTCGCCCTCGGCCACGACCAGGCGCTGCTGGTGCCGGCCCGGCTCGACCTCACCGGGTTCGGCGGGGACAACCCCGCCGTGCCGCCCCTGCTGCGCGGCCTGGTCGGCACGACCGCACGCCGCCGGGCCACGGACACCGTGGACGCGAACACCTTCCGGCAGCGGCTGGCCGGCCGCGGCGAGGAGGAGCAGGTCCGGATCCTGGAGGAGCACATCCTGGGCCAGCTCGCCACCGTCCTCGGCCACGGTTCGGCGGCGGCGCTGGACGGTCGGACCGGCTTCCTGGAAACCGGCCTCGACTCGCTGACCGCCGTCGAGTTCCGCAACACCCTGAACCGCAACACCGGGCTGCGGCTGCCCGCCACCACGCTGTTCGACTACCCGACCCCGGCCGAACTCGCCGCCTTCCTGCGCACCGAGTTCGCCCCCGAGGCGGCGGGCGCGGCGGGTCCGAACGCGACGGGCGGCACCCCGCCGCTGCTCGCGGCCGAACTGGACCGGTTGACAGCCGACGCGGCCACCCTGCGGTCCGACACCAGGAACGACCTGATCCTGCGTCTGCAGGACGTCCTGGAGCGGCTCACCGAGCTGGACGGGACAGCGACACACGGCCCGGCGGACGACACCGCCGAGCGGATGGACTCCGCGACCGACGACGAGATCTTCGACTTCATCGACAACGAGCTGGGACTGGGGGCAGACGGTGAGTGAGGACAAGCTCCGCGACTATCTGAAGCGGGTCACCACGGAGCTCCAGCAGACCCGGCAGCGGTTGCGGCAGGCCGAGTCCGCCGCCCGGGAGCCGATCGCCATCGTGGCGACGGCCTGCCGGTTCCCCGGCGGCGCCGACACCCCCGAGGCGCTGTGGCGGCTGGTCGCCGACGGTGTGGACGCGATCGGCGACTTCCCCGGCAACCGCGAGTGGGAGCTGGCCGACCTCTTCGACCCGGACCCGGACGCCGCCGGCCGCAGCTACGCGCGCCAGGGCGGATTCCTGTACGACGCCGACGAGTTCGACGCCGAGTTCTTCGGCATCAGCCCCCGCGAGGCCCTCGCCCTCGACCCCCAGCAGCGCCTGCTGCTGGAGACCGGCTGGGAGGCCATGGAACGGGCCGGCATCGACCCGACCGCACTGCGCGGCACGGCAGCCGGCGTCTTCACCGGCGTTTCCAACCACGAGTACGCCTCGCTCGTCCACCAGGGACCCGAGGACGTCGAGGGCTACGTCCTGACCGGCAACACGCTGAGCGTCGCCTCCGGCCGCATCTCGTACACCCTCGGCTTCGAGGGGCCCGCGGTCACGGTGGACACCGCCTGCTCGTCCTCGCTGGTGGCGATCCACCTGGCCGTCCAGGCGCTGCGCAGCGGCGAGTGCACCATGGCGCTCGCCGGCGGCGCCGCGGTCATGTCGACGCCCGGGATGTTCCTGGAGTTCAGCCGCCAGCGCGGGCTGTCCCCGGACAGCCGCTGCAAGTCCTTCGCGGCCGCTGCCGACGGCGTGATCTGGGGCGAGGGCGTCGGCATGCTCCTCCTGGAGCGGCTCTCCGACGCCCAGGCCGCCGGACACCCGGTGCTCGCGGTGATCCGCGGCACCGCGATCAACCAGGACGGCAAGAGCAGCCAGCTCACCGCCCCCAACGGGCCCGCGCAGCAGCGGGTGATCCGGGCCGCGCTGGCCAACGCCCGACTGTCGGCCGACCAGGTCGACGCCGTCGAGGCGCACGGCACCGGCACCCGGCTCGGTGACCCGATCGAGGCCCAGGCCCTGCTGGCCACCTACGGGCGGGCACACACACCCGAACAGCCGCTCTGGCTGGGCTCGTTCAAGTCCAATATCGGCCACGCCCAGGCCGCGGCCGGTGTCGGCGGCGTGATCAAGATGGTCGAGGCGATGCGCCACGGCATCCTGCCCCGTACCCTGCACGTGGACGAACCCACGCCGCACGTCGACTGGGAGTCCGGCGCGGTCTCGCTGCTCACCGAGGCCCAGCCATGGCCCGAGACCGACCACCCGCGCCGCTCCGCCGTCTCCTCCTTCGGCATCAGCGGGACCAACGCCCACCTGATCCTGGAAGCGGCTCCGGAGCGCACCACCGAGGAGGACACAGCCCCCGAGGTGCTGCCGCCGCTGCTGCTGTCGGCGAAGAGCGAGCCGGCGCTGCGCGAACAGGCCGCGCGGCTGGGCGAGTTCCTCGCCACGGTGACGGACGCCGACCGGCTCGCGCAGGCCGCCCGCGTGCTCGCTTCCGGACGGGCGAAGCTGCGGCACCGGGCGGTGGTGTTCGGTGCCGACCGGGCGGAGCTGCTCACCGGACTGGCATCCGTGGCCGACGGTTCCACCAGCCCGCACGCCGTCCAGGGGACGGTGCGCGGCGGGAAGGTCGCCTTCCTGTTCACCGGGCAGGGCGCGCAACGCCTCGGCATGGGCCGGGAGTTGTACGAGAACCAGCCCGTGTTCGCCGCCGCCTTCGACGCGGTCTGTGCCGCACTGGACGCCCATCTGGAGCGGCCGTTGCGCGAGGTCGTCTTCGGCGACGGGGACGCCCTCAACCAGACCCGCTACACCCAACCCGCGCTGTTCGCCCTGGAGACCGCCCTCTTCCGGCTCTACGAATCCTGGGGCATGACACCCGACTTCGTCACAGGCCACTCCATCGGCGAACTCACCGCCGCCCACGTCGCCGGAGTCCTCAGCCTCACCGACGCGGCCCGACTGGTCGCGGCCCGGGCACGGCTGATGCAGTCCGCCCCCGCCGGCGGCGCCATGATCGCCATCCAGGCCACCGAAGACGAACTCCGCGAACACCTCACCGACACCGTCTCCATCGCCGCGCTCAACGCACCCGACTCCACGGTGGTCTCAGGCGATCCGGAAGCCGCCGAGCGGATCGCCGCACACTTCAAGGCCCTCGGGCGCAAGACCCGCAAACTCACCGTCTCCCACGCCTTCCACTCCCCCCACATGGACCCCGTCCTCGACGCCTTCCGCACCGAGGCCACCCAACTCACCTACCACCAGCCCACCATCCCCGTCATCTCCAACCTCACCGGCCAACTTGCCGACCAGCTCACCTCCCCCGACTACTGGACCGAGCACATCCGCCAGGCCGTCCGCTTCACCGACACCCTCCGCACCCTCGCCGACAACGGCGTCACCGCCTTCGTGGAACTCGGCCCCGACCCCGTCCTCACCGCCCTCACCCACACCACCCTCGACGACACCCTCGCCATCAGCACCCTCCGCAAGGACCACCCCGAAACCCATACCACCACAGCGGCCCTCGCCACCCTCCACACCCACGGCCACCCCGTCACCTGGCCCACCCTCGACGGCACCACCACCGACCCCGCCGACCTCCCCACCTACCCCTTCCAACGCGAGCGCTACTGGCTCAAGCCCGCCACCGGCACCGCCGGAGCCGGTCTCGCCTCGGCCGGCCTCGCCACAGCCGACCATCCCCTCCTGGCCGCCGTCACCGAACTCCCCGACGGCAAGGGGCACCTGTTCACCGGCCGGCTCACCGCCGACAACCCGGCGTGGACCACCGAGCACGAGATCTACGGCGCACCCGTGCTGCCCGGCACGGCCTTCATCGACCTGCTGTTGCACGCCGCCGCGCAGGTCGGCTGCAACCGGATCGACGAGCTGACCCACCACGCCTTCCTGGCCATCCCGGAACAGGGCGCGCTGCAGCTGCGGCTGGTGATCGAGCCCGTGGACGGCACCGGGCGGGCGGCCTTCGCCGTCTACACCCGCCCCGATGACACGACCGCACCCGTCTCCTGGACCTGCCACGCTTCCGGCGCCCTCCTCTCGGCGCCCGAGCGCGACGGGGAGAGCCTGACCGTCTGGCCGCCCGCGGACGCCACCGCCGTCGAACTCTCCGACTTCTACGCGCACTTCATCGAGCGCGGCTACCACTACGGCCCGCTGTTCCAGGGCCTGCGCTCCGCCTGGCGGAGCTCCGACGCCGTCTACGCCGAGATCGCGCTGCCCGACGGCTTCGAGCCCGGCGACTACGGCATCCACCCCGCGCTGCTGGACGCCGCGCTGCACCCCGGCGCCCTGGTCCCCCGGACGGGTCCGGATGGCGAGCGGGTCGTGGAGGCCACCGGGCACGTCCGACTGCCGTTCTCCTGGAGTGGGGTCTCCCTGCACGCGACCGGCGCGACCCGGCTGCGGATCCGGGTGAGCGAGCCGACGCCGGGCACCGTGACCATGGCCGTGGCCGACGCGACCGGCGCCCCGGTGATGACCATCGGTGCGCTGACGATGCGCGAGGTCGACCCGGACCGCCTGACCGAGGCCCGGACCGCCCTGTCCGGGGCCGCTCCGCTGTACCGGGTGGACTGGCAGGAACAGGACCTCGGCGGTCGCGGCTCCGCCACCGGCTCCTGGGTCCTCCTCGGCGATGACGCGACCGCTGCCGTGCTCCGGGCCGCCGGTCTCGACCTCGTGCGGCACCTCGACCTGGTCTCCCCCGACGGTGCGGAGGGCGGTGAGGAGGCCGAGGAGGTCGAGCGCACCCACGCGCTCGCGACCCGCGCCCTCACCGCGCTCCAGGACGTCCTCGCCGACGAGACCCTCACCGACGCCCGTGTCCTGGTCGCCCTCCCCCACGGAACCGGCAGCCCGGCGGTCGGTGCCCTGGTCGGCCTCGTCCGGTCCGCCCAGGCCGAGCACCCCGACCGCATCGTCCTCGTCCGCCAGGACGGCACCGACTCGTCCGCCGCCGCGCTCCCGCTCGCGCTCGGCAGCGGCGAGCCCGAACTCGCGCTCGCCGAAGGCATCTTGACCGTGCCCAGGCTGGTCAGGGCTGCCACCCCGGACACCGCCGGAGCCACCCCGCTCGACCCGGACGGCACCGTCCTGATCACCGGTGGCACCGGCACCCTCGGCGCCCTCCTCGCCAAGCACCTCGTCACCACCCACGGCATCCGCCACCTCCTGCTCGCCACCCGACGCGGACCGGAAGC
>NZ_JBVHHY010000043.1:0-48045 GCF_055560835.1 Kitasatospora sp. NPDC023120 | reverse complement strand
CGGATGGCTCCACACCTACAATCACCACCGCGGACACACCGCGCTCCGGGGAAAGCCCCCCGTCAGCCGCGTCACCAACCTCACGGGTCAGTACAGCTAGCCGGGTCGGACGAGCGCTAACGGGCTCGCCCGCGGTGTCGGCCCCACCCCCTACGCTGGCACGCATGGCAGAGCAGCAGGAGCAGCAGGACGCGGCGGCGCCGAACCCGGACGACGCGCTGGGCTACGAGCACGCCCGGGACGCGCTGCTGGAGGTCGTCCGGCAGCTGGAGAACGGTGGGAAATCGCTTGAGGAGTCGCTCGCCCTGTGGGAGCGTGGCGAGCAGCTGGCGAAGGTGTGCCAGCGTTGGCTGGACGGCGCCCGGGCCCGACTGGACGCCGCGCTGGCCGCCGAGGAGGGCGGGGCCCCGGGCAGCGAGTGAGCCTGGATGTGATGCGAGTCACATCCACTTGGGGAATCGTTGAATTTTCACCTATGTTGGACGACGTGATCGGCCGCGGCCGGTCACACCGACGAAGCCCCCTCCCGCATGAGGTGCAGAAGCATGACCACCGACGCCCTGGTTCTCGACGCCGCCGCTCAGGACCTGCTGTTCCGCGAGGCCCGCACCGCGAACACCTTCACCGACGAGCAGGTCTCCGACGAGCAGGTCCAGGCGATCTACAACCTGGTCAAGTTCGGCCCGACCGCGTTCAACCAGCAGCCGCTGCGCGTCGTCCTGGTCCGCTCGGCCGAGGGCCGCGAGCGCCTCGTCCAGCACATGGCGGACGGCAACAAGGCCAAGACCGCCGCCGCCCCGCTGGTCGCCATCCTGGCCGCGGACAACGAGTTCCACGAGGAGCTGCCGACCCAGCTCCCGCACTTCCCGCAGGCCAAGGACCTGTTCTTCTCGGAGCGCAGCGTCCGTGAGCAGTCCGCCACGCTGAACGGCGCCCTGCAGGCCGCCTACTTCATCATCGGCGTGCGCGCCGCCGGCCTGGCCGCCGGCCCGATGACCGGCTACGACGCCGACGGCCTCAACAAGGAGTTCTTCGGCGACGGCGAGCACTCGGTGCTGGCCGTGGTCAACATCGGCAAGCCGGGCGAGGACGCCTGGTTCCCGCGTTCGCCGCGCCTGGAGTACGACGAGGTCGTCACCACCGTCTGACGCGCCCCGCGCGAAAGGGCCCCGTACCGGTTCGTCCGGTACGGGGCCCTTCGGCGTTCCGGGGCGCGGTGCCACTCGAGTGCTCGCGTCCGTCGCCGGGCGCCGGTGCCACTCGAGCGCCCGGGCCCGCTGCCGGGCGTCGGCGCCGGCGTCGGCGCCACCGGCGGTGCTACTTGAGTGCCTGCGCCAGCTCGGCCAGCTCCTCGTAGGAGGCGGTGCCGGTGAGCACGGTGGTCCCGGAGCCGGTCTGCGCGGTCAGCGCGCGGGCCTTCTCGCCCTGGACCCGCTCCCAGCTGCGGCCCGCCACGTCGGAGGTGCCGTCCGGCTTGCCGCCCGCGACCTTGTCGGACAGCAGCGAGTCGCGCGGCGCGTCGCTCTGCTCGACCGCCGCGTACTGGCCGGAGGGCGTCACGAAGCCCAGGTGCCAGGCGTTGCCCTTGCCGTTGTTCTGGTCGGCCGGCCGGTAGCTGACCGAGGTGGCCCGCCACTTGTCGGACAGCCCGTCCGGGGAGAGCAGCGGGTACGGCGCGGCGCGTTTGGCCGTGGCCGCCGCGACCTTGTACTCGACCACGTGCACCGGGTCGCTGTTGGCGTCGTGCGGGAGGAACAGGTACCCGATCCAGACGACGAAACCGACCGCCAGCATCGACAGGACCATGTCCCGTACGGTCTGGCGACCCCTCATGCCCTTGCTCTCTGCAGCCACCCCCACATGGTGACTCATCCACGTTCCGGCGCGGCCACCCGGGGTGTCCACGTACGGGTGAACCGGGACGAACCAGTGCTTTTCGCCACCGGGTGGCGACCCGCGCCACAGACAGTCATCTCTTGGGCAGATACGATCGCAGAACCCTCACCACGGCGTTCGACCAGGCAGTAGTCGGGCGCTCACTGGCCGTCGCGTACAGAGAGGTAACGACGATGACCACGCAGTACCCGCACCACCTTCCCAGTGCCCTGGAGGTCGCGCCCGAGGCTCCGGACCGGAACCTCGCGCTCGAGCTCGTCCGGGTAACCGAGGCGGCCGCGATGGCCGCCGGCCGGTGGGTCGGACGTGGCGACAAGAACGGCGCGGACGGCGCAGCCGTGAAGGCGATGCGCACCCTCGTCTCGACCGTCTCGATGAACGGCGTCGTCGTCATCGGCGAGGGCGAGAAGGACGAAGCCCCGATGCTCTACAACGGCGAGCGGGTCGGCGACGGCACCGGCGCCGAGTGCGACGTCGCGGTGGACCCGGTGGACGGCACCACCCTCACCGCCAAGGGCATGAACAACGCCGTGGCCGTGCTGGCGGTGGCCGACCGCGGCACCATGTTCGACCCCAGCGCCGTGTTCTACATGGACAAGCTGGTGGCCGGCCCGGAGGCCGCCGAGTTCGTCGACATCACCGCCCCGGCGGCCGTCAACATCCGCCGGGTCGCCAAGGCCAAGGGCAGCGCCGTCGAGGACGTCACCGTCGTCGTGCTCGACCGCCCGCGCCACGACGGCCTGGTCCGGGAGATCCGCGAGGCCGGCGCCCGGATCAAGTTCATCTCCGACGGCGACGTGGCCGGCGCCATCATGGCCGCCCGCGAGGGCACCGGCGTCGACCTGCTGATGGGCGTCGGCGGCACCCCGGAGGGCATCATCGCGGCCTGCGCGATGAAGTGCATGGGCGGCGTGATCCAGGGCCGGCTGTGGCCCAAGGACGACGCCGAGCGGCAGAAGGCCCTCGACGCCGGCCACGACCTGGACCGGGTGCTCACCACGAACGACCTGGTCAGCGGCGAGAACGTGTTCTTCGTCGCCACCGGCATCACCGACGGCGAGCTGCTGCGCGGGGTGCACTACCGCTCGGAGACCGCCACCACCAGCTCGCTGGTCATGCGCTCCAAGAGCGGCACGATCCGCGAGATCAACTCCACCCACAAGCTCTCGAAGCTGCGGGCCTACAGCGCGATCGACTTCGACCGCGCCAACTGACACCCGGCGAACAGCGCCTCCTGCGGACAGCAGGCAGCGGCCCCGGCGGAATCCCTCTCCGCCGGGGCCGCTGCGCGTCCGGCCTCGGGCCTTCGGCTCCTCGGTGCCCGCCCCGGGGTCTTCGACCGGCCGTCACCCGGCTATCCGACGGCGCGCGGAGGCCGTCACCCGGGCCGCCTCGCGCAGCTCCGCGTCCCGGCGGCGGCGCCGGGCCAGCACCACCCGCCGCTCGGCGGCCGTCAGCCCGCCCCAGACGCCGTACGGCTCCGGCTGGGCCAGCGCGTGCTCGCGGCACTCCAGCAGCACCGGGCATCGGGCACAGACCTGCTTGGCCTGCTCCTCGCGGGACAGCCGGGCCGCGGTCGGCTCCTTGGAGGGCGCGAAGAACAGCCCTACCTCGTCCCGCCGGCAGGCCGCGGCGGTGTGCCAGGGGTCGTCCTCGCCCGCAGGGGCGCCCGCCGGTCCGCCCGGGGGCTGCGGCTGCGGACGGACCTCGGGGCGGCGCTCCAGCAGCTGCGCGGCGGCGACTGGCGAGGTGGTGCGGGACTCGATCGGATGCAGCACGGCCGTACTCCTGACGAGGCTCTCGGACACGGGGAACCCCGCTCCCCTGCCCGGCTGCGAGCCCCCGTTGTCCAACCCCCCGGAACGGCCCCTGGGCCGCCTCCGGTGCGCAGCCGTACAAGAAGCGATGTGCGGAAGGAACTACCCCGCCCGGCCGCGATTCATGCACACTGCACGCAATCGACTACGGAGTGCACCGGCCACAACGTCGAGCGCCCGACCGGGAGTTGGTCCACGGTCGGGCGCTGTACAGGTCAACAGGGACTAGTCGGTGCCGAGTTGGCGGCGCACCCACTCCTTGAGCTTCTTGCCGCGGCGCGGCTTGGCGGTGCAACCCCCGAACAGCGCAAGGCCCTTGACCCGGACAACCGGAGCGTACGGATCCGCCGCGGTCTGCTCGCGGACGTCGAAACCGCCGAACAGGCCGACCCCACTGCCCTGCAGGGTGACGTTCTCCGGCACCCGCACGTCGACCCCGCCGAACATCGCCACGACCACGATCTCCACCTCGGGAGACTCGAAGACGGCGTCGCTCAGGTCGATCTCCACCCCGCCGAACGCGGCGAAGGCCTTCAGGTGCGAGCCCACCCGCCAGCGGCCCTTGCGGGACGCGCCGCCGAAGATCGCCACCACCGCCGGCGACTCCTGGCGCGCGGGCGGCTGGGGCGTCGCGGCAGCCAGCGGCTGCTTCTCGAAGGACAGCGGGCGGGCCGGGAGGTCCCGGGTCAGCGGCGCCAGGTCGCCGAAGGTCTTGGCGGCGTACGCGGCCTCGATGCGCTCCGCGTGCTCGTCCGCGTCCAGGCGGCCCTCGGCGTAGGCGTCCCGCAGCAGCTCCGCGACCCGCTCGCGGTCGGCGTCCGAGACGCGCATCTCCGCCTGCGCCGCCGGAGCGTGCGACGGCTGCGGCACGGCCCCGGCCTTCGCCTCCGGGCTTGCCTCCGGCCTGAGTTCGGGCTCGAGCCCCGGCTCGGGCCGCGACTCTCGTTCGGGCTCGGATTCGGACTTGGTCATCGGTACGGGCGCCGGCACCGGCTGCCCCGGATCGTCGTGCGACGGCGAGTTGTCCACGGCGCCAGCCTAGTCGCTCGCACTCCAGCCCGAGTGAGCCCGGTCACGCAAGGCTGACCTGTCCGCATGCCGGCGACGACCGGGTCCTACGCTGGATGGTGCTTCGCCGACGCAGCCGGACCACTGGACACCTAAGGACCGCCCCGATGGCTCCCACGCCAGACTTCGAGTACAGCGACCTGCTCCCCCTGGGCGCTGACCCGACCCCGTACCGCAAGCTCACCTCCGAGGGCGTCTCCACCTTCGAGGCGGGCGGTCGCACCTTCCTCCAGGTCGAGCCCGAGGCGCTGCGGCTGCTCACGGCCGAGGCGATGCACGACATCTCGCACTACCTGCGCCCGGCCCACCTCGCCCAGCTGCGCCGCATCCTGGACGACCCGGAGGCCAGCCCCAACGACCGCTTCGTCGCGCTCGACCTGCTGAAGAACGTCAACATCTCGGCCGGCGGCATCCTCCCGATGTGCCAGGACACCGGCACCGCGATCGTCATGGGCAAGCGCGGCCAGCACGTGCTCACCCAGGGCGGCGACGAGTCCGCCATCGCGCGCGGCGTGTACGACGCGTACACCAAGCTCAACCTGCGCTACTCCCAGATGGCCCCGGTGACCATGTGGGACGAGAAGAACACCGGCAACAACCTGCCGGCCCAGATCGAGCTGTACGCCACCGACGGCGACGCCTACAAGTTCCTCTTCATGGCCAAGGGCGGCGGCTCCGCCAACAAGTCGTACCTGTACCAGGAGACCAAGGCCATCCTGAACGAGGCGAGCATGCTCTCGTTCCTGGAGCAGAAGATCCGCTCCCTCGGCACCGCGGCCTGCCCGCCGTACCACCTGGCCATCGTGATCGGCGGCACCAGCGCCGAGTTCGCGCTGAAGACCGCCAAGTACGCCTCGGCGCACTACCTGGACAACCTGCCGACCTCGGGCAACGCCAAGACCGGCCACGGCTTCCGCGACCTGGAGCTGGAGGCCAAGGTCACCGAGCTGACCCAGAAGATCGGCATCGGCGCCCAGTTCGGCGGCAAGTACTTCTGCCACGACGTGCGCGTGGTGCGCCTGCCCCGACACGGCGCCTCGCTGCCGGTCGCCATGGCCGTCTCCTGCTCCGCCGACCGCCAGGCGCTGGGCAAGATCACCGCCGAGGGCGTCTTCCTGGAGCAGCTGGAGACCGACCCGGCGAAGTACCTGCCGGACACCACCGACGAGCACCTGGACGACGACGTGGTGCGCGTCGACCTCAACCAGCCGATGTCCGCGATCCGCGCCGAGCTCTCCAAGTACCCGGTGAAGACCCGCCTCTCGCTCACCGGCACCCTGGTCGTCGCCCGCGACATCGCCCACGCCAAGATCAAGGAGCGCCTGGACGCCGGAGAGGGCATGCCCAAGTACCTGCAGGACCACCCGGTCTACTACGCGGGCCCGGCCAAGACCCCCGAGGGCTACGCCTCCGGCTCCTTCGGCCCGACCACGGCCGGCCGGATGGACTCCTACGTCGACCAGTTCCAGGCGGCCGGCGGCTCGATGGTCATGCTCGCCAAGGGCAACCGCAGCAAGCAGGTCACCGACGCCTGCGCCCAGCACGGCGGCTTCTACCTCGGCTCCATCGGCGGCCCGGCCGCCCGCCTCGCCCAGGACTGCATCAAGAAGGTCGAGGTCCTGGAGTACGCCGAGCTCGGCATGGAGGCCGTCTGGCGCATCGAGGTCGAGGACTTCCCGGCGTTCATCGTGGTGGACGACAAGGGCAACGACTTCTTCCGCGAGACCACCGAGGGTCCGCTGATCACCAACCTGCGGGTCCGCTCCAAGGAGTAGCCGCAGGCCCGCCCCCACGAACCCCTCACCCGCCCCGGCCGCCCCTGCGGCCGGGGCGGTTCGCCGTCACGCGTCGAAGTCGTACTCCAGGACGTAGGAGGCGGCGTCCAGGATCATCTCGTTGAGTTCGACCACCTGGCCCTCGTCGGCGAAGGCGGTGCGGCAGATGAGGATCACCGGGGTGCCGGCGGACAGCTCCAGGCGGGTGGACTCCTCGGCGCTGGGCATCCGGGAGCGGACCTCCTCGCGGAAGTGCACGGGCTTGGCGCCGATCTCGGCCAGCCGGGCGTAGGTGCCGCCCGGGCCGGTGTCCTCGTGGGTGATGGCGGTGCCCGCGACCAGGACGGCGGGCAGGTAGGAGGTCGAGAGCAGCACCGGCTTGCCGTCCAGGACGAAGCGGCGGTGGCGCACGCACATCGGGGCACCCGGATCCACCCCGAGCACCCGGGCCACGTGCTCGGGCGCGCCCCGTTCGGTGACGGCCACCTGGTCGACCACCAGGGTGCGGTTGTCGATGTCCGCCGACCATATCGACCGTCCGGCGCCCCACTGCCCCTGCGCCAGCCGCTGGATGCCGCGCCGGCGCAGCGGCCGGAAGTCCCTGACGAACACCCCGGCGCCGCGGCGCGCCTCGGCGATGCCCTCGCTCTGCAGCACGCCCAGCGCCTGCCGGGCGGTCATCCGGGCGACGCCGTACTCGTCCATGAGGTCGTTCTCGCCCGGCAGGCGGTCGCCCGCGTGGTACCGGCCGGTGTCGATGGCCGCCTTCAGCGCTTCGGCGATCCGCTGGTACTTGGGCTGCTTGTCGCCACTGCTGCCGGTCATCGCCGCTCCCTCTGCCTCGGACAAATCGTAGGCGCGCCCGCGGCCGCTAGTAAGCCGATACGACCGTTGACATCTCTAGAGATATTAGCTTCTCTAGAGATGCTGGCCAGTCGCCTACCAGAGCGAGGAGCACAGCGGTGAGCATCCGACAGCGCAACGCCCCGGCCTACCGGCCGCACGTGGGCGAACTCGTCCTCGACCGGAGGACCGGACGCACCGGCATCTACATGGACACCATCGGCGGCGAGCACTACCTGCGCCCCGAGAGCGGCGGCCGCGAATGGACCGCCGAACCGAACCACGTCTCGCCCGTTCCCCGGCCCCGCGATTCGCCGGAATGAGTTCGATCTCGGAAAACTCGGCGAAATCCACGCGAACGACTACATTCCGGACCCCGCTATCCCCCGGTGAATCCGGAATTCCGGAACGCCGCGCGCTCGCCGCCGGGCACGTTACGGATTAAGCCGGTCACCATGAGTGCACCGGGGGCGGGAATCGGCCACCGGCGCACCCGCGTACGAACTGGCGCGTACATAACCGAAGCGCCCCCGCGCCCGGACGGGGGCGTGGGGGCGCGGAGGGCGGGGCACTCGACCGGAACGGCTTACGGGTGGCCGCCGACGACGCTCTCCGGCACGTACTTCTTGCCCGGCTCACCGGTGGCCGGCGTGGTGGGCTCCACCACGTGCTCGGCCTCGTCACCGAAGAGGCCGTCCTCGATGTCCGCCTTCTGCTCGTCGGTCGGCGCGGTGTACTCGGTCGGGTTCGAGGTCGCGGCCACCGCGCCCTCGACAGCCTTGCCCGCCTCCACAGCGGCGGCCGGGGCCTCCGTCTTCGCCGCGTTCTCGGGCGCCGACGCCACCGGGGTCTCGCTCTGGTCGTTGGCCATTGGGCGGCCGCCTTTCGGTCATCAAATGTGTTCAGCCCGACCTCCGTGGCGCGGGCGCGCGGACAGTATCGTAGGGTTGATTAAATGTCCGATAAACATCGTGTGGCTTG
Source organism: Kitasatospora sp. NPDC023120 (assembly GCF_055560835.1). Lineage (NCBI taxonomy): Bacteria > Bacillati > Actinomycetota > Actinomycetes > Kitasatosporales > Streptomycetaceae > Kitasatospora > Kitasatospora sp. NPDC023120. Next base: position 39,665 of record NZ_JBVHHY010000043.1, on the reverse strand, counting down.
CGCTGCAGTCCGGCAGAGTCGGGCGTCCGCCTAAGCTGAAGCACCGCGGCGGACCGCCGAGCGCCCTTTCACGGAATCGACACCACAGGCCATCGGGGGACTTCATGGAGTTTCGGGAGACGCCGCAGACCTCTGCGCTGCGCTTCCAGGTCCTCGGTCCGGTCCAGGCCTGGCTCGACGGCAAGCCCCTCTCCCTCGGATCCCCCCAGCAGCAGGCCGTCCTGACCACCCTCCTGCTGCACTCCGGACGCCCGGTCACCACGCAGGACCTGGTCGACGCGCTCTGGGGCGACCGGCCCCCGACCCAGGCGGTGGCCGCCCTCCGCACCTACGTCTCCCGCCTGCGCTCCGTCATCGAGCCCCGGCGGGAGGTGCGCCGACCCGCCGAGCTCCTGGTCTCGGTCGCCGACGGCTACGCGCTGCGCATCCCGGGCGAGGCACTCGACCTGACGGTCTTCGAGCGGCTCTCCGCCGAGGCCGCGGCCGCCCGGACCTCGGGCGACAAGCAGGAGGCGCACCGACTGCTGGCGCAGGCGCTGGACCTGTTCCGCGGCCGTCCGCTCACCGGCGTCCCCGGCCCCTATGCCGACGCCCAGCGGCTGAGACTCGCCGAGCGCCAGGTGGCCGCAGCCGAGGAGCTGTGCGCCATCGCCCTCGACGTCGGCCTGCACGCCGAGATCGTCGGCGAGCTCAACAGCCTGACGGCCGAGCACCCGCTGCGCGAGCGCCTGCGCGAGCTGCTGATGCTCGCCCTGTACCGCTGCGGCCGCCAGGCCGAGGCACTCGGCGTCTACACCGACACCCGCAAGCTGCTGATCGAGGAGCTCGGGGTCGAGCCGGGCACCGGCCTGTCCGCGATGCACAACCGCATCCTGGCGGCCGACCCGGCACTCGCCCTCCCGGCCGCAGCCGCCCCCACCCCGCGCGAGGACGGCCCCGCCGCGCCCCCGGCGCCAGCCCAACTCCCGGCCGACGTCTCGGACTTCAGCGGACGCACCGAACTGGTGGGCGACCTCTCGGCGGTCCTGATGAACGCCACCGGCCAGGCCGTGGTGGTCACCTCGCTGGCTGGCATCGGCGGGGTAGGCAAGACCACCCTCGCGGTGCACGTCGCCCACCGCGTCCGCGCCGAGTTCCCGGACGGGCAGCTGTACGTCGACCTGCGCGGAGCCGGCGCCTCGCCCGCCGACCCGGTGGTCGTCCTGGGCGACTTCCTGCACGCGCTCGGCGTCACGGAGAACCCGGACTCGCTCGAACAGCGCGCCGCCCTGTACCGCTCGCTGCTCGCCAACCGGCGGATGCTCATCCTGCTCGACAACGCGCGCGACGCCGAACAGATCCAGCCGCTCATCCCGGGCGTCTCCGGCTGCGCCGTGCTCGCCACCAGCCGCTCCCGACTGGCCGGCATCCCCGGCGCGCAGCTGTTCGACGTCGAGGAACTGACCCCGGCCGAGGCGTTGGCACTCTTCTCGGCCATCGTCGGCGAGCAGCGGGTCGCCGCCGAGCCGGAAGCGGCCATGAAGGTGGTCACCGCCTGCGGCTTCCTGCCGCTGGCCGTCCGCATCGCCGCCGCCCGGCTGGCCAGCCGCCCCCGCTGGAGCGTCTCCGACCTGGCCAGTCGGTTAGCCGACCAGCGCCGGCGGCTGGACGAACTCCAGCTCGGCAACCTCGCCGTGGAGACCACCATCGGGCTCGGCTACGGACAGCTGTCCGTAGACGAGGCCCGCGCCTTTCGGCTGCTCGCCCTGATCGACTCCCCCGACATCCCGCTGGCGGCCGCCGCGGCGCTGCTCGGCGTGGACGAGTACACCGCCGAGGACCTCGCCGAGGCGCTGGTCGAGGCGAACATGCTGGAGTGCTTCACCCCCGGCCGCTACCGCTACCACGACCTGCTCCGGCTCTACGCCCAGCGGCAGAACGAACGGATCGGGGACGCCGGGGAGCAGGAGCGGGCGGTACTGCGACTGCTCGATCTGCTGATCCCGACCGTGCGCAACGCGGCCCAGGTCATCGAACCGGACGACACGCTGCCCGAGTTGCTGACCACGCTCACCTCGCCGGGGCTCGACCTGCCGACGAGCCAGGCCGCACAGGACTGGCTCAGCGCCGAGGGCGCCCTGATGCTCAGCGCCGTCGAGGCCGCCGCACAAGGCCCCGGCGCCCTGCAACGCGCTGCCGTCGACCTGCTGAACTACCTGTTCAGCATCGACCCGGACCCGACTCGCGGTCCACGCGCGGCCCGGGTCCTGGAGGCGATCGGCGAGGACGCGCAGCGCCGTGACGACTCCGCCGGAATCGCCGGGGTGTACTTCGCCCTCGGCACCCTGCAGTCCGTCACCAGTGACTTCCAGGGGTCCGAGCAGTCCTTCCGCCGCAGCCTGGACCACCAGGCCGCGGACGAGCCGACCGTCATGTTCCTGGCCACGGCCAACATGCTGGGCGTGATCCTGAGTGTGGGCAACCGTCCTGCCGAGGCCCTGCCGTTCCTGGAGCAAGCCCGCGCCACCAGCCAAGCCGTCGGCGCACCGATCCTCGAAGCACGGGTCGTCAGCAACATGGCCCGGGTGCAGCACCGGCTCGGCATGACCGAGACGGCGATCAAGTCCGCCAGCGACGCTGTCGCCGCCGCACGGGCCTCCAAGAACGGCCCGCTTCTCGCCCAGACCCTCTACCAACTGGGTGTGGTGCTCCCCGGCATCGAGGCCGTCCCCCATCTCCGCGAGGCGCATCGGCTCTACCAGTCCCAGCGGAACCCGCTCTGGGAGGGCTACACCCTGGCCCGACTGGCCTCCGCCCTACTCACCTCCGAGCAGTACACCGAGGCCGCCGAGGCGGCCGGCGAATCGCTCGCGATCGGTCAGCAGATGGACTCCGCGTTCTGCCAGGGCCTGGCCAACGCCGCGCTGGGCGAGGCGTTGCTGGCGCTCACCCAGCCCGCGCGCGGACTCGCGTGCCTCCAGGAGGCCCACGCGATCTTCACGCGGCTCGGTGTGCCCGAGGCCTCCCCCGTGGCGGACCTCATCGCCCAGCAGCACACCGAGCCCCTCTCTACCCCGGCGCCGTAAAGGCCTCCGCTCCCCCCGGAGCACCTCCCCCGATCCGCGTTGCGTCGGCGCTCCCGCAGCCCCCCGGCTGCGGGAGCGCCCTCAACGCTTCCCCGGCGCTGGACTCCACTGTGCACCGGACCGATTGACGTTCGATAAACGTCCGATAGTCAGCCTGCAGATCAGAGAAACCGCAGGTCAGCGCCGTCACCCCGGCGCGCCGTACGGCGTGCGGGGCCTCGTGCACCACCCCGGCCCGCACCCTCGTGCTTCCGCAACCCCGGCCACACCGACCCAAGCATGACGAGTTGGCCGGAAAGGGACCCCATGACGCAGTGATCACGCATATTCTCAGATGCCAGTACGCACACGAGTGTCTGCCGGAAACGCGTCGGGGTGCAGTCCGTCTGTGTGCTGCGGGGAGCGTGACACACCGCCACCGGCAGCGGCCGCGAGGCCGCCGAGGAGCCGACCGGAGGCCACGGGTGGAAGGGTGCCTCTCAACGTGACGACCGGACAGATATCCGACGCGTTCCCCGTCGGCGAGGACGCGGGGGACGACGAGCCCGAGGTACGGCGGCGCCGGGCGGCCCGTGCCCTGCAGGCGGTCGCCTTCGACACCATCGGCGCGGGGTACGGCGAGGCCTTCCCCGCCAAGGACGGGCAGCTGGCCTGCGGCCGGCGGCTGCTCGCCGGGCTCGAACCCGGGGCGCGGGTGCTGGACGTGGGCTGCGGCACCGGCGAGCCGACCGTCCGCCAGCTGGCCGAGGCCGGGCTGCGGGTGACCGGCGTGGACCTCTCCGACGTGATGCTCACCATGGCCCGGGAGGCGGAGTTCCCCGGCGCATTCCCGCCCCTGTTCCATCGGATCGACCTGTACGATCTGGCCACCGAGCGCGTGGACCGGGTCTGGAACGCCCCCGGGCTCGGGCCGGACGGCCACGGCGGGTTCGCCGCCGTCACCGCGTTCTTCTCCCTGATCCTGCTGCCGCAGGACGAGATCCCCACCGTGCTCCGGCGGCTGCGCGAACTCCTCCGGCCGGGCGGACTGCTGGCGCTCGGTATGGTCGAGGCGGACCTGGATCACGTTCCGCTTCCGTTCCTTGGCAGAGAGCTGCGGATCAGTGGGTATCTGAGGGAGGATCTGGAACGGGTTCTGGTCGCGGCCGGCTTCGCCGTCGAGGAGTGCTCGGGGCATCCGTACGCGCCGGCCAGTACCTCGCTGCCGCCGGAGGAACAGCTGTTCCTGTGCTGTCGACGCGTCGGCTGACCGACCGATCGACCACAGCACCCGCAGCACCGCCGGCACTCACAGCACCACCGGCACCCGCAGCACCGCCGGCGCTCACAGCACCCACCGACAGAGAACACCCACCGACCACACCGAATCCAGGACAGGCAGCCGTGCGCGACCAGCTCAAGACCGAGGCGGAGCAGCCGCCCGCCGTCCCGGGCCAGCGCCGCCAGGTCCCGGCCCGGGCGCAGGCTCCGGCGAAGCCGACGCCCGCGCGGCCGGAGCGCGCCGAGGTGGCGGACCGGCTCGCGTACCTCGACTCGGCGACCCGGCGGATCAACAGCGCCCTCGACCTGGCGGCGACGCTGCGCAACATCGGCCGGGTGCTGGTCCCGACGCTGGCCGACGCCGCCGTGGTCCACCTGCGCGACCCCCTGCCCAACGTCGAACGCGAGCCCGGCTTCCCGGAGGAGCTGCGGATCCACCACAGCACCGGCACCCGGATCGGCCGCCGCGGCCGCCCGGGCGGCTTCGACGACCGGCGCCGCTCCCGCTACGGCGCCCGCTCGACCGCCGACAGCGGCCCGGCCACCCCGGTGACCCGCGGCGGGGCGCTCGCGCACGCCCTGCTGAGCCGCCGACCCGCCGAGCCCGCCGTCCTCGGCACGCCCGGCGCCGAGCGCACCGAGGTGCTGCTGCGCGAGCTGTACGGCACCCGCGGGGTGGCCCGGCTGGGCGCGGGCACCTCCGTCCTCGCCCTGCCGCTGCGCGGCCGCAAGGCCGTGCTGGGGCTGCTGGTGCTGATCCGCCGCCCTCCTGAACGCACCGGCCGCCCGGTCTTCGACGCCGCGGACACCGCGACCGCCGCGCACCTCGCCACCCAGGCCGGGCTGGCCGTGGACACCGCCCTGCGGTACGCCCGCGAGTGGGAGATAGCCAACGAACTCCAGCGCAGCATGCTGCCGTTGCGACTGCCGCAGCCGCACGGTGTCCGGCTCGCCCAGCGCTACCTGCCCGGTGAGCGCGGCGCGCAGGTCGGCGGCGACTGGTACGACGCCGTCCCGCTGCCCGGCAACCGGGTCGCCCTGATCGTCGGCGACGTGATGGGGCACTCGCTCACCTCGGCCGCCATCATGGGCCAACTGCGCACCAGCGCGCAGACCTTGGCCGCCCTCGACCTGCCGCCGCACGAGGTGCTCTACCACCTGGACGAGCAGGCCCAGCGGCTCGGCCGCGAACAGCACCTGGCCACCTGCGTGTACGCGGTCTACGACCCGATCGCCAACCGGGTGGTGCTGGCCAACGCCGGACACGTCCCGCCGGTGCTGGTCCGCCCGGACGGGACGGCCGAGCTGGTGGAGCTGGACTCCGGGGCCCCGATCGGGGTCGGCGGGGTGGACTTCAACTCGGTCGAGCTGCCCGCGCCGCCCGGCTCCGCACTGCTGCTGTTCACCGACGGACTGGTGGAGACCCGCAGCCGCCCGATCAGCGACGGCCTGGAGGTGCTGCGCTCCCGGATCGCCGCCGCCCACTGGCAGTCCCCCGAGCAGCTGTGCCAGGAGGCGCTGCGGATCCTGCCGCCGGGCGACCGCGGCGACGACATCGCCCTGCTCGGCGCCTGCTTCGACGGCATCCCGGCCGGGGACGTCGCGCACTGGTACCTGCAGCCGCGCAACGAGACGCCGGGCCGGGCCCGCCGGCTGGCCGCGCACACCCTGCGCCGCTGGGGGCTGGACGAGCTCAGCGAGGCGACCGAGCTGATGGTCAGCGAGCTGGTGACCAACGCCGTCCAGCACGCGACCCGGCCGGTCACCCTGAGCCTGGTGCGCACCACCCGGCTGCGCTGCGAGGTCGGTGACGACAGCCCGCTGCTGCCGCGCCCGCGCCGTACCGGGCCGGAGGATGAACGCGGGCGCGGGCTGCAGATAGTGGCCCGGTGCGCGGACCGCTGGGGCGCGACGCGGCTGGGCACCGGCAAGGTGGTCTGGTTCGAGCAGCGGCTGCCCGTGGGGACGTGAGCGGGTGCCCGGTGGGAGCGGATCCCGCCGGGCACCCCGTACGGACGGTCAGGCCCCGACCGGCTCCTTCCGGGCCGGCTGCTCCTCCGCCGGCCGCTTCTCCAGCTCGGCGATCAGCTGCTCGCCCTCCATGTCCACCCGCGGCACGACCTTCTCCAGCCGCTTCGGGAACCACCAGGCCGCCTTGCCGAACAGCGCGATCGCGGCCGGCACCAGCGCCATCCGCACCACGAAGGCGTCCACCAGCACGCCCACCGCGAGGGCGAAGCCGATCGGCTGGACGATCGGGTCGTGGCCGAAGACGAAGGCGCCGAACACCGAGACCATGATCAGCGCGGCCGCCGTCACCACCCGGGCGCCGCCCTTGACCCCGCCCACGACCGCCTCGCGCGGCGCCTTGCCGTGGACGTGCTGCTCCTTCATCCCGGAGACCAGGAACAGCTCGTAGTCCATCGCCAGCCCGAACAGCACCCCGATCAGCAGGATCGGCACGAAGCTGACCACCGGGCCGACCTTCGGCACGTCGATCAGGCCGTCCAGCCAGCCCCACTGGTAGACCGCGACCACCGCACCGAGCGAGGCCCCGATGCTGAGCAGGAAGCCCAGCACCGCCTTGAGCGGCACGAGCACCGAGCGGAAGGCCAGCGCGAGCAGCACCAGCGCGATGCCGACGATCACGGCGACGAACGGCGGCAGGGCCTGGCCGAGCTTGGTGGAGACGTCGATGTTGGCGGCGGTGGTGCCGGTGACGGCGATGTCCGCGCCGGTCGCCGACTTCAGGTCGGCGCGCTGGTGGCGGATCTCGTCGACCAGCGTCCTGGTGTCCGCGTCGTCCGGGCCGCTCTGCGGGATGACGGGGACCAGGGCGGTCCGGCCGGTCGCGTCGACCTGCGGCGGCAGCAGCGTCCGGACGCCCCTCAGGGTCTGCAGCTTGCCCGCCACGGCCTGGACCGCCTGCTCGGGCTGCGGCGCACCGTGGGCGTCCACGACGACCACCAGCGGCGCGTTGAAGCCCGGCCCGAAGCCGTCGCTGACCAGGTCGTACGCCTTGCGCGCGTCCGTCCCGACGGCCTGTGACCCGCCGCCCGGCAGGCCGAGGTCCAGGCTCGCCGCGGGCACCGCCATGGCGCCCAGCCCGGCCAGGCCGACCAGCAGCACGGGCAGCGGGCGGCGGACCACGAAGCGGGCCCAGCGCTCACCCATGGTGGTCCGGCCGCTGGTGCGCAGCGCGCGCTTCCAGACCGGCAGCCGGTCGACGGCGCGGCCGACGAAGCCCAGCACCGCGGGCAGCAGGGTGATCGCGACCAGGACGGCCACCACGACGGCGCCGGAGGCGGCCAGGCCCATCACGGTGAGGAACGGGACGCCCGCGACGGCGAGCCCGGCGAGCGCGACGACCACGGTCAGGCCGGCGAAGACGACCGCGCTGCCCGCGGTCGCGGTGGCACGGGCGGCGGCCTCCTCCGGCTCCAGGCCCTCGTCCAGGTGGCGGCGGTGGCGGAACAGGATGAACAGCGCGTAGTCGATGCCGACCGCGAGGCCGACCATCAGGGCCAGCACCGGCGCGGTGGTGATGATCTGGAACGAGCCGGAGAGCGCCAGCAGTCCGGCCATCGACGCGCCGACGCCGACCAGCGCGGTCAGCAGCGGCAGCCCGGCCGCGACCAGCGTGCCCAGGGTGATCACCAGCACCACCCCGGCCACCACCAGGCCGATCGACTCGGAGCCGCCCTCGATCTGGGCGAGCTTGTTGTAGGCGTCGCCGCCGAAGGCCACGTCCAGCCCGGCCGCGCGGGCCGGTTCGGCGGCCGCCTTGACCGCCTCGCGCTGCTGGTCGGTGACGTCGGCGAGCTTGCGGTCGAAGGACACCAGGGCGATCGCGACCCGCTGGTCCGGCGAGACCGCGCCGGTGGCGTACGGGTCGGGCACCGCTGCCACGCCGGGGACGTGGGCGATCCGGGCGACGGCCTCGCCGACCGCCCGGGCCGCGGCGGGCGTGGTGGCGCCGCCGGCCGCCGGGGCGGCGAAGACGACCTGGGCGGAGCCGTGGCCCTGTGCCGGGAAGGTGTCCGTGATCCGGTCCAGCGTGGTCTGCGCCTCGGTGCCGGGCACCTTGAACTCGTCGCTGGTCTTGCCGGCGAAGGCGCCCGCGGCCCCGCCGATCGCGATCAGCACGGCGATCCAGACGGCCAGGACGGTGCGCCGTCGCCGGAAGCAGAAGCGGCCCAGTCGGTACAGGTACGTGGCCATGGACGTCCTCGGGGTCGGTCAGGGCAGGTCGCGTCCCACCGTACGCTCAAGTTTGTCGGGTGACAAAGTTGGCCGACCGAATCGGTCGACCACATCGCTTGACACAGTTGACCGACCATGGCGATACCCTGGCTGGATGGCTCACGTCCCCGCCTCCGAACGCCGCCCGCAACTGGTCCAGGCCGCACTCGACCTGATGACCCGGGAAGGGGTCGCCGCGGGCAGCACCCGCGCGATCGCGGCCGAGCTCGGGGTCGCGCAGGCGACGGTGCACTACACCTTCGGCACCAAGAAGGACCTCTACCGGGCCGTGGTGGAGCAGCTGACCTCCGAGGCGATCGGGCAGGTGCGCGCCGCGACCCCCGGCGACGGTCCGTTCGGCGAGCAGGTCCGCACCCTGGTGTACGCGCTCTGGGAGGCCGCCACCGGCGAGGAGGGGCGCTGCGTGCTGCTCAGCGAGTTCGGGGCGCTGGCGATGCGCGACCCGGACGTGCAGGAGATCATGCTCGGGCTGCAGCGCGAGATCGAGGGCACCGCCACCGAGATGCTCACCGCCCTGGCGGCCGCCCACGGGCTCGCCCTGGCGATGCCCGCGCGCGAGATCGCCGTCCACTTCCTCAGCGGTTTCGACGGACTGACGGCCCGCTACCTCGCCCTGCGTGGCGCCGGCGGCCGGCCCGAGGCGGACACCCTGGGGGCCCTGGACCTGCTGGTCGCGACGACGGTCGGGCTCTGCCTGGGCACCCCGGCCGTCCGCCCCGAGCCGCGCGGGCACGGGGAGCCGGGCTGGCACGAGGAGCCGCGCCCGCACGGAGAACCGGGCTGGCACGGAGAACCCGGCTGGCACGGGGAGCCGGGCCCGGCCTGAGTCGACCCTGGGTCGGGCGCCCGGCCCGGACCGGTCAGGACCCCACGATCCGGACCGGCAGTTCGGCCAGCACCTCGCGCAGCGCGGCCGCGAAGCGCTCGTACTCGGCACCGCGGGCCGAGCCCGGACGGACCGCCAGCCCGATCCTGCGCCCCGGCGCCGGGGCGGCGAAGCGGACGGCGGCCAACCGGTCGGTGCGCCCGGCCTCGACGTCCAGCGCGGTGGCCGGCAGCAGGGTCACGCCGAGGCCGCCGGCGACCAGTTGCACCAGGGTGGACAGGCCGGCCGCGCGGGTGGTCGAGCCCCCCGGGTCGGCACCGACCTCGCGGCAGATGTCCAGTGCCTGGTCGCGCAGGCAGTGGCCCTCCTCCAGCAGCAGCACCTCGAGGTCGAGCAGCACGTCGCGCGGGACGTCGATCCGCCCGGCGAGCGGATGACCCGGCGGGGTGACCAGGACGAAGTCCTCGTCGAACAGCGGGATGTCCAGGGTCGGCGAGGTCCCGCCGGCCGGGAGCGCGAGCAGCAGGACGTCCAGGCGCCCGGCGCCCAGCCCCTCCAGCAGCGAGGGGGTGCGCTCCTCGTGGACGTGGAGCTCCAGCTCCGGGAAGCGGTCGCGGACCAGCCGCAGCACGGTGGGCAGCAGGTAGGGAGCGACGGTCGGAATGACGCCCAGGTGCAGCGGCCCGGTGAACGGGCGGCGGGCGGCCTCGACCTCCTCGGTGAGGGCCTGCAGCGAGGCGAGCACCCGGCGGGCGTGCTGGTGCACGCGCTCTCCCAGAGGAGTGACAATCACCTTGCGCGTCGTACGCTCGACCAGCTGCGCGCCCAGCGACTCCTCCAGCGCCGCGACCGCCCCGGACAGCGCGGGCTGGCTGGTGCCGGTGGCGGCGGCGGCCTCCCGGAAGTGCCGGTGCTCGGCGACCGCGACGAAGGCCCTCAGCTGGGCGACCGTCGGGGTGCGGGGGCTGCGGACTGTGGCGCTCGCCACAGCGGGGTCGGACTTGGCGGCGGCGGCCCGGCGGGATCCCGGCCGCGACGTGGGGGATTCGGTACTGATAGCAAACTCCGATCAGACCCATCCAGTGTAGCTATTTCCCCGATCAGTCCACGATGTGGAATCGTGATGGGTGTCCGGAATCCGGACAAAGCTCCCCTCATCTCACTTCAGGAGAAGCGAACGTGCTCACGATCGGTGACAAGTTCCCCGAGTTCGACCTCAAGGCCTGTGTCGACCTGGACGCCGCGAACGCCTTCGCTGACATCAACCACAAGACCTACGAGGGCAAGTGGAAGATCGTCTTCTTCTGGCCGATGGACTTCACCTTCGTCTGCCCGACCGAGATCGCCGCGTTCGGCAAGCTGAACGACGAGTTCGCCGACCGTGACGCCCAGATCCTCGGCGTCTCCGGCGACTCCGAGTTCGTGCACCACGCCTGGCGCAAGGACCACAAGGACCTGCGCGACCTGCCCTTCCCGATGCTGGCCGACGTCAAGCACGACCTGATGCGCGCCTGCGGCGTCGAGGCCGAGGACGGCACCGCCCAGCGCGCCGTCTTCATCGTCGACCCGAACAACGAGATCCAGTTCGTCATGGTGACCGCCGGCTCCGTCGGCCGTAACCCCAAGGAGGTCCTGCGGGTGCTGGACGCCCTGCAGACTGACGAGCTGTGCCCGTGCAACTGGAACAAGGGCGAGGACACCCTCGACGCCCAGGCCCTGCTGGCGGGCTGACCCATGGCTCTCGACGACCTGAAGGCCGCCCTCCCGGACTACGCCAAGGACCTCAAGCTCAACCTGGGCTCGGTCATCGGCAACTCCGACCTCCCCGCCCAGCAGCTCTGGGGCACCGTGCTGTCCTGCGCGATGGCCACCCGCAGCCCGGGTCTGCTGCGCGAGCTGGAGCCCGAGGCCAAGGCCAACCTCTCCCCCGAGGCGTACACCGCTGCCAAGGGCGCGGCCGCGATCATGGGGATGAACAACGTCTACTACCGGACGCTGCACCTGCTCTCCGACAAGGAGTACAGCACGATGCGGGCCGGTCTGCGGATGAACATCATCGGCACCCCGGGCGTCGAGAAGGTCGACTTCGAGCTCTGGTGCTTCGCGGTCTCCGCGATCAATGGCTGCGGCCAGTGCCTCGACTCGCACGAGGCCGTCCTGCGCAAGGCCGGCGTCGAGCGCGAGGTCATCCAGGCCTCGATGAAGATCGCCGCCGTCCTGCAGGCCGTGGCCGGCGTCCTCGACTCCGAGGCCGCCCTGGCCACCGTCAGCGCCTGACCCACCCGGCACCCCCGGCGGGCCCCTCCCGGACACCACGTCCGCGAGGGGCCCGCTGCCGTTTCCCCCGCCCGAGGCCCCGTGCTTCGCTACAGTGCGGGGTGATCCGTGCACGACATTCGGTCCGAGGGGGGAACCGCAGATGTCCGACCACCCGTCATCCGGCTTCCGAGCCAGTCCGGAAGGGCTCCGCCAGGCCGGCGGCACCGCCGTCGAAGCCGCCTCCGGCATCCCCGGCGAACTGAAGGCCCTGGCCGAAACCTCGCAGACGTCCGTCGCCGGACTGTCCGGCCTCCGGTCCGGCGCCGCCCTCGGCAGCTGCACCGGCGCCTGGAACACCCTGCTGACCGACCTGCACACGACGATGAGCCGTCAGGGCCAGGGCCTCGCCGACGCGGCCGACGGGTACGGAAGCACCGACCGGCAGATCAGTACGGCGTTCGGTCCGGACACCCGCACCGCCACCACCGGCCCCACCGTGGCACAGCAGCAGAACTTCGTGCTGCACTTCGGTTAGGGGGAGCCGCATGGATCTCGCCACCCTGCGCGACACCGACCTCACCCACCTGTACGCCGCGGCCGACGCCTACGACAGGCTCCACAACTCCCTCGGGCAGCACGCGGAGAAGTGGAGCACCGGCGTCGACAACCGGATCGCCGCCTCAGGCTGGTCCGGGTCCACGGCTGACGCGGCCCGCCCGGCGCTGCACCGCACCGCGGGCGAACTGAAGGCCGCTCAGAGCGAGGTCGGCCAGATCGGGAGATCCCTCCGCACCGGAGCGGACGCGCTGGCCGTCGCCCAGTCCACGCTGCGCAAGGCGCTGGCCGACGTGCAGACCGCCGGAATGTCCGTCGACGACCGCGGCACCGTCTCCTGGCCGCCCGGAAGCCACGCCGACCAGCACGACCCGGAGTACCAGAAGAGCTGCGAACGGACCGCCGGGCAGCTGGCCGGCCGCATCGCGGCAGCGCTCACCGAGGCCGCCACCGTCGACCAGGCCCTCGCCGCCCGGATCCAGCACTACACCGCCCGTGCGCAGGACGGCAGCGGCCTCGACCCGAGGACGGCGCTCCAGGACCAGCTCGACCCGAGCCGAGCACCCGGCACCCTGATGTACGGCGCCGTTCCTGAGCCCGGGGCGTCCCCCACCGAGGTCAACGCCTGGTGGAACGGTCTCCCCGCCGACCAACAGCAACGGATCATCACGGAGCACCCGGACCTCGTCGGCAACCGCGACGGCATCCCGGCCCTTGCCCGGGACCAGGCCAACCGGATCCTCCTGCACAGGTTCATCGCGGAGTACGAGCGCAACGGATCGCCGGCCACCGGGTACCGATGGCAGAAACTGGAAGGCTTCCGGAAGATCAGCGAACGGCTGCTGGAATCCGCGGGGAAGGAGCCCCCGGTGCTCCTGCTCGGCATCGGGGACGAAGGCCAGGGCCGGGGCATCATCTCCTTCGGCAACCCGGACACGGCGGACAACGTCACTTCGCTGGTCGGCGGTCTGGGCACCGAGCTGAAGAACATCGGCGGTACCGACGCCAACAGGGCGAAGGCCGTGTACGACGCGGCCAGGCGCGCCGATCCGACGCGGTCGACGGCGTCGATCGCCTGGCTGGGTTACGACGCCCCGCTCCCCTTTCCGGAAACCCTCGACCTCGGTCGCGCCCAGGGCGGGGTCGACGCCTACCGCAGGTTCCTCGAGGGGCAGCGTGTCACGCACCAGGGGGCACCGGCCCATGTGACGGCGCAGGGGCACAGCTTCGGCTCGCTCCTGGTCGGCCTCGCGGCGAGGAAGCCGACCGGGCTGGCAGCCGACGACGTCATCCTGGTCGGCAGCCCCGGTACGGACGCCTTCCACGCCTCCGACTTCTCCGTCGGCGCCGACCACACCTACGTCGGCGCCGCCGCATTCGACTACGTCTCGCACGCCGGCTGGTACACCCGGGACCCGGCGAGTGCCGACTTCGGAGCCCAGCGCTTCGCCGTGGCCGACGGTCCGGTGGACTTCACCGCGCACTCGTCGTACTGGGACGACGAACCCGGCGCCGACCACACCTCGGTCGACAACATCGGGCGGATCGTCAGCGGCCACGGCGACCGGATCACCCGGGACGGCCGACGATGACCGGCAACCCCTCCGGTCCCCGACCGCCCCGCCCACCCCGGCCGTCGCTCGCCGAGGAAGCCCTGCGTCCGCGAGCGCTGTCGGCCCCCTCCGCCTCGTGGTGGCGGCCCCTGGCGTGGACTTCGTGGATCACGAGCATCGCGTTCACCCTGCTGTGGGTGCCGCTGGTCGGACTGCAGAAGGCGAACAGGGACCGGAGCGAGGACGCCGCCGCCCGGGAGCTGATGTTCGGCCCGCTGCGCGGTCCGGCGATCGGGGCTGCGGTGACCCTGCTCGTGATCCTGGTGACCCCGGCTCGGCGGTGGAAGCCCAGGGTGATCGTGGCCCTGACTGGTATCGGCTCGGTGCTGGGGTGGCTGAGCGCGATGGGCTACCTGCTCGCGCGGGCCGCCCGATGAGCGAGCGGCGGCAGCCGCAGGGCAGTGGCAGCCCTCACCGCCGTACTGTCCACCCTTCGTTAGACGGGCCCTACTCGGCCGCCGGGGCGGGCTGGGCCACCGGGGCCGGTGCGGCGGGTCGGCCGGCGGCAGTGCGCTCGGCGGCTTCGCGGGCGGCTTCGAGGGCGGTGAAGACGGCCTGGCCGGCTTCGTTGCGGCGGCGCAGGTGGGTGATCACGGTGTTGGTGACGGCGATCAGCGGGACGGCGACGACCGCGCCGCCGATGCCGCCGACGATGCCGCCGGCCGCGACGCCGAGGACCACGCCCAGCGGGTGCACCCGGACGGCCCGGCCGAGGATCAGCGGCTGCAGGATGTGGCTCTCGACCTGCATGACCGCGATCAGCACCACGAGCACCATCAGCGCCGTCCACGGCCCCTGGGTGACCAGGGCGATCAGCACCGCGACAGTGCCGGTGACCAGCGCGCCGACCAGCGGGACGAAGGCGCCCAGGAAGATGATCACTGCCAGCGGCATCGCCAGCGGCACGCCCAGCAGGTCGATGCCGATCCCGATGCAGACCGCGTCGATGAAGGCCACGCAGACCGTGCCGCGCACGTAGGCGGTGAGCGTCGCCCAGGCCTTCGGGCCGGCGCCGGCCATCGCGAAGCGGGAGTTCCGGGGCAGGCCGCGCAGCGCCCAGGACCAGATCCGCTCACCGTCGTAGAGGAGGAAGAAGGTGGTGAAGAAGGTCATCAGCAACGCGGTCAGCACCTCGACGGCGATCTGCGCGCCGGTGATCGAGGCCGAGGTGAGCTGATCGGTGTTGGTGGTGATCGCCTTGGTGATCTGGTCGGCGAAGTCCTTGATCTGCTGCTGGGTCAGGTGCAGCGGCCCGGTGATCAGCCAGTCCCGCAGCTGGTTGACACCGTCCTTGACCTGGGCGGTGACGTCCGGCAGGTTGGTGCTCACCTGCCAGACCACGAACCAGCCGACCAGCCCGATCCCGGCCAGACCGCTCAGGAACACCACGCCGGCCGCCAGCGAGCGCGGCGCCCCGTGCCGGCGCAGCCAGGACACCGAGGGCTCCAGCAGCGCGGCGATCAGCAGCGAGGCCAGCACCGAGAAGGCGACCAGCCGGAGCATGTCGACCACGTAGAAGACGACATAGAGCGCGGCCCCGAGCAGCAGCAGCCGCCAGGTCGACTCGGCGGCCACCCGCAGCCCCCACGGCACCGCCTCGGCGGGGGTGGCGGGCCGGCCCGGGTGGTACTCGCGGCCGAATCCCGCGTGCGCGGCGGGTGCCGGCGGCGCCGGTGCGGCGGGAACGGGGGTCTCGGCGGCTGCCGAACCCGCCGCCGGTGCCGGGGCGGGGTCGGTCCGCGGTACGGGCAGCGGGCCGGGCGCGTCGGCGACCGTCGGTGCCTGCCCGTCGGCGAGCTCGGGGACGGCGAGCTCGTGCGGGTCTGCCGCCATCGCGGCGCGTCGGCGCCGTTCGATCACGGCGGCCGCGCTCGCCACCACGGCCATGCCCTTGGCCACGGCCTTGAAGGCCTTTCCGCCCCGCGCCATCCTCGCTACCACCGCTCCCCTGCCCGACCCGCCGTGCCCAGCGGTACGCCGCGGGTCCTGCCGCGGCCGTCAGGGAAGACGCTACCCGGCGCGGGGGCGGTGAGTCCGGTCGCCGGTGGGTTCGATTTCGAGCACCACATGCCGATGATCAGGGCAAATCGCCATGTTCCAGGTGGTTTCGGATGCACTTCGCTGGGGAGGAGTCGGGACGAGACCCCGGAGGCCACGCCTCCGGAAATCCCCGAAACCAACCGCCGGCGGACCGGCCGGTGCGGGAAGCAACCAGGACCCCTTCCCGCGCCCCGCGTCCGCAACAGGACCGCACCGCCCGAGAGCGCACTGGTCAGCGCAGCCCGGGCGGCGCGGTTCGCCTTTTCACGCCGCAGGGGAGGACCGACCCGGCGAAGAGGGGCGACCCGGCAAAACGACGGCCCCCGGCCACCCGCCCGGGAAGGGCGAGCGGCCGGGGGCCGTACGGGGAGTGCACCGCCGAGGCGGCAGCCACTCCTAGTACCAGTTGTGGGCCTGCCAGAACGACCAGGCGCCACAGGGGCTGCCGTAGCGGCTGTTCATGTAGCTGAGGCCCCACTTGATCTGGGTGGCCGGGTTGGTGCGCCAGTCGGCACCGGCCGAGGCCATCTTGGTGCCGGGCAGCGCCTGGACCAGGCCGTACGCGCCGGAGCTCTTGTTGGTCGCGGTGTAGTCCCAGCCGCTCTCGCGCTTCACGATCTGGCTGAAGCACTGGAACTGGGCGTCGTTGCCGACGATCTGCCGCGCCAGGTCCTGGACCGAGCCGGGGCTGACCGAAACCGGGGGCGTGCTGTCGTCGACGGCCGTCATCGCCGAGCGGGCCTTGGACCGGTTGGCCGCCTCGGCGGCCTTGCGCTGGTCGTCGGCGGCCTTGGCGGCCTTCTCCGCGTCGGCTTTCGCCTGGGCGTCGGCCTTTGCCTGGGCGTCCGCGGCAGCCTTCTGGCGCGCGGCTTCCTCGGCGGCCTTCTGCTCCGCGGCGGCCTTGGCGGCAGCGTCGGCGGAGGCCTGCTGGGCGGATGCCTGCTGGCCGATGTTGTCACTGATGGTCTGCGCCTGGGCGCCAGAGGGGACTTCGGCAAGCAGGGTCGCGCCGGCGGCGACGTCGACCGTCTGCGTGGTCTTGCCCTCGCTGCCCGAGGCCATGCCCACGACGGCACCGACAGCGGTGACGGCGGTGGCAGAGGCCACAGCAACTCCCCGGACCGAGATCCGAGTCACATGGATTCCTTCCAGCATCGCCCACGCGTGACCGTACGGGCGCAACATGCCCCTTGGCACGGACCTCCGCACGGTGCTCTGGTCACGGGAGGTGCTGGCCCGGCGTCCGGCCGAGGTGAGGCGACCGGGCGTTGGAATCGGGCGGCGTACGGCTCATCGGTCTTCAATTGTGCGTCCACCGACCGGAGTTGGCGGACCTTCCGGGCCTGACTCCCGGGGTCCGGAAGCCCTGCCGCGCCGTACGCGGGGCCTGACAGAACCCTCACCATGCCGCACCGGGCGCTGTCGACGCAATTCCCGCTCGCGTGGCGCATGTCACATTCACCGTACGGGAGTTCCCCGGACGGAAAGCACTCGATGTGATGAAACGGATGGGGCCCGATCCGTCAGGAGCGGGCCCCAGGGCGCGAATTGACCGTATTGTCCGACTATGTCCCGGTCAGGGACGGATCACGGGTGGATGTCCTCCAGCATCTCCGTGACCAGCGCCGCGATCGGCGAACGCTCCGAGCGCGTGAGCGTGATGTGGGCGAAGAGCGGATGCCCCTTCAGCTTCTCCACCACCGCCACCACCCCGTCGTACCGGCCCACCCGGAGGTTGTCCCGCTGCGCCACGTCGTGGGTGAGCACCACCCGCGAGCCCTGGCCGATCCGGGACAGCACCGTCAGCAGGACGTTGCGCTCCAGCGACTGGGCCTCGTCCACGATCACGAAGGCGTCGTGCAGCGAACGCCCCCGGATGTGGGTCAGCGGCAGCACCTCCAGCATCCCGCGGGAGATGACCTCCTCGATCACGTCGGGGGTGGTGACGGCGGAGAGGGTGTCGAAGACCGCCTGCGCCCAGGGGCCCATCTTCTCCGCCTCGGAGCCCGGCAGGTAGCCGAGCTCCTGGCCGCCGACCGCGTACAGCGGCCGGAAGACCATCACCTTGCGGTGCTGCCTCCGCTCCAGCACCGCTTCCAGACCCGCGCACAGCGCCAGCGCCGACTTGCCGGTGCCGGCCCGGCCGCCCATCGAGACGATGCCGATGTCCGGGTCGAGCAGCAGGTCCAGCGCCACCCTCTGCTCGGCGCTGCGCCCGCGCAGCCCGAAGGCCTCGCGCTCCCCGCGCACCAGCCGGACCCGCCCGTCACCGGTGACCCGGCCCAGCGCGCGGCCGCGCTCCGAGGTGAGCACCAGCCCGGTGTGGACGGGCAGCTCGTCGACGCCGTCGACGTCCACCCCGGCGTCGTGGCCGGTCGCGAACAGCGCGTCCACCTGGTCCGCCGGGACGTGCAGTTCGGACATGCCCGTCCAGCCGGACGTGATCGCCAGCTCGGCCCGGTACTCCTCGGCGAGCAGGCCCACCGAACTGGCCTTGATCCGCAGCGGCAGGTCCTTGGAGACGACGGTGACGTCGTAGCCCTCGGCCTGCAGGTTGCGGGCGACCGCCAGGATCCGGGTGTCCGCCTCGCCGCCGCCGGCCCGGTAGCCGACCGGCAGTATCGACACGTCGGAGTGGTTGAGCTCGACCCGGATGGTGCCGCCGAGCTCCCCGACCGGGATCGGCTCGTCGAGCCGGCCGTGGCGGATGCGGTAGTCGTCGAGCAGCCGCAGCGCCTGGCGGGCGAAGTAGCCCAGCTCCGGGTGGTGCCGCTTGGCCTCCAGCTCGGTGACGACCACCACCGGGAGGACGACCTCGTGCTCCTCGAAGCGGGTCATGGCGAGCGGGTCCGCCAGGAGCACGCTGGTGTCGAGAACGTACGTGCGCCGGTCTGGTGTCCGGCGGCTCTTGGAACTGACCACTAGGCCTCCAGAGCGGATGACCCTGCGTCATCCGCGGCAAGCCGGCCCCCGCTGCCCCGGTGGCCTCGGGACCGGACTGACTGGAGTATTCCCAGGCGGGGGGCGGTGCATTCGCGCCCCCGGAGAACTGACGGATCATTGCCGGTGAACGTTTGGCCTCGCGCGGGAGCCGGGTAGGCCAGCCCTACGGTGGTCACTTCACCGTGGGACTCGGGGTGGGACACCCGCGTGAGGCTCGGCCTGGGGCCGCGGTCCCACCGGCCCGCGGGGCGGGGACCGGAGAGGGCCTACAGGCCCATCCGCCGGTTCCGCTGCTCGAAGGCGCGCAGGGCGCGCAGGAAGTCGACCTTGCGGAAGGCCGGCCAGTAGGCCTCGCAGAAGTAGAACTCGCTGTGCGCGCTCTGCCAGAGCAGGAAACCGGACAGCCGCTGCTCGCCCGAGGTGCGGATGATCAGGTCCGGGTCGGGCTGGTTGCGGGTGTAGAGGTGCTCCGAGATGTGCTCGACGGTCAGGATCTCGGCCAGTTCCTCGATCGAGGTGCCGCGTCCGGCCTGCTCCTGGAGCAGGGAGCGGACGGCGTCGGCGATCTCGTGCCGACCGCCGTACCCGACCGCGACGTTGACCGTGATGCCGTCGATGTCGGCGGTCTCCTCGGCGGCGCGCTTGAGCACGTCGGCGGTGTGCTGCGGGAGCAGGTCCAGCGCGCCGACCGGGTGGACCCGCCAGCGGCGGGCGGCGGCCAGGCCGGTGACGGCGTCCTCGATGATGCCGAGCAGCGGGACCAGCTCGTCGGCCGGGCGGTCCAGGTTGTCGGTGGAGAGCATCCAGAGGGTGACGACCTTGACGTGGGTCTCGTCGCACCAGCCGAGGAACTCGGTGATCTTGTCGGCGCCGCGCTGGTGTCCGTACGCGGTGGAGCCGCCGGTGGCCTTGGCCCAGCGGCGGTTGCCGTCCAGGATCACCCCGATGTGGTGCGGGGTGCGCGCGAGGTGGACCTCGACCCGGCGGCCGTAGAGCCCGTACATCCCGTCCAGCAGGGTGCGCAGCCCCGGCGTCCGTTCGGCGACATCGCGCAGACCCATGTTTCCCGGACCCCTCCGTGCTCGTTCAGCTGGTGCGTCACCACCCCGGCGCAGCCTACTCCGGAGCACAGGCACACGGTAAAGCCGCAGGTAGCGGTCTGGTCACGGTCCTGTACGAAGTCTGTCGCGACGGGCGTGTCGGGGGTCGCGGGGCGGTCGGGCGGGAGCCGTGGCGGTGCGGACACGGAACGGTCTCCGAATCCTTAACGGAACCGTAAGCCGTCGGTCCGGTGCTTGACGACCCGCAATGGTCTAGTCCAGCTTTTGATCCGGGGCGGAACGGTCCTCCTCCGCCCCCTCCCGCAGGCTCTGCACGGACGCAACGCCCTCCCCCACACGCGGCCGCCGCGCCCCCCACCGCGGCGGCCGCTCCTCCCCCAGGAGCGTCACCCCATGGCCCGTACGCTGAACCAGCCCTCGCACAAGCGGCGGCGCAGCACCCTCCCGGCCGTCGCGGCCGGTGCCACCGCACTCGCCCTGGCGGGCGGCGGCCTCGCCCTCCTCGCCGGCGGCGCCAACGCCGCGGTCGGCAACCTGGTCACCAACGGCGGCTTCGACGGCGGGCTGGGCGGCTGGAGCTGCACCGGCGCCGCGACCGCCGTCTCCTCGCCGGTCCACTCCGGCACCGGCGCGCTGCAGGCCGCCCCGGGCGCCGGCGACACCGCCGAGTGCACCCAGACCATCAGCGTGCTGCCCAACACCGGCTACACGCTGAGCGCCTGGGTCCAGGGCCCGTACGCCTACCTCGGCGCGCGCGGCACCGGCGGCACCGACCCGTCCACCTGGTCGAACCAGAACAGCTGGAACCAGCTGTCCACCACCTTCACCACCGGGGCGAACGCCACCAGCGTCACCGTCTACCTGCACGGCTGGTACGGCCAGGGCGCCTACCTCGCCGACGACGTCGCGCTGATCGGCCCCGGCGGCACCGGCACCCCGTCGCCGACCGCGACCCCCACGCCCACGCCGACCCCCACGCCGACCGCGACGGCCACCGCCTCCCCGACGGCCACCGCCACGCCGACCGCGACGCCGACCGGCACCACCCCGCCGACCACCGGGCTGCCGGCGCACGTGGTCACCGGCTACTGGCAGAACTTCGACAACGGCTCGACCGCGCAGCGCCTGAGCGACGTCCAGAGCGCGTACGACATCATCGCGGTCTCCTTCGCCGACGCCGTGCCGACCCAGACCGGCGCGATCAGCTTCACCCTGGACCCGGGCCTGTCCAAGGCCCTCGGCGGCTACACCGACGCCCAGTTCCGTGCCGACATCAAGGCCAAGCACGCGGCCGGCAAGAAGGTCGTCCTCTCCATCGGCGGGCAGAACGGCGCGATCACCGTCGGGGACGCCACCGCCGGGAACAACTTCGTCAACAGCGCCTACGCGATCCTCAAGGACTACGGCTTCGACGGCATCGACGTCGACCTGGAGAACGGCGTCCAGGCCGGGCCGCTCGGCAACGCGCTCCACGCCCTGCAGGCCAAGGTCGGCTCCGGCTTCGTCCTGACCATGGCGCCCGAGACCATCGGGATGTACAGCACCGCCGGCGCCTACTTCCAGCTGGCGCTGAACACCAAGGACATCCTGACCGTCGTCAACACCCAGTTCTACAACTCGGGCGGCATGAACGGCTGCGACGGCAAGGTCTACAACCAGGGCACCATCGACTTCATCACCTCGCAGGTCTGCACCCACATCCAGGGCGGCCTGCGGCCCGACCAGGTCGGCATCGGCGTCCCGGCCTCGAGCAGGGCGGCGGGCGGCGGCTACGTCTCGCCGACCGTGGTGAACAACGCGCTGGACTGCCTGGCCACCGGCAACAACTGCGGCAGCTTCGTGCCGCCGGCCAAGTGGCCCACCATCCGCGGCGCGATGACCTGGTCCACCAACTGGGACGCCAACAACGGCAACGCGTTCTCCAACGCGGTCGGCCCGTTCGTCCACAAGATGCCGTAGGCGAGGACCCACCTCCCCGGCGTGCCGCCCCTCGAGGGTGGGGCTCGCGTGCCGGCGGCGGGGCCCGTCGTACCGTCCGGTGCGGCGGGCCCTTCCGCCTTCCACCCGCGGCGCGCTACCTCGCGAGGACCGCGGTCAGCGTACCGAGCAGCAGGAACGGCCCCACCGGGACGTCGAGTCCGCGCACCGGGCGGCGGCGGAGCAGGGCGGCGGCGGCCCGCAGCACCGCCCAGAGGCCGGCCAGCACCACCGCGGCGAACAGCCCGCCGAGCGCCACCGACCAGCCGTACCAGCCGAGCAGCCCGCCCAGCGCGAACCCGAGCGGGGAGTCACCGGGCCCCAACGCCCGGGCCCAGACGGCCAGTTCGAGCACCGCGCCGACCGCGAGCGCGACCAGCAGGCAGCGCAGCAGCACCCCGGGGCGCCCCTCGGCCAGCGCCGCCACCGCCAGCAGGACGGCCACCCCGCCGAGCAGCGGCAGGGTCAGCCGGTACGGCAGCCGGCGCACCCGGGCGTCGACGAAGCCGAGTGCCACCCCGAGCGCGGCCGCCCAGACCAGCGCGGCGGTCACCGGCCCGTGCGCCGCGTACGCCACCGCGACGGCGACCGCCGCGACGGCCGCCTCCACCGACCACGGGCCCGCGCCCAAGCGCTCCCGGCAGCCCGGGCAGCGCCCGGTCGGTGGCAGCAGGCGCACCCCACGCCCGCACAACGGGCAGGCCCCGCACCAGGGTTCGCCCTCCGGTACGGCGAAGCGGGCGACCAGCCCGCGCAGCGGCGCCGCCGCCGGGAGACCGACCAGCACCGCCGCGACCAGGACCGGTACCACCGGCACACCCCCTCCTCGATCGACGCACCGGCCACATCCTGCCCCGCCGGGCGGTGCGCCGTCCGGCACGGCCGGATGCGCCGCCGATGTGCCGTCCGTCTCGTTCCGGACCGCGATCGACCCGGGCTCCTCTCATACGGGAGCATTCCGGACACCGAGTTCCCCCTTTGGAAGGCCCGCCGACGCCCCCGCCTGCCGATCAAAGGAGACCCCTCGCAGCCCTCCGGATCACCTTCCCGGAGACCCGCCGTAGGGGTCGTCCGTACCCCTAAAGTAGGCAGGCATGCAGGTCATCCAGTCCAGCAAGCTCGCCAATGTCTGCTACGACATCCGCGGCCCGGTGCTCGACGAGGCGATGCGGCTGGAGGAACAGGGCCACCGCATCCTCAAGCTCAACACCGGCAACCCGGCCACCTTCGGCTTCGAGGCGCCCCCGGAGATCCTCCAGGACATCCTGCGCAACCTCGCGAACGCGCACGGGTACGGCGACTCCAAGGGCCTGCTCTCCGCCCGCCGCGCGGTGGTCATGCACTACGAGGACCGCGGCCTGCACGGCCTCTCCGTCGACGATGTCTTCCTCGGCAACGGCGTCTCCGAGCTGATCCAGCTGGCCATGACCGCGCTGCTGGACGACGGCGACGAGGTGCTCGTCCCGGCGCCGGACTACCCGCTGTGGACCGCCTCGGTCTCGCTGGCCGGCGGCACCGCGGTGCACTACCGCTGCGACGAGCAGTCCGAGTGGTACCCGGACCTCGCCGACATCGAGGCCAAGGTCACCGATCGGACCAGGGCCATCGTGGTGATCAACCCGAACAACCCGACCGGCGCGGTCTACCCGCGCGAGGTCCTGGAGGGGATCGTCGAGATCGCCCGCCGGCACGACCTGGTGGTCTACGCGGACGAGATCTACGACAAGATCCTCTACGACGACGCCGAGCACGTCCCGCTGGCGACGCTGGCCCCGGACCTCTTCTGCGTCACCTTCAACGGCCTGTCCAAGGCGTACCGCGTCGCGGGCTTCCGCTCCGGCTGGATGGTGCTGTCCGGCGAGCGCAGCCGGGCCCGCAGCTACATCGAGGGCCTGACCGTGCTCGCCTCGATGCGACTGTGCGCCAACATGCCCGCCCAGCACGCGGTGGCCGCCGCGCTCGGCGGCCGGCAGTCGATCCGCGACCTGGTGCTCCCGGGCGGCCGGCTGCTCGCCTCGCGCGACGCCGCCTACGAGCTGCTGAACCAGATCCCCGGCGTCAGCTGCGTCAAGCCCAAGGGCGCCCTGTACGCGTTCCCGCGGCTGGACCCGAAGGTCCACAAGATCAAGGACGACGCCCGGATGGTCCTCGACCTGCTGCGCTCCCAGCGCATCCTGCTGGTCCAGGGCACCGGCTTCAACTGGCCCGAGCCGGACCACTTCCGCCTGGTCACCCTGCCCCGGGCGGAGGAGATCACCGACGCGGTGACCCGGATCGGCGACTTCCTCGGCGGCTACACGCAGCCCTGACCGGCGGGGCGGCACCGGCGGCCGAAGGCACTGCCGAAAGCACTGCCGAGAGCACTACGGAAAGCACCGCGGAAAGGCTCCGGAAAGGCTCCGGAAAGCACTACGGCCGGAGTCCCGGTCCGGACGATCTCCTTGGTCGGGGAAAGATCGTCCGGCGGAACTCCGGCCGTCCTGTCGCTCGGCGGGGCGCTCGGTTCGTGCCGCGCGGCCGCCTCTCACTCGGTTGAGACTCAGGCTCAGCCGAGGCGCGCGACCAGGCTCCGGTACTCGTCCCACAGCTCCTTCGGAGTGTGGTCGCCGAAGGTCTCCAGGTGGGCCGGCACGAGCGCGGCCTCCTGGCGCCAGATGTCGGCGTCCACGGTGAAGAGCAGGTCGAGGTCCTCCTGGGACAGCTTCAGGTCGCCGAGGTCGAAGCCCTCGACGGTCGGCAGCACGCCGATCGGGGTCTCCACGCCCTCGCCGGTGCCCTCCAGGCGCTCGACGATCCACTTGAGCACACGGCTGTTCTCGCCGTAGCCGGGCCAGACGAACTTGCCCTCGGTGTTCTTGCGGAACCAGTTGACGTAGTAGATCTTCGGCAGCTTGGCGGGGTCCGCCTGGGCGCCGACCTTCAGCCAGTGGGCGAAGTAGTCGCCCATGTTGTAGCCGCAGAACGGCAGCATCGCGAACGGGTCGCGGCGCAGCTCGCCCACGGTGCCCTCGGCGGCGGCGGTCTTCTCCGAGGCGATGTTGGCGCCGAGGAAGACGCCGTGCTGCCAGTCGAAGGACTCGGTCACCAGCGGGACGGCGGTGGCGCGGCGGCCGCCGAACAGGATCGCCGAGATCGGCACGCCCGCCGGGTCCTCCCACTCGGGAGCGATGGTCGGGCACTGCGCGGCCGGGACGGCGAAGCGGGCGTTCGGGTGGGCGGCCGGGGTGCCGGACTCGGGGGTCCAGTCGTTGCCGCGCCAGTCGGTCAGGTGCGCCGGGGGCTCCTCGGTGAGGCCCTCCCACCACACGTCGCCGTCGTCGGTGAGGGCGACGTTGGTGAAGACGGTGTTGCCCCAGAGGGTCTCGATGGCGTTGGCGTTGGTGTCCACGCCGGTGCCGGGGGCGACGCCGAAGAAGCCGGCCTCGGGGTTGATGGCGTACAGGCGTCCGTCGGCGCCGAAGCGCATCCAGGCGATGTCGTCGCCGATCGTCTCGACCTTCCAGCCCGGGACGGTCGGCTGGAGCATGGCGAGGTTGGTCTTGCCGCAGGCCGAGGGGAAGGCGGCCGCGACGTACTTGGCCTCGCCGTTCGGCGGGGTGAGCTTCAGGATGAGCATGTGCTCGGCCAGCCAGCCCTCGTCGCGGGCCATGGTCGAGGCGATGCGCAGCGCGTAGCACTTCTTGCCGAGCAGGGCGTTGCCGCCGTAGCCCGAGCCGAAGGACCAGATCTCCTTGGTCTCCGGGAAGTGCGAGATGTACTTGGTGGTGTTGCACGGCCAGGCGACGTCCGCCTCGCCCTCGGCCAGCGGGGCGCCGACGGTGTGCACGGCCTTGACGAAGTCGCCGTCCTCGCCGAGCTGGTCCAGCACGGCGCGGCCCATGCGGGTCATCACGCGCATCGAGACGGCGACGTAGGCGGAGTCGGTGATCTCGACGCCGTACGCGGCCAGCGGGGAGCCGACCGGGCCCATCGAGAAGGGCACGACGTACATCGTGCGGCCCTTCATCGCGCCGCGGAACAGGCCCTGCTCGCCCTGGAAGACCTCGCGCATCTCGGCGGGGGCCTTCCAGTTGTTGGTCGGTCCGGCGTCCTTCTCCTGCTCGGAGCAGATGTAGGTGCGGTCCTCCACGCGCGCCACGTCCGTCGGGTCCGAGGCGGCGTAGTAGGAGTTGGGGCGCTTGTCCTCGTCGAGCTTCTTGAAGGTGCCCTGAGCCACCAGCAGGTCCGCGAGGCGCTGGTACTCCTCGTCGGAACCGTCGCACCACTCGATGCGGTCCGGCTGGGTGAGCTCGGCGATCTCGCTCACCCAAGCGAGCAGCTGCTTGTGGCGGGTGGGCGCGGATGCGCTGAGAGCAGAGATCTCGTACGACACGATCGCTCCTTCACGCCATCTCGGCGAAGAGACGGCGTAGCGGGGGTCTGAGGGTGCTTGCAGCGTAGCCCCGGGCTCAAGGCCTGAACGCCCCGAAGCGTCGAAATTGACGCATCTTTTACTACGGTAGGTATGGTTACCTGCTAGTAACTAGTCGCTCACGTCCCGGACGGAGTGCGCGAGGCCACACTTCAAATACTCCAAAACGTCCAAGAGTGACGATCGCCACTTCCTACGCGTCAGTAACCTACGGATGCGTAGGTCGCCGGTAGCATGCTGCGCATGACTGCTGCTGCGCTCACTGAGAGCCTCGTGGAGGGCCCTGCCGAGAGCAGGGAGGGCAAGCCGAAGTGGCGCGGCTGGCTGCACGCCGGGATGTTCCCCGCCACGGTGGCCGCCGGGATCGTGCTGATCTGCCTGGCCGACTCCACGCCCGCCAAGATCGCCTGCGCGATCTACTCGGTCAGCGCCTGGCTGCTGTTCGGGGTCAGCGCGGTGTACCACCGCTTCGACTGGGGCCCGCGCGGCGACGCCGTGCTGCGCCGGCTGGACCACGCGAACATCTTCCTGATCATCGCGGGCACCTACACGCCGTTCACGATGCTGCTGCTCAAGGGCGCCGCGCAGCAGGTGCTGCTCTGGGCGGTCTGGGGCGGCGCGCTCGCCGGGATCGCCTTCCGGGTGTTCTGGGTCGGCGCGCCGCGCTGGCTGTACACCCCGGTGTACATAGCGCTGGGCTGGGCCGCCGCGTTCTTCCTGCCGGACTTCCTGCACACCGGCGGCGTCGCCGTCCTGGTGCTGATGATCGTCGGCGGGGTGCTCTACAGCATCGGCGGCGTGGTGTACGGGCTCAAGCGGCCCGACCCTTCACCGCGCTGGTTCGGCTTCCACGAGGTGTTCCACGCCTTCACCCTCGGGGCGTTCATCGTGCAGTACGTCGGCGTCTCACTGGTGGCGTACAGCGCGGCCGGCTGAACCCGGCGCACCACGACGGGCGGTCGAACGGTCCACGGACCGGGCGGCCGCCCGTTCGGCCGTCCAGGGCCGCTCGTACGGCGCCCGGATCTGCGGGCGGCGCGGGTACAGCGGGTGGTCGGCCGCGCCGGGCTCGGACTGCGGGGCCGGCTCCCGGTGGCCGTAGTCCGCCGGGTGCTCGTCGCGTCCGGCGACCGACGACGGCTCCGAGGGCACCGACGCCTCCGGCCGCACCGCGCGGCTGGAGGTGCCGCGCGCCTGCCGGGCGTCCAGAGCCTCGCGGGCCCGGCGGCAGCGCTCGCAGTGCGCGGCGTCCGGAATGCCCCGGCGCGGACGGTGCCGGATCGGGGTCGGCCGGCCGTGCAGGGCCCGCCAGCGGCGACCGACGTAGACCATGAGCAGCACGGTCTCGACCCCGGCGACCGCCAGGACCAGCAGGGCGCCGTTGATCAGATAGGCCGCGACCACGGCCAGCGCGGAGGCCACCACCGCCGCCGCACCCCACACCTGGGCCCTCGCCTGCCTGTCGTCCGCATCGGCCACTTCGGCTCCCCTTTCCCCGGTGCCGGGCTCGTGGTCGGCTCCTGCCGCCCCACCCCTTCTCCGCTCTCGGCACGCGTCGGCCAGCACTGACCGATTGCCACATGGTATCTACCGACAGTCACTCCCGACTGCCCCCAAGCGGCGAACGGCAGATCAACGTTGCGTCAATTCCGTGTGCGGAAGCAGCACTTCCAGGACACATAACGGAGTGTGATCGCATGATGACCCATCCATCGCATTGACGGCCGCCATCTTTTGAGAGTTACTGTCATTTGACAGCAACTCCCACGTGTGAGCCCTGGAGGTCACGTGCCCGCCGCTCCGCCCACCCCCGCCACCAGCACCGCGGCCGTCCCCACCGCCGACCCGCGACGGTGGCTCGCCCTGGTCGCCGTCGCCCTGAGCGTGCTGGTGATCAGCTTCGACATGACGGTCCTCAACGTCGCCCTGCCCACGCTCGCCTCACAGCTGCAGGCCACCACCGGGCAGCAGCAGTGGATCGTCGACGCCTACACCGTGGTCTTCGCCGCCGTGATGCTCCCCGCCGGGCTGCTCGGCGACCGCTTCGGCCGCCGCCGAACGCTCACCGCCGGCCTCGCGCTGTTCGGCCTGGCCTCCGCCGTCGGCATGCTCACCGACTCCCCCGCCACCCTGATCGCCGCCCGCGCCGGGATGGGGCTGGCCGGAGCGCTGGTCATGCCGATGTCCATGGCGGTGATCCCCGGCCTCTTCCCGCCCGCCGACCAGCGCCGGGCCACCGCGATCCTCGCCGCCGCGCTCTCCGCGGGCGCCCCGCTCGGACCGCTGATCGGCGGCTTCCTGCTGCAGCACTTCTGGTGGGGCTCGGTCTTCGCGATCAACGTCCCGCTGACCGCGACTGGCATCGTCGCCTGCGTCCTGCTGCTGCCCGAGAGCCGCAATCCCGCCCCGCCCCGGATCGACCTGCTCGCCACCGTGCTCGCCGCCACCGGACTGAGCGCGCTCACCTACGGGATCATCGAGGGCTCCGAACGCGGCTGGACCGACCCGCTGGTGACCGCCACGCTGGCCGTCTCGGTGCTCGCCCTCGCCGTCCTGGTGCTGCGCAGCCGCCGGCAGCACGAGCCGATGCTCGACCTGGCCCTGCTCGCCGACCGCACCTTCCGCTGGTCCTCCGTCGCGGCCACGCTGATCTCGTTCGTCCTGTTCGGCGGCTTCTTCGTGCTGCCGCTCTACTTCCAGAGCGTGCTCGGCACCGACGCCCTCGGCAGCGGGCTGCGGCTGATGCCGATGATGCTCGGGCTGATGGTGGCCGCCAAGCTCACCGACCCGCTGGTCCGCCGGATCGGCGCCCGTACGGTGATCACCCTCGGCCTGGCCCTGCTCGCCGCCGCCCTGCTGTTCGGCAGCCGCACCGGCGCGGACGACGGCTACGGGCGGGCCGCGCTCTGGCTCGGCGTGCTCGGCTTCGGCATGGGCCTGTCGCTGATCACCGCCCAGGCCTCCGCGCTGGTCACGCTGCCCGCGGCCCGGGCCGGGGTCGGCTCCGGACTGCTGCAGACGCTGCGGCAGGTCGGCGGCGCGCTCGGCATCGCCGTCTTCGGCAGCCTGCTGTCCGGGGCGTACCGGAACGCGCTGGACACCGGCGGGCTGCCGGCCGAGGCGGCGCACCGGGCCGGGGAGTCGGTGGTCGCCGCCGACGCCGTCGCCCGGGCCGGGGGCGGGCCCGCACTCAGCGCCTCCGCGCACGCGGCGTACGTGCACGGGATGGGGGTGGTGCTGCTGGTCGCCGGACTGGTCGCGGTGGTCTCGGCGGTGCTGGTCGCGGCACGGATGCCCACGGACACCCCGGCCGCCACCGGAGATCACGGATAATCGGACGCATGACGCCCCAGCAGCCGACCGCGGCCCTCCCGGACGCCCCGACCGACCCGGTCCGGAAGACCAACCCGGTCCAGGCGATGCTGGAGGCGCCGCTGTCGCTGCGCGAGCGCAAGAAGCTCAAGACCCGCCAGGGCATCCGCCGCGAGGCGTACCGGCTGTTCTCCGCGCAGGGCTACGAGAACACCACGGTGGAGCAGATCGCCGCCGCCGCCGAGGTCTCGCCGTCCACCTTCTTCCGGTACTTCGCCACCAAGGAGGACCTGGTCCTCTCCGACGAGTACGACCCGGCCGTGATCGCCGCCCTGCTGGAGCGGCCCACCGACGAGCCCTTCCTCACCTCCTGCCGGGAGGCCATGGTCGGCCTGACCCGCGAACTGCTCCAGCACGAACGCGAGGAGCTGTTCACCCGGATGCGGCTGGTCACCGAAGTGCCCGCGCTGCGCGCCGCACTCCACCGCAGCAGCGACAACCCGCAGCAGTTGTTCCTCACCGTGCTCACCCGGCGGGCCGGCATCGAGGAGCCCACGTACGAGATGCGGGTCACCGCCGCCGCCATCGCCGCCGCCACCGCCGAAGCCCTGCTGCACTGGGCCGACGGCGAGGGGCGGGAGGACATCGCGGACCTGGTCGACCGCACCTTCGCACTGCTGCAAAGCGGCTTCGCCGGGATGTGAGCCCGGCTGGTGCGGGTCGCGGTACGGCCTGCGGTCATAGGTCGTAGTGATAGGTCGCGGTCAGTGGGTCGCGGTCAGTGGGTCGCGGTAATAGGGGAGAGGCAGCGGGGCCCGGTCCGCTCGGCCGGGCCCCGCTCCCCCCTCACCCGCGGCGGACGCCCGTCCTCCGCCGCAGGACCGCGCCCGCGCCCACCAGCGCGGTGGCGCCCAGCGCCGCGGCCGCCGTCACGGCCGACAGCACCGAACCGCCGCCCGCCGCCGGCTGCGGCGCGGCCACCGGTTGCGCGGCGGCGTGCGCGGGGTCGGCTGCGGCGTGCGCTGCAACCGCCGTGTCCGCCGCGTCCGCCGTGTCCGCCGTGTCCGCCTGGTAGCCGCCGCCCTTGCCCGACCGGTCGTACGCCGAGCCGGGCAGCTTGTCCCCGTACCGCTGGTGCACCAGCTGCTGGTACGCGGCCAGCGACACCCCGTCCGCGCCCACCGAGCGCCGGGCTTCCTCGTCCAGCGGCAGCACCCGGCCGTCGCGCAGCACGTACCAGGCGTTGACCTGCGGCTCACGGAAGGCGGTGCCGCCGCCGCTGGTCGCCGCCTTCGCCGCGTAGTCGCTCTCGTCACCACCCGAGGCGATGTTCACGACCCGCCAGGCGTCGCCCTGGCGGACCGTCCAGACCGAGGCGGTCTGCCCGTCCGCCGCGACCACCTTGCTGGCGGTGAACTCGGCCTTCGCCACCGGCGCGCCCGGGGTGCCGGCCACGAAGCCGGCGTCCAGGACGTACACCGGCACGGTGTCACCGGCCAGCCTCGGCGCGGACGCGCTCGCCGCCCACGCCTCCTCGGCGGCGCCGATGGTCAGCTGCTGGGTCGGCGGGACGCCCTTGCGGGCGAAGAAGTGGCCGACCTTGTCCAGGACGGCCGGGTCCTGGACCGCGCCGCGGGCCCGGGCCAGCTCGGCGGCCGGCACCGGGGCGGGGGCCGAGGCGGCCGACGCGGGCGGGGCGGCGTACGCGGCCGGGGCGAGCGCCAGCGCGAAGCCGGCGGTGAGCAGGGCGCCGACGGCGGCCCGACGGAGGTCACGGATCTCGGTCATGGTCGCCCTCACGCGCCGATCCGGTACAGGGAGTGGGTCCACGAGAACGTGTCGTTGTTCACGTAGTACCAGTAATCCGCCCAGTTGTAGCGGTAGTTGGACGGCCACGGGTCGCCCCAGTAGACCCAGTTGTTCCCGGTGTCGTAGCCGTACAGGACGTGCATGTGCCCGCCGCCCGAGCTCCACTGGATGCGGGTCTCGATCGGCCGGTTGGCGTCCACCTCGGCCTGCACGGTGCTGTAGCGCAGGTACCCCGTGACGTACGAGCCCGGGTTGATACCGACCCAGTCGAGCCCGTTCTGGACATCGGCCAGCGTGGCCTGGCTGTTGGGGCAGCCGGAGTCGGTGGCACGGCCGAAGGCCGCGTTGCAGAACTGGTTCTGGCTGTAGTGGTAGCCGAACCAGGTGGCGATGGTGTTCCCGCTCGCCGCCCAGCACCAGTTGGTCTGCTGTTGCTGCTGCATGGTGATGTTGAGCTGCTTGTACGTGCCGGCCAGATCGGCCGTGCTGCCGGGCGCGGCGGCCCGGCGCACCTGGTGCGGGGCCCGGTCCTGGGCGGGGGTGGCGGCGACCGTGGGGGCGGTAGCCGTCGGGGCGGCGACCGCGGGCGCGGCCACCGCGGCGGTGAGCGCCGGCCCGAGCACGCCGAGGGCGAGCAACGAGACGGCACGGCGCAGCCGTATCCGTGGAACTGGCATGTGGGGATGCCTCCTTGCGCGAGTGGAGCGAGGTGCTGTGTGGGGGCGCGGTCCGGATCGCGCCCCGAGCATCGCGCCGCTCCCCGGAGACGGTCAACGGCCCTTGCAGCGGCCCGAGTTGAGGTGTGAACGCCCGGGCGAGAGTGTGAACAGCGCGCCGGAAACCCCCGCGCACCAGGCGCGGACCGGTGACAAACCGCCGTACCGATGTGAATATTCACGGTCAAAAGCCGGACCGCCCGTCCGCCCCCGCCCCCAGGAGGCCGCCATCCACCGGAGCGACCCAGCCGACCTCGCCGCCGCCCTGCGCACCGGCCCGTTCCACCTCGCCCTGCGCACCGCCATCGCCGCCCGGGGCCTCGCGCTGCACCGGATCCGCCGCCACCTCGCGCTGCGCGGCGTGAACGTCGGCGTCACCAGCCTCAGTTACTGGCAGCAGGGCCGCCGCCGCCCCGAACGCCCCGAGTCGCTACGCGCCGTCGCCGCCCTGGAGGACGTCCTCGACCTGCCCGAACACTCCCTCACCCGGCTGCTCGGCCCCCGCCGCGCCGTCGGCACCGCCCCCACCGGCCCGCCGGTACGGCCGTACCGCGACCTCATCTCCCCCGCCACCGCCGTCGACGACCTGCTCACCGCACTCGCCGGGCCGCGCGACACCGGCCTGCACACCGTCACCCACATCGAGCGCATCCGCATCGGCCCCGACCGTCAACTCACCCGCCGCGACTCCCAGCACGCGCTGCGCGCCCACCGCGACGGCATCGACCGCTACCTCGCGCTCTACCAGGGCGACCCGGGCAGCGACATCACGCTGGTCGGCGTCCGTGCCGAGGAGAACTGCCGCCCCGGCCGCATCCGCCGCGACCGCGCCCACCACCTGCTCGCCGCCGAACTCCTCCTCGACCGCCGCCTCCGCGCCGGCGACACCCACCTGCTCGGCTACGGCTTCGACGACGCCCCCTCCCCGGACCCCAGCTGCGAGTACGTCCGCGGCTTCAACTCCGGCGCCGGCCAGTACGTCCTCCAGGTCACCTTCCACCCCGACGCCCTCCCCGTCCGCTGCCACCGCTTCGCCCTCCACTCCCCGGGCGAGGCCCCGTACGAGACCGAGGAGCTCACCCTCGACGGCCACCGGTGCGTGCACCTGGTGGCAACGGCCCTGCGGCCGTGCATCCTGGGGATCCGGTGGGACTGGGAGTAGCGGCGGTCAGTGCGACCAGTACGGGTCGTCGAGGGGGTCGACCACCCAGTTGGTGCCGTTGCGTGGCGTCCTGGCGAGCGGGGACAGGGGCGTGTACTCCTGGGCGGGTCGGTACAGCACCGCGTGCGCCTCGACCCTGAACATCACCGTGTAGGCGGAGGAGTCCTGGACCTCGGACGCGTAGAAGGTCAGGGAGGTCTCTCCGCCGACCGTCCCGGCACCGCGGAGATACTGCTCCTTCGCGGACGGACCCGGCCGATTGACCACCGTGCTCCCGAGCGCCTGCCAGGCCTGAGCCACCTGGTCCATCAGGACCGGGAGCTTCGCCCGCGAGATCACGGTCCGGACGTGGACGATCTCGGTGACGTCCGACCCCAGGTTCGGCTCGCCGTCCCTGTGGTCCGGCTCCCTCTCCACCTCGAAGTCGGCGCCCGCGTACGTGAGGGACGGCGAGACCGCCTCCATGGTGGCCCGCAGAGCAGCATCGATCCGGCTGTTCGCGACCTCGGGACTCAACCGGGTCTTCCGGTCGTTCGTGGCCGACGGACCGTATCCGCTGGAGTACAGCACCACCAGGGCGACGATCGGAGCCGTGAAGAGCAGGACGACGAAGCCCGTCACCTTCCAGCGGGTCGCCCGCGGCGTCATCCGCGCCCCTGTGTTTCGTGGACGTCGTCGTCCCTGCCCGTGACGATGGAGGCGATGTTGCCCAGCGAGGGGCCGCCGTACTCCGGGGTGAGGTACTTGGTGTGCATCCCGAAGTCCGCGTTCGTCATCTGGCTCATGCCGTCGACCGTGAAACGCTTGGCCCCGAAGGAATCGCTCGCCGGGTCCCTTCCGTACCAGTTGTCCTCCCGGTCGGCTCCCACCCATCCGTTGATCGGCCAGGGCATCAGGCTGCCCGGCGAGGGGAGGTAGGTGACCGGGTCGTTGTTGGCCGCGCCCACCCAGACATGGCCGCTGGGCACACCCAGGTCCGAGGCGTGCTTCACGCCGACCCCCGGACTGCCGATGATCACCACGTCGTCCGGCGGCCTGAGGTTGCCGGAATGCGTCGCGTACCTCGTTGCCTGGCCGACGAGCAGCGAGCCGTAGCTGTGGCCCATCGAGGTGATGTGCGCGCTCTCGTTGTTCGCCCGTAGCCCCGTGACGAACTTCGCGTAGGCCGGTGCGCCTTCGAGTGCTTTCCCCGGGAGCGCCGCGCCCGGGTCCTGCCCGGGCGGGTCGTAGCCAAGCCAGACGATGGAGGCCACCGACCCGCCGGGCTTGACCCTCTTGTCGGCCTCCCGCCAGACGTTCAGCGCGTTGTCCGCCTCATTGGTGCCGGGCGTGGCACCGGGGATCGTCCTGCCGAGCGAGTCGGGAGTCGTGGTGATACCGGGCACGTAGGAGGAGATATCGGTGGCGGTGTCGGGGTTTCCGTAGGAGAGGATCGCGCGGCCCTGGCCGTCGGAGCCGATGCCGAGCAGGTAGACCCCGGGCCTGCCGTCCTGGGCACGGGCGTCCTGGTCCAGGCGTTGCTGAATGGGCTTGAGCTTCTTGTACTCGGCTTCCTCAGCAGACGTCCGGGGGTGGTCCTCGAGCTGTTTGATCCGCTTCGTCAGGTAGTCCTGGTTCACCTTGTCCCGCACGTCCGCCGGGACGCCGTCGAGGTTGCCGAGCACCTCCGGGTGGTGGCTGAGGAACCACTGCTGTCCGTCCGGGCCGAGGCCCTTCCACCAGGAGTTGACCTCGGTGGGGGAGGCGTCCTTGGCCGGCATACTCCGCTGCCAGAGGGGGTTGGCTCCTTCGGCCCAGGTCTCCAGGTACGCGTCGGCGCTCGCGGTCTTCTCGTCCAGGCCGGACTTGTCCGCGGCGTGGCCCGCGAACCGGTTCAGCTCGGCGGTCAGGCCCTCGTCGGCGCGGGTGGCCTCGGAGAGCGCCGTGCCGATCCGCTTGCCGATCTCCTCGGCGGCCGCCTTCTGCTTGGCCGCCCAGTCGGTGGCCTGGTACGGGTTGGTCGACGGGGGCCAGCTCACCGCGCCGTCGTCGCCGACCGTGAAGCCCTTGGCCTGGGCGTCGGCGAGGGCTTGCTTGAGCTTGCCCTGGGCGAGTGTGAAGGAGTCGGCGTAGTCCCGTAACTCCTTGCCGATGCAGCTGAGCTCGGTCATCGCGGCGCTCAGCTTGGTGGTGATGCCGTCCAGGATGGGGATCGCGGCGGTGGCCGCCGGGCCGCTCCACCCGGATCCGTGGACCCGGTCGGTGGTGCCGCTCTTCCATTCGGCGGCGTGCTGGAGGTAGGCCTTGCACAGCGCGTCGTAGGCGTCCGCCGCCGCGTAGAGGTCCGCCGGTTTCGCGTTCCTCAGACTTGCGAGGTCCATGACGTCTCCCCCGTCACCGTCGAGTGCCCCCCGGCACTCGTGGCTACCATAGCCCCGCGAACCGACACGGCGTCAGGGGGGCCAAATGCCGAGTGATCCGGGATTCACCGTCAAACCAGGGGAGTTGACCGCCGCCGGGAACAACGCGCTGACGGTGGCCGGGAAGGTCCCGGACGAGACGGCGAAGTTGGCGGAGCCCAGCACCAAGGCCGCGGGGAGTCTGGCGGGTTGGCAGAGCGGGGCGGCGCTGCAGGCGTGCAGCACCGCCTGGAAGACGCTGCTGGACGGGCTCTCGACCGACATGAAAGCGGCCGGGGGCAACCTGATCACCTGCGCGCAGACCTATGTGAACTCCGACCGGCTGCCGGCGCCCGCCGCGGCCGGGGTCACCGACCCCTTCGGCACGAAGGTGGCGGGCGTGACCGGCGGGCACCTGACCAAGGACGCGTAACCGCCGCCCTATGCCCGGAAGTCCAGGATCAGGCAGTCCTCCACGGCGCGGTACCCGATCTGCTGGTAGATGGAGTTGCTGGTCGGGTTGGCGAGGTCGGTGTAGAGCAGCACCTCCTCCGCCCCCTGGGTGAGGGCGTACGCGGAGGCGGCGGCCGTGACGGCGCTGCCGTAGCCGCGGCCGCGGCGGTCGGCGGGGGTGTAGACCGGGCCGATGCGGGACATCCCGGCGAGGACCGGGCTGCTGCCGGCCAGGGCGACCGGGCTGCCGCCGTCCTCCCACAGGTGGAGCCCGCCGGCCGCGATCCGGTCGTCCACCGCCCGCGGCACGTCGGGCAGCAGGACCCCGGCCTCGGCGAGGAACTCCTGGTACCAGCGGATCGCCAGCTCGCGGTCGGCCGGCGCGGCGAGCCGGTGGCGGCCGGCGGGCGGGCGCGATGGGTCGGTCAACTGTCCGAGGCGGTAGAGCCGTTCGTCGACCCGCACGGACTGCTGGGTGCCGGTGGCCGCCGTCCAGGCCGCGGCGAAGGCGCGGACCGTGTCCGCCGCCCCGCCGACCCCGGCAATGGTGGTGAACCCGGGGCCGACGGCGGCGAGTTCGACCGCCAGCTCGGCGGCCGCGGCCTGCGACATGAAGGAGAGCCGGGGGTCGAACGGCGGCGTCTGCAGGAAGGCTCCGCCGACCGGCGCGCCCTTCTCGGCCCGCCACCAGCCGAAGACCGGTGGCCCGCCGAACACGTCCGGTCCGGCCTGGACCAGCCGGTGCGCGATGGTGAGCAGGACGGTGTTCTCGGCGGGGCGGGCTGCCAGGAAGGCGCCCGCCTGGTCACGGAAGTCGTCGAGCGAGGTGCTGAAGGTCCAGGTCATGGCCCATCCTCACTCGCTCGTCGACCGCCTGCCAGCGATTATCCGAGCAGTTCCCGGCTATCCGAGGCCGCTCCCCAGCCGTTCCGCCAGCGCCGCCGGGTCGGTGGTCGGCGCGTCGCAGGCGAAGTGCCGGCAGACGTACGCGGCGGGCGCCCCGCCGACCAGCGGCCGGTCCGCCAGGAGCGGCACCTCGGTCTCCCCTGGCGCGCCGACCGCGACCACGGCGCCCGGCGCCGTCCCGAGCAGCGCGGCCCGCCGCAGCGCGGCCGTGGCCGGGTCCCCGGCCGGGCCGACCACGGCGACCTCGCGCGGCCCGTCGAGCAGCGCCTCCGCGACGGCCAGGCCCCAGCCGATGAACCGGGGTGCCCGCGCGGCGAGCGCGCCGACCACGCCGAGGGCCCGCTCGGCGGCCGTCCGGTGCCGGTCGGAGCCGGTGTACGCGGCGTAGGTGAGCAGGGCGCCGGCGGCGGCCGTCCAGCCGGACGGGGTGGCGTTGTCGGTCGGGTCCTGCGGGCGGCGGATCAGCTCCTCGGCGTCGTCGGCGGTGTCGTAGAGCGCACCGGAGGCCTCGTCGGTGAAGTGCTTGAGGACGGTGCCGAGCAGGCCGCCGGCCAGCTGCAGCCACTCGGCCTCGCCGGTGACGGCGTACAGGGCGAGGAAGCCCTCGGCGGTGTCCGCGTAGTCCTCCAGGACGCCCGCGTTGGCACCGGCCCGGCCGTCCCGGGAGGTGCGCAGCAGCCTGCCGTCGGGGGTGAGGTGGACGGCGAGCAGCAGGTCGCCGGCGCGCTCGGCGGCCTCGACCAGGTCGGGCCGGTCCAGCAGTGCGCCGGTCTCGGCGAGCGCGGCGATGGCGAGGCCGTTCCAGGCGGCGACCACCTTCTCGTCCCGGGCCGGTGCGGGTCGGGCCGAGCGCGCTTCGAGCATCCGGGCGCGGATCGTCTCGTACTCGGTGAAGTCCTCTGGATCGGCGAGGAGTTGGAGGACGGAGGTGCCGTGCTCGAAGGTGCCCTCGGCGGTGACGGTGAACAGCCGGGCGGCGGTGGCCGCGTCGGCGGGGCCGAGCAGGTCGACCAACTGGCCGGGCTCCCACACGTAGTACGCGCCCTCGGCGGACTGCCCGGTCTCCTCGTCGAGGCTGTCGGCGTCCAGCGCGGAGGCGAACGCGCCCTCGGGCGTGCGGAGTTCGCGCAGCAGGAAGTCCGCGGTGGACAGCGCGACCCGCCGCGCGAGTGCGGAGCCGGTCGCCCGCCACAGGTGCAGGTAGACGCGCAGCAGCAGGGCGTTGTCGTACAGCATCTTCTCGAAGTGCGGCACCACCCAGCCGGCGTCCACCGCGTACCGGGCGAAGCCGCCGCCGAGCTGGTCGTGGATCCCGCCGCGGGCCATCGCCTCGCCGGTGCGGACGGCCATCTCCAGGGCCGCCTCGGAGCCGGTGCGCGCGTGGTGGCGCAGCAGGAACTCGATCGCCATGGCCGGCGGGAACTTGGGCGCGCCGCCGAAGCCGCCGCGCGCCTGGTCGAACTCCCGGCTGAGGGTCACCAGCGCCTGGTGCAGGTCCGCTTCACCGGGCGGGTTGTGGGCGCCGGCCGAGTAGACGGCGGCCCGCTCGGCGAGGTCGGCCCGGATCCGTCCGGCGACCTCGGCGACCTCCTGCCGCCGGTCCCGCCAGGCGGCGTCCACGCCCTCCAGCACCTGCCGGAAGGACGGCATCCCGTGCCGGGGCTCGGGCGGGAAGTACGTGCCGAAGTAGAACGGCTCCTTGTCGGGCGTGAGGAAGACCGTCATCGGCCATCCGCCCTGCCCGGTCGCGGCCTGCACCGCCTCCATGTACACGGCGTCCACGTCCGGGCGCTCCTCGCGGTCCACCTTGACCGCGACGAACCGCTCGTTCAGGTACCCGGCGAGCGCGGCGTCCTCGAAGCTCTCGTGCGCCATCACATGACACCAGTTGATTGTTCGTCAGAAGCGGTAACCAATGGCAGGATGCGTACCCCACCGAGAGGAGGATGGGTACGTCCCGCCTTGCCGCTTCTGACATCGCCTCCTCTCCCCACTCCCACCAGTCCACAGGATTGGTGGCGTGCTGCTGGAGATACGGCGACTGGGCATGCACCAGTCGATTCACCATGACCGCAGTATCCCAGCCACCCGGCCCACCGTGGGGACCGTCCGGCGAACACGCCGAGAGCGTCAGCAATCGCCGGGTGGGCTCTCGATGAACTCCAGCAGGTTGCCGACCAGGTCCTGGGTGTAGAAGCGGCGGCGGGGTGGCAGGCTGTCGTCCCACATCACCAGCGCGCCGAGTTCGGCCAGCCGGGCGGCGAACGCGTCGATCTCGCTGACCGCGAGCCCGGGGCGGGCCTTGCGGGTGGGGCGGAACCCGGCTCGATCATCAGGTAGTAGTGTCCCGGCGCGGACCGACCAGCGCGAAGGCCTGCGGCGAGGCCACCTCCGGCGCGATGATCAGCGTCGCGAGGTCGCGGGCGGCGGGCAGCAGGGCGGCGGCCCGCGGCGCTGCTGAGCAGCAGGAACCAGTCCGCCACGCTCCGGGCCTCGAGGGCAGGTCCGCTCCGTGCGGCCGGGTGCCCGCACGTGTGCGGGGACCCGGCCAGCTCGGTGGATCAGAGCGAGAAGACCTCTTCGATCAGTGCCTGCTGCTCGGCGGCGTGTCGCTTGGCGGAGCCGACCGCGGGGGAGGAGGCCGTCGTGCGGGCGA
>NZ_JBVHHY010000042.1:0-51091 GCF_055560835.1 Kitasatospora sp. NPDC023120 | reverse complement strand
GTCACCGACCAGGCGGCGCTTTCCCCCCTCTCGACTCACAAGAGCACTCGCCCGAGCCCTGAGTGAGATCCACCAACGGCTGCTGCCCCCAAGGCAGTTGCGCTCCAACCCCCGCGTCATCAAACGCAAGATGTCCAACTGGGCACTCAAACGCACCGAGCACCTCAACCCACCCCGACCCGATGTCCCCACCGTCTCTCTGGTCGGGCCAACCAAGACCAGCCCGACCCGGCGAAAAACCACCTAAATCACCGGTATTGGCATTAGATGAGTGATGCCGGGGGATCTGCGGCGGGCGTGACCGGGCTATCCGGTTGACGGCTCGCGGGGTGAGCGGTTCTCCTGCTGCGATGCCCAAGCTCAGCTTCGCAGAACCGGTCGGCGACGCCGTGCTCGCCGACTGGCGACACGTCCACAACGTGATCATCCCGACCGGGCCCCTCTCCCTCGACGAGGTCCGGGAGAGGGCCGGGTGCAATCCTTCGCAATCACTTGGAGGTTGCGTACCTCGACGGCGAGCCGGTGGGCTGCACGACCGTACGCCCACCCGGCCGTGACAGCCCGTCCGTCGCCACCGTGATCGCCCGGGTCCTGCCCCGCTACCGCCGCCGGGGCTTCGGCGAGCAGCTCTACCAGCGCGCACTGGAGCATGCCCGCGCGCTGGGCGCCACCACCATCGAGACCGTCGTCCTGGCCTCCAACGAGGACGGCCTGCGGTTCGCCGAATCCCATGGCTTCGTCGAGATCGACCGCTACGTCCTCCCGGGCGACACCATCGCCTACATCGACCTGCGC
The DNA here is from genome assembly GCF_055560835.1 of Kitasatospora sp. NPDC023120. Lineage (NCBI taxonomy): Bacteria > Bacillati > Actinomycetota > Actinomycetes > Kitasatosporales > Streptomycetaceae > Kitasatospora > Kitasatospora sp. NPDC023120. Next base: position 50,296 of record NZ_JBVHHY010000042.1, on the reverse strand, counting down.
CTCGGCGGTTCGGCGATCTCCTGAGTGCCGACGACCGCGAGGAGGTCGAGCAGGCCGGAACCGTCCGTCCCGGCTACGGGGGTGAACCACAGCAGGCGCTGCCGGCCGTCCTCGCTGAACAGGTTGAGGCAGTTGACCTCGATCAGGCCGAGCGTGGGGTGGTCGAGGCGCTTGCGGTCGTCCCGCCGGAACGCGGCTCCCGGCCCCGTCAGGCCGGCCGGTCAGTCGGCCGGTTGTTCGGCGGTGCGGCCTGGGCACTTCCCGGATCGGGGGCGGACAGCGGCCAGGTGGACCGGGCGAGCTGGTGGCGCAGGGCGTCGAGCCGGGCGAGGTGGGTGTCGAGGGCGCTGGTGACACCGCTCGTGGTGGCGGCCACCCGGGCCTCGAGGTCGTGGAACCGGTCCAGGAGGTCCTGCCAGCGCCTTTCGGCGGCGGCGACGGGGTCAGGCGCGGCGTCGGTCGCTGTCATCGCGGAGCTGGGTGGTGTGGTGGGTGAGGGCGTCGAGGCGGGTGGCGAGGTCGTCCTGGCCGGTGCCGAGGTGGGGGCGGACGGCGGCGAGGGGCGCTATGAGGTCGGCGGGGTCGGTGGCGCCGAGGGCGGCGGTCAGGGCGGCCTGGGCGGGGCGGGCGCCGGGGGCGAGCGCGGTCGTGGTGATCTGGGCGGCGAGGACCCGTAGCTCGGCGGCGTTGTCACGGGCCCAGGCGGTGACCGTCCGGTCGGCGGCCCGCCGGTCGCGGACTGCCTTGACGCGTTCCGCGCCGGTACCGGCCCGCGTCGCGCCGCCGGCGGGCTTGAGGCGCAGGTAGCGGTTCTCGGCGGCCTGGCGGCTGGCCACGCCCATCGGGCGGGCGAGGTCGGCCCAGGTGGCGCCGGCCTCCCGGGCGTTCTCCACCAGCCCGGCTTCCCAGCCGGAGAGCTCGGCGCGCAGCTCGCGCAGCAGCACCAGAGCGGCCAGGGCCTGCCCGGGGCCTTCCTGCGCCTCCGAGGCGGCGGGGGGCTGGGACGCGGGGTTACGGGCGGTGCGGACCGCGTCGTCGATGGCGGCCAGCGCCGCCACGGCCGCCAGGAACGAGGCGGGCTCGACCGGCCGGGGAGCGTCGGGGGCGGCTCCGCGGGACTTCTCACTCATGTAGTCACTCTATAGGCGACACCGCGACTTGTCATCGGATGGATGACGCGCTAGAAAGGTGGCAGGTGAAGCGCACTGGCACCCGTTCGATCAGTGGAGGTGTTTCGCGATGCTGCTGCGCACTGACCCGTTCCGCGAGCTGGACCGTCTGACCCAGCAGTTCCTGGGCAACACGGGGACCTGGTCGCGTCCGGCACCGATGCCGCTGGACGCCTACCGGGCCGGCGACGAGTACGTGATCTGCTTCGACCTGCCGGGGGTGGACCCGGAGGCGATCGACATCGACGTCGAGCGGAACACGGTGACCGTCAAGGCCGAGCGCCGACCGCACCGGCAGGGCGAGGACGTGAAGTGGGAGCTGTCCGAACGCCCGCTCGGCGTGTTCTCCCGCCAGGTCATGCTCTCCGACACCCTCGACCCCGCCGGGATCACCGCCGACTACGACGCCGGCGTGCTGACCCTGAAGATCCCGGTCGCCGAGAAGGCCAAGCCCCGCAAGATCGCGATCAGCCACAACGGCGACCGCAAGCAGATCCAGGCCTGACCGGCCCCGACGCCGTTCCGCGCCGCCCCTGATCTCTCTCCCTCGGTCGAAGGGGCGGCCGGAACACCCCCGACCGCCGGCCGGCCCCGCCCGCGCCGACGCCCGCCTGGCCCTGCGCGGAGCCGGGCGCCGCCGGCGACGACCTCACCGGGCGCGTTCTGCTCCAACTGCCGCCCGGCTACGACCTGTTGTTCGGCCGACCGAGCGCAGGGACACGACCCTGACCACCCCTCACGCCGCCGCCGGGCTGCCGGCGAGCCCCCTGGAAGGCCGCCCGCCATGACCCGCTACCGCCACCTCCTCCAGCAGGTCCGCACCAGCGGCCGCTACACCACCGACGAGGAAGCCGAACGCGTCCTCACCGCCGTCCTGGCACTCCTCGGCTCCCAGCTCACCGGCGACGAACGCTGCGACCTCGCCGCCGCGCTGCCCGAACGGGCCCGCACCGTCTTCGCCGCCCAGATCCCCCTGCCCCACCCCGTCACCGCCCCCGCCTTCGTCGAAACCCTCGCCCACACCCTGGGCACCAGCCTCACCGCCGCCCGCTGGGACGCCTCCTCCGTCCTGACCGCCCTCACCACCCTCACCGACGACAACCTCACCGACCGCCTCCTCGCCCACCTGCCCCGCGGCTACGCCCTGCTGTTCGGCCGCGCGGATCTTGCCGCCGCCGCCTGAAGCGGCGGGCCGGGCCCTTCCGCCGTCCGCGACCAGGCCGCCGGACGAGGCCACCGGCCCGGGACAGGCTCGAGTACGGGCAGCTCTCCCCGGCCGGAACGGAGCCCTCATGTCCTCCCGGAACGGCACACGCTCCGAAAACGCGGGTGCCTCCGCGCCGCTGCTGCAGATCACCAGCACGACGATCCCCGGCACCGCCCAGGGACGCCGCGTCCGATAGGGCCGGCCACGGCGGTTCGGCCATCGGGGGTGAGGACGCGGCGCCGTACGCGTGCAGCCTGTACGGAAGTGCTGGGGGAGGCCCCTCAGCGGGCGCCCGAGAGCTGCCCCGGAGTACCTTCCGCCGCGCGGTGGCGGTCGGGTTCAGTGGGAGGTCGTCGACGGTCCAGGAGAGGCGGAACTCGATGCGCGAGCGGGAGAACGAGGAAGCGACCAGGGCCAAGGCCGGCCGGGTGGCGAGGCGCGCGCCCGTCGACGCCGGGAGCCCGCAGTCCGAACTGCTCGTCCTCCAGGGCTCCGTGGGCAACGCGGCGGTCGTCCAGATGCTCCGCCGGGCGGGTCGCCGCCCGGGCGGGGAGGCGCACCGGCACGGGGGCGGCTGCGGACACGAGGGCTTCGAGGGCCCCGCCGTCCGGCGTGCCGTGGCCCCCGCCGTCCAGCGTTCCTCCGTCCACGACGTCCTGCGCGGCCCCGGCCGGCCCCTGGACCGGGCCACCCGTACGGACATGGAGTCCCGCCTCGGCGCCGACTTCTCCGACGTGCGCATCCACACCGGCGGCGCCGCCAGGGCCTCCGCCGCCGAGGTCGGCGCGCGTGCCTACACCTCCGGCAACCACGTCGTCATCGGCGAGGGAGGGGGCGGCGCGCACACCCTCGCCCACGAGCTCACCCATGTCATCCAGCAGCGCCGGGGGGCGGTCAGCGGTACCGACAACGGCAACGGGCTGTCGGTCTCGGACCCCTCCGACCGCTTCGAGCGCGAGGCCGAGGCCAACGCCCGCGCGGTGATGAGCCGTCCGGCCCCGCAGGCCTCCTCCGACGTGCAGCGTGCGGCCGGCCCCGGGACCGGGACGGCCGGTGCGGCGCAGGCGCCCGTACAGCGCACCCTCGCGGCAGGCCTCGCGAACGGGACCCCGGTCGTCAAGCACACGGACGAGGGGGACGTCGAGGGGCAGACGATCATCCGTTTCAGCTTCGGGTCCTACCTGATCTCCGAGGGCACGGACGGCAAGAAGCCCCGGGCGTCCCTCAAGGACAAGTCGTGGGGGACGGTCGAGGACCGGGTGGCGTCCCGCGCGGAGTACGAGGCGGCTCGCGCCCTGGAGTTGGACCCGGCGGTCCTCGCGGCCAAGCAGAAGCAGAAGGACCTCGACCTCGGCGAGAACTACCTCAGCGCCGACTACCGCCGGATCAACCCGCTCCTCGCGGCCCTCGGGCAGGTCGGCTTCACCCCCGGCGAGATCGCCGCCCCCGGCTTCTCCTACAAGTCGAGGGAGAGCGAGGTGCTCGACACGTGGCGCAGTGTCGCCATGGCGCGCGGTTACGCGGACGAGCAGACCACGGCGGCGTGGGACGAGAAGCACCTCGCGGACACCTTCGACATCTTCGCCCGGATCAACGGCGTGTGGGACGACTTCACGACGCCCCCCGCGAACGCGGACGGCAACGTGGTGCGCGGCGACAGCAAGCACATGTACGAGTCGTTCGGCGGCATCCTCAAGCAGCAGGAGAGCCACCCCGACGGCGGCTACGTCTCGGTGGGCCAGACGATCGAGTGGCCGGCGATCCTGTCGACCACGTACGGCGATCCGTTGACCCACACGTACGTGGCCGGCAAGGAGATCGTCTGGGAGTTCGGCCTCCCGGAGGGCCACCGGGGGAGGGCGCTCGGCAGGAACAACCAGTCCGAGGAGGAGATGACCTTCCCCATCGGCACCAAGATCCACATCAGCCGGATCCTCGTGCGGAGCGGCGACTTCCGGCAGGAGAAGTCGACGAAGTACGGCGAGAGCGCGGCCGTGATCGTCTTCGCCGACATCCTGGCGGGAGAGTGAGCGACGCGACGGGCCTGACCCCCCTTCCGGATCTTGCCGCCCGGACCCCGCCGCTCGCTTGCGGTTTCCTCCGCGCCGGAACCGAGGACCGAAGCTGCAGTCGTCCTCGCCCGCCTGGAGCGCCCCGGCGGCCCCTCGCCGCCATCAAAGTCGCAGATGCACTACGAACCGGTCGCACCCGGCCCGAGCTACTACCTGCTTTGGCCGCCGGAGTCGGCGCGGCGCTCGCCATCATCGGCTCCACCCTGCCACTGCTGCGCCGGATCACCGGGCCCGAGGCCGCCCGCAACGGCTGAGCAGCGCAGGTCGGGAGCCGGACGCGCGGCGGCCCGGGTCACGGCCCCGGGCCGCACGTCCGGCTTCTGCAACCGCCGTGCGCGGACCCTGTGCCCGTCGTCGCCCCGGCGCTACAGTTCCCACACCGCAGGGGGCCTTGCGGACGGACGCGGGTGGGAGGCGGCGGGGATGGGCTCGGCGGTCCTGGCGAAGCTCGGCGGAGGGATCGGCGGGCGGACGGCCGCACTGATCGTCACCGGAGGACTGACGGCGGTCGGCGCCGGCGTCTGGTGGGCCGTCCACGGCCCCGCGCTCCAAGTGGTGCAGCGCAGTGCGCAGGTCGTGGTGGCGGGCGGCGGCGAACAGGCCGCGGTGGCCGGCTGCGCCAAGCACGAGACCGCGCTCAGCGGCGGGTACGCCGTCGACGGCGACGGGTTCGCCACCACCAGCGAGTTCGTCGGCGGCTCCGGCTGGCTGGTGTCCGCGTACAACCCCGGAGGCACCTCCGTCACCCTCACCGCCTACGTGCTGTGCGTCAACGCATCGGTGGAGTTCGCTCCGCGCGGCGAGTACACCATGCAGGCGCACGCCTTCCAGGACCGCATCAGCGACAAGATCGGGGGCGGCGACCGCGACCTGACCGAGCAGGGCCCGTTCGCCGGGCTGACTGCGAAGTCGATGGCACAGCCCTACTGCGACGGCGGCGGACTCATTCAGCTCGGCGTGGAGTTCCGGGCCACCCGCCTGGTCACCGGACGGGCGGTGGCACCCGTACCACTGGCCGAACTGAACTCGGCCTCCGCCGACACCGGCTCCAGTGACCCCAGTTACTGGGCCGCCAAGACCAACCCCGGGACCGCGCTCAGCACCCGCCCGTTCCCGCTGAGCGACAGTGACGGCGCGGAGCGCATGACCCGGATCGTCGATCCGCAGCCGCCCGAGGCCAACTACGCGGTCGGTGTCCGGCCGATCTGCGCCAAACTGCCCACCGCCACCATCGTGACCAGCGCGGTGGACGTTCCCGCCGGCGGAACCGCCGCGGCCGCCGTCGCCTGCCCCAAGGGCCGCTTCGTCGTGGGCGGCGGGTACAGCTTCCGCGAGAAGGCAGTCGGTGGCGCCCAGCGCTTCCACAGCGACGGCTGGCTGTACGCCCCGGCCTCCGGGCCCACCCCCGGCGCCAGCGGGCACGCCGTCAAGGACTGGCAGATCACCGGCCGCAACCGGCAGCAGGCCGGCGCCCAGTACGAGGACTCGGTGTGGATCGAGCACAGCGACCGCGAAACCTCCACCGGCAACGTCTACTTCGACAGCCACCCGCACGGCCCCGACGACCAGCTCCTGCGCGGCACCACCGCACCGGACAGCCAGCACATGGTCGCCGCCGCCGTCTGCGCCACCATCGACGCCGAACCCACCGAGCCGGGCGCGGTCCACGTCGCCACCGGGCTGCCGCAACCGCCGCCCGCCGTGGACGTCCCGGAGGGGATCGCCTCACCCACCGTCGTACCGACGCTCCCGCCCTCCGCCTTCCCGTCGACCTCGCCCTCGCAGTCCGGGTCGCCGCAGTCGCCCTCGCCCAGCCCCTCCGCCGCGCCGAGCACCCCGTCCGGTCGGCCCAGCAGCCAAAGCCCGACCGGAGCCCCGTCGACCACCCCGTCCGGTCGGCCCAGCAGCCAAAGCCCGACCGGAGCCCCGCCGACCACTCCGAGCAGCTCGCCCACCGCGAACCCCGAACCGCAGCCACCGGCCGTCACCATCGAGCAGCCCGCCTCCGGCGGCACCCTGCGGCGTGGCTGCGAGGAGCACTTCAGCGGCACCGCCCGCACCCGGCTTGGCAACCAGCCGATCACCGACCCGCAGGCCACCACCTGGCAGCTGATCGGGCCCAACGGACCGCTCACCGTCGGCCACGGCACCACCGCCACCTTCACCGTCCCGCTGCTCGCCGACGGCACCTATCCGCTCGTCCTCACCGCCCGCGACCCCGCCAACGGCCTCACCGGCCGGACGCAGATCAACGTCCGCATCACCGGCTGCCTGCGCTGAGCTGCCCGCACTGGGCTGCACCGCTGCCGTCGTGGCGGGATCTCCGATGATCTGGTCCGAAGCCGCGAAGGCGCTGCGTGCGCTCCGCAGCTGACCGGAGCGTCTCAACTGGTCTGGTCCGGTGGGACCAGGTCACCTGAGACCGGGACCACGTCAAGCGAGCCGGGACAGTAGGGGTTGTATCGCAGTCGGCCGGGCGATTGTCCTCTGGTAAGTGATCTTGACCGATTGAAAGGCGACTTCGACCGGTCAGAGTAGGTAGGGGTACAGCTCCACCTTGTCCGCTTCGACGCCGATCTCCACCCAGGCGCTGTCGGGCGGCGGCGAGCCGACATCGAACAGCACCTGTGAGTCACCCAACTCAAGGACAGCAGCGCCATCTTGGGTGAGCTGGAGCCGTCCTCGCAGGACGACCTGGCCAGCCTCCTCGCGCACCCCCGGTTCGACGAGCGCGGCCGGCCGCGTGTTGCAGCCCCAGAGAAGGTCCGCGTTGACGGTCCATTCGATGTGGTGCCGGCCAACCGCGTTGTCCCGCCCGCCGCGCCACACCGCCACGGCGCTGCCGACAGGCGTGTGAACCCGGACCCTCGGCAACCCCGACGGACTCAGCGGCAGTAACTCGGCACGCACCAGCACACCCCGATCATCCACCACCGGGCCGACGTCGCCGGGAGCAGCCCAGGCAGGACGGTCAAGATCTCTTGGCAACCGATCAAGAGCACCTGCCAGAGGACAGCGGTCCGTCGGGCTGAGACGGGGCTGACCCAGCCCTGTCCAACCCGTGTCTCGGGGTCTCTGTTTCGGGCGTTTGCTGGGACGGATCTGGGACAGTCCTAATCCTGCGTGAAGGCGGTTCCGGATCGTCCCCGGTTTGGTGAGACCGGGGCTGTCTTTGGGTGGCAGACACCTCGGAACGGTCCTGGCCCAGGAGGCCTAGTCCTAGTACGTACTAGTTCCTCGGACTTCGCCGAGGCCACAGTCCGCACCAGCCGCTCGCGCACGTCCGCCTCCAGCACCACCGCAATCGCCGCCCCCGCCCGCTGCCCATCCCTCACGGCCAACGATCCTGGGTGGGCCGGTGCTGCACCCGGCCCATGCCTACGCGCACACCACGTCCGCCATCGCGCGGGCCATCCGCTCGTGGAACCTGAACAGGAACGGGTCCTTAGGGAAGGGCGCGCCGAAGTAGCCCTGCGGGGTCACCCGGCGGGCGTGCTCGCCGCCCTTCCTCCACTCCGCGAGATCGTCCATCCCCAGGTCGGTCGGCTTGAGCCCGGCCATCGCCTCGTAGTCGACGGTCTCGGGGAACCAGCGAATCATCAGTGCCGCCTCGATCTCCTCCGCGTGCACGCCCAACTCGCCGCTCAGCTCCAGGCCTTCGAACAGCGGCCGCATGGCGAACACGCCCAGGGCCGCAGGAGTCTTCGCGGCGGCATCGCCGAGCCGGTCGGCTACGAAGTCCGGCTCGACCAGCACCACCCCCGTACGGCCCTTTTCGTGCTGCTCGCGAACGACGTGCAGCAGCATCAGGTTGTGGGCGAGGTCGCCCTGGTGGTTGATCAGATGGATGCGCTCGAAGCCGTCCGTGGCAAGGGAGTCCAGGATGTCGGTGTGCAGCGCCGCCGCCGTCTCCGGGCGGGTGCGGAAGGTTCCGGCGAAGCCAGCGGAGACCTGGTTGATTCCCCAATACACCGGCGGGGCGATCAGCGTTTCCTCCCCGCGCCGCTCCAGCTCCGCCTTCACCAACCGGCACAGCTGGTAGGCGCCGTAGGCGTCGGTGCCAAGCGGCAGGTGGGGGCCGTGCTGTTCAATGACGCCGGTCGGCAACAGCACGCGCGCGCCCCTGGCGGCCGCCACCTCCACCTGCGGCCAGGTGAGGTCGGCCATCGTGTCCGCGAATACCGAGTACCCGCTGGTCATGTGGGTTCTCCTTCCCTCGACTGTGTGCCGGCCCGCTTCCCGGGCCGCTGCGAAGTGATCTTCACGCCCGGGCGGCCGGTCGCGTGATCGCCGACGCCGACCGGCGCGCCGCCCGGATCTTGGAGGAAACCCACAACCGCGCGGGCAGGCCAGGTACTCCACAGAGAGCGTGGCTCCCGTACGGGCGCGCTGGTGCGCCGCCGGCTCTCCAGAGGAAGCCCGCGACTGCGCGGGCGACCTCTACCTCACCGCACTGATCAACACCGCTCAACGACCTTCTGCGGAGCAGCACTACCCCACCCCGCGACGACGAGCACGTGATCTGCGACGACTGCTTGTCCGAACTCATCGCCAGAGACTGAATCTCGCATCCGAAGTGCATCCGCCGCCGACGTCTGCAGTCACACAGCGCTAGTTTTCCGTTCGCCGTAGCTATAGAGGACCGAGCCGGCCGCGCCGTCTGGCCGGGGGCCGTGGCGGGCCACCTAGGACGGCGGACCTAAACCGTCGGGCCCCGGACTCCCCCGCGCGGGGGAGCGGTTCCTGCCCGCGCATGATCCAGACCGGCGGACGGGCGCAGAGGCTGGGTCCATGAAGATCACCACGACAAGCCCTGTGCCGGCGTTGACGACGGAGCGGCCGGTGCCGCGCTGGGCCGAGAAGGTCGCCCGTGCCATCCCACTGCTCGGCCTGCCGGTCTGCCTTTGGCGGCTGCCCTTCGGCTTCGGCTTCCAGATGGGGATGATCTTGCCCCGGTCGTCCGCGCCGCTCTGGATGACGGTGCCCTACGTCGTGACCCTCAGCCTGCTGTCCGAGGCCTTCGCCCTGCTCTGCTTCGGCCTGGTCCGGTGGTGGGGCGAGGTCGTGCCCGGCTGGGTCCCGGCGATCGGCGGCCGACGCATCAGGCCGAGCGTGGTGCTCGTGCCGGCAGCGCTGGCCGGGGTCGGCCTCGTGCTGCTCCTCGCCGACTGGGTGCTCAGCGCCTTCGGTATCGCGGGGTTCCACGACGTCGACTACACCAACGGCTGGTGGCGGGCGCTCGCGATGCTGGTCAGCGGACTCTTCGTGCTGTGGGCGCCGATGGTGGTGGCCCTGACGTACGCGTACTACCGGCGCCGTTGCCGCGCGGGCGCGGGCGAAGCCGCGGCTGCCGAGGCGAAGCGCACCCGTTCCTGGCAGCGCCGCTCCTGATCCGGCCTCACCCCCGGTGCGGGCCGCTGACCTGCACCGGTGGGATGGGTGGCGGCCGGTGAGTTGGGGATCAGGGCAGGGCAAAGGCCGGTTGGAACGGGCCCGGGCCCGTTCCAACCAACCCGTGACGACTGCACGCGTGCATGCGTGCACGCGAGAGGGCGGGGCACCGCCGACCCCGGGACGGCCACGGCCGGGCTGCTCCCCGTGGGTCCTGATGTAGGTCCTGATGGGGCTCCTGCTGTCACTCCTGATGTGAGCCACCCACCGACGGCGCACCGTCCGCGTCACCTCACCAGTAGATCTTTCCGGCGTGCTCCGGAGGCTGGCTACCAACGCAGGAGTTCGCCGGTGGCGGCGAGTCGGTCCAGGACCTCCCGGACGGCGGGGCTGGCGCGCGGGTGGTCGCCGTGGGTGAGGTAGGTGATCTCGGCGATCTCGCTGCAGGGCGCGGGCTCACCCGCGCCGTCGGCGGCGTAGCAGAAGGTGCGCACCACCGTGCCCGCCGGTTTGCCGTCGGCGGGGGCTTCCACGAGCCGCAGGGGTGTGAGGGTGGCCGCGTCCAGGGTGACGCCGAGTTCCTCGGCGATCTCTCGGACGAGGGCCTGTTCATGGGTTTCGCCGGGTTCCGGCTTGCCGCCGGGCAGGTAGAACACCTCGCAGCCGCGGGTGCGGGTGGCCAGCAGCCGGCCCTCGTCCAGCCGGACCCATGCCACCTTCTCGATCACATCAGGCATCGTGGCTGCTTGCAGAGGAGGTGGTGGGGGCGCCGGCCACGTGCCGCTCGCCGCCGTTGCGTTCCTGCCACAGCCTGTACACGTCCACCGCGGCGTCGCGCTCCTCGTAGCGCATGGGCAGGCGGCGCTCGGTGTAGTCCTTGGCGAACTCACCGTAGAAGGTGGCGAGTTCGAAGTACTTGCGGTCGTCGACGTAGTGCGGTTCGTAGGCATCGCGGGTGGTGAGGAAGACGACCTCGTCCGGTGAGCAGTAGTACAGCGAGCCCAGGCACATCGGGCAGGGGTGGGCCAGTACGTAGATGGTGGTGCCGGTGAGGTGCTCGGTGCCCAGCTTTGTGCAGGCGTCGCGGATGGCGAGGATCTCGGTGTGCGCGGTCGGGTCGCTGGTCTGCGCGACCAGGTTCGGGGACTCGGCGAGGATCTCGCCGTCCTTGACGATGACGGTCGCGAACGGGCGGCCGCCCTCTTCGACGTTCTTGCGGGCGATGTCGATGGTGCGCTGTTCGAAGTCCATGAGGATTCCTCCCGGGGAGGGCGGACGCGGCCGCCCGCTGGGGCGAGGCGGAGATGAAGGGGGCCGGGGCGGGCCGGCGGCGCCGTCGCCGCGGGCCCGCCCCCGGGGCTGGTTTCCGGACCGGCCGGATCAGAAGGGCTTGGTCGGCAGGTACTTGCCGTCCAGGGTGATGACGGCGCGCTTGCCGCCCTCGGGGTCCTCGACCGTCTTGAAGTCGAGCTTGAAGTTGATCGCGGAGATGATGCCGTCCCCGAGCTGCTCGTGGACCAGGGCCTTGAGCGTGGTGCCGTAGACCTGGAGCATCTCGTAGAAGCGGTAGATCGTCGGGTCGGTGGGGATGCCGCCGGGGATGGAGCCGCGCATCGGGATGGTCTGCAGCACCATCGCGTCGTCGGCGTCCAGACCCAGCAGTTCGGTGACCGCCTTGGCGGACTGCTCCGGCAGCGGGTGCTGGCCGAGGACGGCGGCGGTGACGAAGGCGACCGACAGGCCTGCGGCGTCGGCGATCTGCTGCCAGGTGAGGTCCTTGCGCACCTTGGCGTCGACGGCCTTGGCGGCCAGGGCCTGACGGGCGGTGTTGTCGAACTGGGCGTGCACCATGAGAAGGGTTTCCTTTCGAGAAGGGCGAAGCTGGGGGAAATCGGTGGGAAGGGGGTCAGGCTGCGGTGGCGAAGGGGTTCACGACGTCGAGTTCCTCGACGGTGCCGCTGCCGATGTCGTAGCACCAGCCGTGCAGTGTGACCGTGCCCTGTGCCAGGGCGCGGGCCACCGACGGGTGGGTGACCAGGTTCGCCAGCTGGGCGCGGACGTTGCTGCGTACGAGTGCGTCGACCCCGGCCGTGGTGGTGCGGGCCCGTGCGGCATCCGCGTGGCGCAGCCAGTCGGCGGTCGTCGGCAGGGCGCCCATGTCGTGGCTGTCGGCCAGGGCGGTCATCGCGCCGCAGGCGGAGTGGCCGCAGATGACGATGTCGCTGACGCCCAGGGCGGCGACCGCGTACTCGATGCTGGCCGCGATGCCGTCGATGCCGGGCGAGTAGGCGGGCACCAGGTTTCCGGCGGTGCGGATGACGAACAGCTCGCCCGGCTCGGCGCCGGTGATCAGCTCGGGCACCACACGGGCGTCGGAACAGCTGATGAACAGCGTCGTCGGCCGGTGAGTGGTCGCCAGGCGCGCGAAGAGCTCCGCCTTGGCCGGGAAGACATCCCGCCTGAAACGCGCGACGCGCTCGGTGAGGTTGTGCATGGTCACTCCCTTCGATGGCTGCCGGCCCCCGTGGGGCTGACGAGATCCACCATGCACGACCAGTGCCTATAGCGTCCAAGACTCAATATCGATACTAGTAATCGATGCCATCTATAGTTGTGGGTATGGCTTTGGAACTCCGTCACCTGCGGTACCTGCTCGCTGTCGCCGAGCACGCGAACTTCACCCGCGCCGCCGAGGACCTGCGCATCTCCCAGCCCACTCTCTCCCAGCAGATCAAGCAGCTCGAGCGCACCGTTGGCGCCCAGCTACTGGACCGCACCGGCCGCACCGTACGCCTCACCGACGCCGGTGAGACCTACGTGCACTACGCCCGCCGGGCCCTGCGTGACCTGGCAGCGGCCGAACGCGCCGTCCTGGACGTCGCCGACCTCTCCCGCGGTCACCTCCGCCTCGCCCTCACCCCCACCTTCACCGCCTACCTCATCGGCCCCCTCGCCGCCGAACTCCACACCCGCCACCCCGGCATCACCCTGGATGTCAGGGAAATGACCCAGGACCGCATCGAAGCCGGCCTGCTGGCCGACGACCTCGACCTCGGCATCGCCTTCCACGGCCCCCACCTGCCCGGCATCACCGCCACCGCCCTGTTCACCGAGACCCTCAGCCTCGTCACCGGCGCCGACCGGCCCGACACGGGCGAACGGGAACCACTGCCCGTACGGACCCTCACCGAACGCCAACTCGCCCTATTGAGCGGCGACTTCGCCACCCGAGTCCACATCGACGCCTACTTCACCACCCACAAGGTGCAGCCGCGCATCGCGGTGGAAGCCAACTCCATCCAGGCCCTGACCGAAATCGTCCAGCGCACCACCCTGGCCACCGTCCTGCCCGACGCCATCACCCACGACCACCCCCACCTCACCCCCATCCCCCTCGAACCCGCCCTCCCCGCCCGCACCGTCGCCCTCCTCCAGCGCGAAAACGCCTACCAGAGCGCCGCCGCCCGCGCCTTCACCCACCTCACCCACGACCACATCCACAACCGCGGCTACACCCCCGCCTGATGGGCAGGCAGCAGCCCCATCACACCACCTTGCCGAACTCACCACCGCCGCGTAGCGGCAGCGCAATGTCAGCTCGCCCGGCGGGCGACGCCGCCACACGCCCGACGGCGGGGTTGTCCCGTCCACTGCCGGCCTCCGCCTTCCCGCCACGCGGCACTGAGCGGCCTCGAACGGAAGGGGTGCTTGTTGGCCTCGGCGCTCAGACCGAGGCACGCTGAAATGTGCAAGGCCGCACGACACGGGCCAGGTGAGCCTGCCGGTCCGGGTAGGCCCGCGCCCGGGGACCGGGCCGCGCGAAGGGAGCCATGATGATCCAGGTAGGGGACATCCGCGAGTGGCGTACCCACGACGTCGTCGATGCCGACGGGAGCAAGATCGGGACGCTGGAGGCGATCTACGTGGACACCAGCACGGACGAGCCGGCCATGGCGACCGTCCAGATCGGCATGCCCACCCAGCACCGGCTGGTCTTCGTCCCCTTGAACGACGCGAGCGTCGGACCGGGCTATCTCAAGGTCGCCTACGAGAAGGCGCTCGTGAGGGACTGCCCTGCCATCGGCATGGATGACATCCTGCCTGCCGAGGACGAGGACGCCGTCTTCCAGCACTACGGCCTGGCCTACCAGAAGGGTACCGGCGGCGAGCGGCAGCTCGCCCGCCGTTGAGCGCCCATACGCGGCCGAGGAGGCTCGTCATGGTCCTGATCCTGGCTCTGGTTATCGTCGCGATCGTGCTGGGCATCATCGGCGCCGTCGCCAACGGATGGTTTTTCCTCCTCGTGATCGCGATCATTCTCTTCGTCGCCGACATGGCCTACGCCGGCATCCGCTGGTCCCGGCGCTCAGGCCGACGCCCGACGCGCTGAACCAGCACCTGCCCGGCCGCGGTGCGGCGGAAGACCGCAAGCGCTGTCACCCACATGTGCGGGCATGCCGTGGATGCAGCCCGGGCTGCCGCCACCCCCCGCGTCCCGGCCTTCCTCCGTCTCGTTGGACGGCAACGGGGATGCCGCAGTTGCCCGTCGCGCCTCGGATGCCATCACCCGATCTCCTTCACCACCCCGATCGTGGCGGCCTCGGACCCGATCCAGCCCTTCCTCGCTCTCCTGCCTCGGCCCGCCCTCCCGCTCCTCCTCCGGCGGCGAGGAGGAGCGGGAGTCAGTGACGGGGTCTGTCGTGATCTTGTGGGGGGGGGTCGGGTGGTGGTTTGCGGGTGTCGCGGGGTTCGGGGTGCGGCTCTTCCTCGGGTGGGTGACCGGCTGCGATGGCTCGTCCGCGTTCCAGTTCGAAGTTGAACTCCAGGCCCAGCAGGATCGCGAGGTTGGAGACCCAGAGCCAGAGGAGGAGGATCACGGCTCCGATGCTGCCGTAGGTGCTGGGGACTCCCGGCCCGTATCCCGGAGCGTCGGAGGCTGAGTTCCCTGGCCGGCGAGTGCGGCCAGGCCGGCGGCCAGGGTGCGGGCGTCCGGCCTGTCGCCGGGTTCCTTGGCCAACAAGGCCAGGACCAAGTCCTCCAAGCGCCCGGGGATGTCGGGCCGCAGCGCACGCAGAGACGGTGGCGCCTGCTCCACGTGTTGGCGCATCCAGGCGTAGACGGATACCCCCCGAGAAAGGGCGGCCTGCCGGTGACGAGTTCGAACATGACGCAGCCCAGCGCGTACAGGTCACCGCGGGCATCCAGTACCTCGCCCCGCCACTGCTCGGGAGGCATGTACGGCGTGGTGCCCAGTACCTGTCCCGTTTCGGTCAACCGCGAGGGGGCGTCCAAGGAGTGGGCGATGCCGAAAAGCTGTGATCGCCGTCGGCCTCCCCGAGGCCATCCGTGGGCCAGTCCCCGGACACAGCAGCTCCTGACTGTACGTGTGGGTGCCCGGTTCCAGCGGGCACCCACACGCGGCGTTGGGACCAGTCGTCAGGATCCGCCCCGCGAGACCGGAAAGCATGCCGCCGCCCTTCCGCAAGCACGCCCGGCGACGGGGCTCTGAACCATATGGTGCGCTGCTCGGACCTCCCTGCGGGTGCGCAGGTCTGGCTATGTCCATGAGAACGTTCTCATGAACAAAGCCACGCACCTGAGCATGCCGGTGCCGGGCCGTCCCGGGATGCACTCGGCGCCGCTGCGCCGGGATCTGGGGCTGGTGGAGTACGCGGTGAACGAGGCGTCGGACCCGCCCGAGATCTACGTCTCGCGGATCCTGCGAGCGGACTGATCGGCAGGCCCGCCCCCTTGGGGGGCGGGCCTCTTCGTTACGGCCGTGCGAGGTGGGTCTGCCGGTCGGTGACGAGGGCACGCCAGCGGGAGCGCACGGCCTGGTCGCCGTCGAGCCAGCGGGCGCGGGAGGGGAAGCGGAGGTCGCGGCCGGCCATGAAATGGGCGATGTCGGTGTAGATAGGCGTAGTCGCGGTCGCGGGTGAGCTGGTCGAGGTCGCGGATCGCGGTGTCCAGTGCGTCGTTGTCGTCGCGGACGGCGTGGTGGAAGCACACGGCGAGGGTGGGAGTGGTGCGGGCGGCGCGTACGCCGGAGGCCCTGACCTCGGCGTCCAGGACGTCCGCGCGCTCGGAGAACTCGTCGCCGCCGGTGCCGGCGTCGCGCATGAGGGCGGCGATTCGGCCGGTGAGGGTGGTGGCGCGCAGGTCGAGGCCGGCAAGGAGCTGGGCGGCGAGGTCGAGGTCGTCGTCGGCCGTCTCGGGGTCGGTGTGGGCGCGGACGAAGGCGAGCTGGGCCTGGGAGGTGGCGGTCTCGCCGGCGATGGCGTGCTGCTCGGCCTCGGTGCGGGCGGCCTCGTAGTGGGCGGCGGCCTGGTCCATCCGGGCGTGGACCCAGGCGAGGTCGCCGAGGACGCGGTGCTGGCGCCCGGCCCAGCCCAGGGTCTGCGCGGCCTCGTGGGCGGCGGGGAAGTCGCCGTCGAGGCGGGCGAGGTGGACCAGGCCGCGGCGGGCGGCGGGGGCGAGGCGGGTGGTGACGGCGGCGACCTGCCGCATGCCTTGGCGGGATGCGGCACCGCGGCCGAGGTCGCGGTGTGCCTTGGCCCGGTAGTAGAGGGCCATGTCGGTCAGGTCGTCTGGCAGCAGGGCGCTGTCGATGACGCGGGTGAGGCGGTCGGCGGTGTGGGCGCGGTGCTCGCGCTGGCGGGCGGCGATTGTGCTGAGGGTCTCCACCAGGGCGTCGGCCGGGGTCTCCAGTACGGCGGCACCGGCAGGCCCGCCCGTGGCGGCCTGCCCGGCCGGGTCAGCGGGGACGGGGGCGGGCGGGGCGAGAGGCTCCCACACCGAGTCGCCGACGTAGGCCCACGCAGCGGCGGCGAGCCAGCCGAGGTCGAGGTGGTGGTCGCGGGCCGGGCGCAGCCCCTGGCGCAGGCAGCCGATCAGCAGCGCGCGGTCGCCCGCGGCGGCGGTCCACTGGCGGCGGACAGCGGTGTGGGCGCGGTGCAGAACGATCCGTTCCGCATGCGCTGACGAATAGTGCACCGGTTTTTGTCCCACGCCGAACGCCGACTGCGGTGCAGACCGGGCAGCACGCGAGTGCAGCGGTGGCCCGCACGAGGCGGTTCAGCGCGCTCAGTGGGCGTGCGCCGGCGCGGCGATGAACCGCTCGAGGACCTGGGCGACGCCGTCCTCGTCGTTGGAGGCTGTACGACAGCGCGCGGTCCGTAGGACGTCCGGGTGGGCGTTGGTCATGGCGTAGGGCGCGCCGACCGCCTTGAGCATGGGGAGGTCGTTGGGCATGTCGCCGAAGGCGGCGATCTCGTCGGCGGTAATGCCGAGCCGGCTGCTCCACGCGAGGAGTGTGGCGGCCTTGGTGACGCCGGGCGCGCTGAACTCCACCAGCGACAAACCCGTGGAGTGGGTCGTCTCGGCACTGCCGCCGGCACTGCGTCGCGCCTGCTCGTAGAAGACGTCGAGGGGCAGTGTGGGGTGGTGGGCGAGGAGCTTGAGTACATGGCGGCCCGGCGCCGGCGTGAGCAGGTCCTCGGCGGGACCGATCAGCTGGACGGCCTCTTCGCCGAACGACCAGTTGGGGTAGTCAGGTTCGTGGCCGTATGCCGTCTCGTATTCCACGGCGAAGGAGACGCCGGGCACGGCGTCGCGCAGTCGCGTCACGAGTTCGGTCGCCGTGTCGGACCGTATGGGGGAGATGTGGATCGTGGTTGCGTCCGGCGCGTACAGTGCGGCGCCGTTGGCGGCGATGACGTAGTGCCGTCCGATGGTCTCCAGCAGGGCGGGAACGCACCGTGGTGGGCGGCCGGTGACGAGGGCGATGCGGATGCCGGCCTTGCTCGCCGCGGTCAGGGCGGCCCGGGTGCGCTGGGACAGGCTGCCGTCGCTGTGCAGGAGTGTGCCGTCGAGATCGGTCGCCACCAGCTTCGGCCGGGGATGCGGCGGGGAGGCTGGAGTCGGCGTTGGCGTCGTTGTCATGGTGCACTTTCCGGACCGGGGGCGGGCTGGTCGAGTGGGCCGGGCGCGGGGCTGCACGGGGCTGGGCGTGGCGCCGCCTGGGTCTTTGGGCCTGGTGGCGGAGGATGCGCTCAGTCGGTGTGGCTGTGGCGGCGGGCGAGGAGGCCGGCCGTGGTGAGCAGGGCGAGCAGGACCGCGGTGAACCAGGTCATCGCGGTGGTCATGGTGGTGTAGCGGGTGGCGATGCCGATGGCGATGGCGGGCAGGGCGAGGCCGAGGTAGGAGATGAGGAAGAGGCTGGCGAGGGCTTCGCCGCGTTTGGCCGGGGTGGCCATGGCGACGACGGTGCCGACGGCGGATTTGAACAGGACTCCGGCGCCGATGCCGGCCGTGATGCCGGCCACCAGGAACACGGTGAGGCTGGCGGTGTGCATGCCGACGGCGAGTGCGGTCGCCCCGGCGGCCTGGGCGTACAGGCCGATGTTCCTGCGCAGTGTGGCGTCGAGGCGGCTAGTGAGGGTCTGGGCCGCGGCGGAGGCGCCGAACACGGCGAACACGGTCAGTCCGGCCAGTGCGCGGGAGGGGTGGTGCAGGGTGTGGCCGACGAATCCGGGGGCCAGCGAGGTGAACAGGCCGAAGACCGCGAAGGACGCGAAGCCCGCGGCCGCGGCGGCCAGGTATCCCGCGGGGTCACCGTGGTCGGTGCTGATGCGCTGCGGCCGGTAGGCGGGCCTGACGGACTGCACCTGGACCGTTTCGGGGGTGAGCGCGACCGCGGCGATGCTGATCAGCAGCAGGGCGCCGAAGACGAGGTAGGGCAGGCGCAGGGGGGCGTCGAGGTACTGGGCGAGAAGGCCGGCGATGAGCGGGCCGAAGCCGAGGCCGCCGATGTTGGCCGCGGTGGAGACGATCTCGAAGCGCTGCGGCGAGGCGTCGGGGCGGTGTGCGGTGTGCAGTTCGTGCAGGTGCGCGGTGGCGGTCGCGGTGAGCATGCCGACCCCGAGGCCGGTGACCAGCCGTGCGAGGAGAAGGAGCGGCAGGGATGGCTGGGTGAGGAACAGTGCGGCGGCGACCAGTTCGAGGGTCAGTGCCGTGATCAGGACCTTGCGTCGGCCGACCCAGTCCGAGATGTGCCCGGCCAGCAGCAGGCTGGCCAGGACGCCGAGGGCGTAGACGGCGAACACGATGGTGACGGTGAAGGTGGAGAAGCCGTCGCGTGCCTGGTAGAGGGGGTACAGCGGCGTCGGGACGGTGGAGAACGCCATGGCCGTGACGAACGCCGAGGCGATCAGCCAGAACCCGGCCCCGTGCCTGCGGGCCGAGTGCCGGGCGGCGATCTGCTGGCCGGGTGCCCGGCGAACGAGCCGAGAGGCGGACAACGACATGGGGGTGCTCCGTTTTCGTGAGTGCTCCGAGTGGTGACGGTGGCCGGCCGGCGTCACCTGGGACCGACGCCGGCCGTGAAACTCAAGTCGCTGAAGGACGGGTTCGCCCGCCCCGGGCCGGACGGCCCGGGGCGGGCGAAGGGTTTCAGGCCAGCCGGCCGCGGGCCTCGGCCCACTTGACCTCGGCGCCGGCGCCCTCGGACCCGGTGGCCTCCGCCTGGGCGCGGGCCACGGACTCCATGACGGCGGCGTAGCCGGGGCTGACGCTCGCGTAGATGCCGCCCCAGGCGGCCCAGTCCTCGCGGGCCCAGGTCTTCTGCAGCTCGGCCGCCACACCCAGGACGTCGATGACCTTGACGCCCGCACGGCTCAGGCGCTCGATCGAGATCCGCTGTGCCTCGTCGGAGTAGGTGCCGGAGGCGTCGATGACGGCGTACACGTCGTATCCCTCGGCGAGGGCGGCCAGCGCGGGCTCGACGACGCAGACGCTGGTCATGATGCCGGCGACGAGGAGGGTGCGGCGGCCGGTCTGCGCGACGGCGCTGCGGAAGCCCTCCACGTCCCAGGCGTTGATCTCACCGTGACGCTGGACGTAGGTCGCCTGGGGGGCGTTGTCGAAGACCTCGGGGATCAGCGGGCCGTTCGGGCCCTCGGGGACCGACGCGGTGGCGATCACCGGGGCGCCGGCCAGGGTGGCGGCCTTGGCCAGAACAGCCACGTTGTTGCGCAGCTCGTGGATGTTGGTGTGGTTGACGATCTGCAGCAGACCGCTCTGGTGGTCCACCAGCAGAACCGCGGCGTCGGCGGGGTCGATGAGGCCGTTGTTCGACATGACGTCTCCTTGCTTAGGGCGGGCATCCGGCACCGGGCCGGATGCCCTGGTTCACCGGCAGCTCCCTCGCTGCCGACGACCTCTTCAACCTCGTGCCACCGCCACCGCTTCCCATGTCGAGGAGATGGATAAAGATGACGGTAATCTCTGTCGGAGATAGCCTGGAGTCAGCGGGCCCGGAGGGGGTACGGAGGCGGAATGGATCTTCGACAGATGGAGGTCGTCGTCGCGGTCGCCGAGGAGGGCGGCTTCAGCGCGGCGGCACGACGCCTGCACGTGGTGCAGTCCGCGGTCTCCACCACGGTGCGCACCCTTGAGCGCGAGCTGGGCGCACCGCTCTTCCACCGGACCACCCACCGGGTGTCCCTCACCCCGGCCGGCCAGGCGTTCCTCCCGGCCGCCCGCGCCGCACTGCGGGCCACCGAGGAAGCCCGCGCCGCCGTCGACCTCGTCAAAGGAGAGCTGACGGGAGAGATCACGATCGGCGTCATGCAGGGCCTCCACACGGGCCTCGCCCAGGCACTGGCCGCCTTCCGCCACCAGCACCCACAGGTAGCGCTCAGGCTTCGCCAGGCACCGGCCGACGACATCCTGCAGGCACTGCGCGACGGCACCACGGACGTGGCCGTCGTGGCACTGGACCGCCCCCAGCAACGAGGACTGGCCACACGCGTGCTGAAGGAGGAGGAGATGGTCCTGATCACGGCACCGAGCCGCGCCATGGAAGGCGAGCGACCGGTCACCCTCGCCGAGGCCGCCGCCCTGCCACTGGTGGAATTCCCTGCCGGCTGGGCCATCCGGCACTCGGTCGACCGGGCCTTCCACGCGGCCCTCGTCGACCGCACCGCCACCTTCGAGGTCAACGACATCCTGGCCGCCACCGACCTGGTCCGCCAGGACCTCGGCGTGTGCATCATGCCCACATCCCTGGCCGCCCGCTTCCCCGACCTCACGCCACACCACTTCACCCAACACGCACCCACCTGGAAGGTGATGGTGGTACACCCCCGAGGGCAGGTGTACCCAGCCGTCACCGCCCTGCTGCGCCACATCAAGTAGGCAGCGGCACGGCACCCGGCAGGCCGAACACGTCGGGCACGTCTCCGTAGATCCGCGAGCTTCCTCGGGAGACGCCGACGTTGCCCGCGACCGTGATCGCGGAACGGACCGGCCGGCAGCGACCAGCTGGAGTGCCCCGCCTGCGACAGCAGCCGCCGCATGAACGGCCGCAAGCCGATCATCCTGCCCCTGCCCACAGGCCGCGAACGCCGACTACCCAAGGCCGGCAAGCTCGACGACCCCTGGTGGCACATCCGGCTGCTCCACGCCGAGAAGTACCCCAACCGCTGACGCAACGTCAGGGACGGGACCGGGTGCAACGCGCTGCAACGCGGAAAGCGCGTTGCACCCCCGATCGGCCAACCACCCCGGCGGGCACGGGTTCACCGCCATTCGAGCCCCAGCTCCGCGAGCGCGGCCAGCTGCTTCCCAGTGAGCTTGGCCCGGCGGCTCTTCGTATTGGAGACCCAGACCCCGAGCTTCACCGCCACGGTCCCGCCGGCCATCTCCAGCTCCTCCACGTGGCCCCTGGGGACCGTCACCGTGCCGGTGCGCGCCTTGTACTGTGCCCAGCGCCTGCGCGACCACACCGCCGCGACCCGGGCCGAGTGCTACGACCCCGACCACGACACCGTTCTGCAGAACGCGCTGCGCGCCGAGCGCCACCGGCAGGACGTCGCCGCCTGCGCCCGCGAGGCCGCTCACCAGCCCCGGCAGACCACCGACGCCGCCCACCGCCGCCTCGCCGGTACCGCCGCCCAGCCCCTCTACACCCCTCGACCGCGCCGGTCTCCACACGCTGACCGACGACGACCACCAGGCCGTCCACGTCCGCAACCCTTGACCAGGCGTTTCAGCTTCGCGCGGGCGCCTTCGATGTTCTTCGGCAGTGGTTCGTGGCCGAGGGCTTCGCAGACGTCACGGGCCCGCAGGGGGCCGGTGGCCTCGTTGAGGAGGGGGGAGGGTGCGGGGTAGTCCGGGTGCTCGGGCGGGGCGGTCCGGATCGCTCCTTGCCGGGCGGCGGCTACGTCGTTGCGCCGTCAACCAACTGGGGAGATTCATCGACCCTTGGGATTTTCACTTTTCAATTTTCTCAAATATCACCATCAGCTGGCGCCCTACTCGTACGACAAGGGCTTCAAACACGCCATCGACCGGGTGAGATGCGGCGGCACGTGGATGGGTGATGGCTATCTTGCGACCACCAAGGGCGAAGCGTAAGGGCTGCCCGGGCAGGGAGCAGGAGTGGGTCGATGGGGCAAAAGTATCTTCAGCGTTTCGTCTATGCCGAGGGCGTCACCAAGCCTGCACTCGATGAGGCGTGGGGCGAAGCCTTCAAGGCGTTCGCCCGGTCGGGCAACTGGGGCGATGTCGACAGCGGCATCGTGCACCACCAGACGTACGGCACCGGATGGGGCGGGTACGCGCTGATCGAAGTGGAGGACCCCGATGCCTTCGGGCGCTACCAGATGTTCCACAACCAGACCTACGGCCACGTTGTCCACATCACCTTCGAACCCTTGTGGGATATGGATCGGGCGTTCGAGGCGACCATCCGCGAGCTGAAGTGAATGTACGACGCAGACGGTGCTGTCGCGAGACGCTCTGTGCGTGGTCCTGCTGCTCATGCTCGACACCCTGGACAGTGGGCATGCGGGCGGCATTTTGGTGATTCAGCAATGGCATGACCAGTCGATTACTGCCCGTACAGGAAAGTAGGGGAACATCATGTACATGATGCGCGAGGTCTACCAGGCTAAACGCGGGAAGGCGCCGGAGATCGTGGCGGCGTTCAAGACCCTCACCAAGGTGTTTGAAGAGGCCGGGTACGCGAACCGGCGAATCTACGTCGATTACGCCGGTCCCATGGATACGGTCGTCTGCCAATGGGAGTTCGACAGCCTCGACCAGTACTTCACCATGGAGCGAGCGTTCTTCGTGGATCCAAACGCCCAGTCGCTGATCGACGCGTTTAACAGCAACGCGGTATCCGGCTACAAGGAGATCTACGAGGTCATCCAGTAGTGGATCACCTGGGCGACAGAGGCCACCGTCACCCGCGCCTTCCCGGACCCTATGACCGGCTACACCACTCAGCGGGACGCCATCGACGGTGGTCCCTCCCCGGGTACAGGCGAGGGGCCACCGTGGAGTGCGTCAGCCGGTGAAGCCGGCCTGTTGGCCGAGCTCGCCGACCTAGGCGCCCCGTGTGGGATGCGGGGTGAGGCCCGCCACGATGAGCACCGTTGCAGTACCGGCCGCGCGTTCCAGCCCGTCAGGTCGGGACGCACGCTGCGGCACCCGTCGATTCAGGCCGCCGGGTGCCCGCCACCGCCCGCCAGCACGAGCGCGACCAGCTCCCGGCGGCTGCGCACGCCGAGCCGGTCGAAGACCGCCGTGAGGTGTTCCTGCACGGTGTTGGGCGAGATGCACAGCTCGGCTGAGATCTCGCGGGTCGAGCAGCCGCGCACCACCAGGGTGGCGACCCGGGTCCGGGCTGGGCTCAGCCCGTAGGAGCCCAGCAGGAGCGCGTAGCGCTGCTGGGGCGCCATGGGCTCGACGACCACCGCGGTCTGCGGCCGGGGCGGCCCGGTGAGGCGGCTGGCCTGGACGGTCCACCACGCGCCGAAGCGGTCCCGCACCCGAACCGTCGGCGGCGGGACCCGCTCGGCCGGCTCGCGGTCGAGCCGTGCCAGGCGCGCGGCCACGGCGCTGACGGCCACTGGCAGCCCGTCACCGGAGGGGAAGTCCGTCGGCTCCAGCCGGGCGAGCCAGTCCCTGGCCTCCGCGCTGGCGGAGAGGAGCACCCCGTCGGCGTCGAGCACCAGCACCCCGGGCGCGGTGGCCGGCGCGGACGCGGAGCCGGCCAGTGCGCGAGCGACCGCGCGCCGCAGCCCTTCGGCCAGGTGCGGGGCGACGGCCCGCAGCACCGCGAGGTCCGCGCCGTCGAAGCCGGTGTCGGCCCGTTCGCGGTGCAGGCACAGGAACCCCCAGCAGCTGCCGCCCGCGCGCAGCGCCACCCGGAGCTCGTCGCCGAGCCCGAGCGGCGCCATGATCTCCCGGTAGCGGGGGCTCGCCGCGAGTTCGCCGCGGGTCGCCCGGCCGAGGGTGGCCACCGGATCGGCGGACCGCGCAAGCTCGGCGAACTTGTTGACGTCCGCCCGGCCGAACTCGTTGTCGAGGAAGCGGCCGGTCTCGCCGCCCAGCGGTTCGTCCGCGGCGGCCCAGGTGAACAGCAGCGAGGCGGGGTCGGCGGTCGCGAAGAACACGGCGTCGGCGGGGACCAGCCGCAGCAGGCGTGGCAGCACCTCCTGCCGCAGCCGGGCCGGGTCCGACCCGGCGTAGCACCGGTCGACCAGCCCGGCCGTCCGGCGCTCCACCAGTGGTGCCGCCATGGGGCCGACGCTACTCGCGGGGCCCCGGCCGCACCAGGGCCAGCCCGAGCTGCCGCAGCAACCCGAGTTCGTCGAGGCGGCCCCAGCGCTCGACGATCCGCCCGTCGCGGAGCCGGAAGATGTTGATCCCCTGCAGGGTGATGGTCCGGCCGGTGGGCGGCGCGCCGAGCAGTTCGCCGCGGTGGGTGCCGCTCGCGGTGAAGTGCTCGACCACCACGTCGCCCTCCCCGATGACCAGGTGCTGGTCGCTGTGCCAGTCGGGGCAGGCGGACCGGAACAGTGCTCCGGCCCTGCGCATCCCCTCCCGGTCCGCGGTGCCGCCGAGCGGCGGGTCGTGGTTGACGAAGTCCTCGGCGAGGTACTCGTCGACGGCCCCCAGGTCACCCTTGCTGAAGAGCGCGTCGATGAACGCGGTGACTGTGCCCTTGTTCCGTTCGTTGGTGTCCATACCGGCAGTCTTCGACCGGTCCCGCCCGTCGGGTACCCCAGAATCCTGGGGTTCTGGGTTCCGGGTTCGGGGTTCTGCGGGGCCGGGGGAGACGATGTCACGGCCCGACCAGGGCGATCGCCGTGTCCGCTGGGGCCGTAAAGCAGTGGACAGTCCTCCGACTGCGGGGCGAGCATCTCCGCGATGAACAGCGAACCTCACTCCACCCCCAAACGCGTCCGTTTCGTCGAGCTCAGCGCGAAGACGCTGCGCTCGCTCGCCGACGGCGACCTCGTCGGCGCCAGCGCCGAGGCCGGGGTCGCCCTCGACCCGCATTTCGTCGGCGACCGGGCCCGCTGGATCTTCGGCTACCGCGCCGGCCAGCTTTCCGAGGACCCGTCGGCCGCGCCCTGGATCACGCGGGCCGCGGTGTCCGAGCCGGACGGGGTCGTCGTCGGCGACGCCGGGTTCCACGGACCGCCGGACGAGGCCGGCATGGTCGAGGTCGGCTTCACCGTCGTGCCCGGGTACCGCCGCCAGGGCTATGCCCGCGCCATGCTGACGGCGCTACTCGTCAGAGCCGCCGCCGAACCCGATGTCAGGACCGTGCGGGCCAGGATCAGCCCTGACAACACCGCCTCCCTGGCCACCATCGCGGGCTTCGGGTTCACGCGCGTCGGCGAGCAGGGGAACGAACGCGACGGGCTCGCAATCGTCTTCGAGGTCCCGGCGGACGCGATTCGGGCCGAGCAGCCCACAGCCTAGGCGGACATGGCGATCGTCGCGGTCAAGCCCCGACCGGACAAGGGCCACTGAGGCGTCCCGATGTCCGCGGCGAAGCCCACACCGTCGAGGCAGACCAGCAGGTTGCCGAGCCCGGTCGCGGTCGCGCCGTCGTACGGCCAGGTCCGCGTCGGCCGGCAGTGGTGCGGGCGTGGGGACGGTGGCGAGTGCCATCGCGTTCGGCCTGCCGTCGTACCGGTTCAGCTCGTGGGTCAGGCCGCGGCCGGTGAGGTGCGGGCGCCGGCCGCGGCCCCGGGGCCGCCTCGCCCGGTCGAGCGATGCCAGGCGGCGGCACATGGGGGTCAGGGCAACAGGCCGGACTTGCCCTGGTTGCGGTGGGCTTCCAGGTCGGCGTGCGCCTGGGCGGCCTCGGCCAGGGGATAGGTGCGCCAGATCGGCACGCTGAGCCTGCCCTCGGCGGCCAGCCTCACCAGCTCCGGCAGGGCCGGGCCGCCCTGGTCGGCGCTGCCGGCGCTGAAGCGCACGCCGTGCTGCTGGGCGGACATGTCGGCGATGGTGATGACCTTGGCCGCATCGCCGGTCAGGGCGACGGAGTCGGCGAGCACGCCGGCGCCGGAGGCGTCGAACACGAAGTCCACCCCGCTCGGAGCGGCGGCCTTCACCCGCTCGACCCAGCCGTCGCCGTAGCGCACCGCGGTGGCCCCGAGCGCGGTGACACGCTCCAGGTCGCGCTCGCCGGCGGTACCGATGACGGGTGATCCCGCGGGCGGCGGCCAGCTGCACGGCGATGACGCCGACGCTGCCGGCCGCGCCGTGGACGAGGAGGGTCTGCCCCGGCTGCACGCCCAGCTGGCCGAGGACCCGGTGCGCGGTCTGACCGACCGTCACCAGCGAGGCGGCGACCTCCCACGACAGGGCGGCAGGCTTGGCCACCGGACGCTCCAGCAGCGCGTACTCGCCGTAGCTGCCGCCGACCGTGGCGCCGAGGACCTCGTTCCCTACCGCCGCATCGGCGCCTTCGCCGACCGCGTCGACGACACCGGCCGCGTCCAGGCCCGGGATCACCGGGAAGCGGGCCGGGGCGACCTTGGCCATCAGGCCGGAGCGGATTTTCATGTCGAGCGGGTTCACCGAGGCGGCCCTGACCTCGATCCGGACCTGGCCAGGTCCCGGCTCCGGCCGGTCGACCTCCGTCAGCCGGAGCACCTCGGGCGCGCCGTACTCGGAGAAAGTGATCGCAGTGGACATAAGGAACTCCCAGGTGGAGACGGGTGGGGGAGGGAAGGTCACACGTTCTGACTCACTGTGTGGCCATGAGAGCGGCCACGAAGGTGGCCACGCCGGTCAGGAGGTCAGGGCGGGGTGGTCGGTGTAGCCGTGGTGGTCGTCCGGATGCCCGGGAGCGACGGGATCGCCCGGCGCATGCTGGACAACCTGCGCCCGCACCTCCCCGACGGCCGCAGCCCCGAGCACGACGAGTGGCTGGGCCGGCTCAGCGCCCGCGAACGCGACGTGCTCGTCCAGGTGGGCCGCGGCCTGTCCAACACCGAGATCGCGGCCACCCTGCACCTCGCGGAGGCGACCGTGAAGTCCCACCTGGGGCGCATCCTGCACAAACTCGAACTCCGCGACCGGATCCAGGCCGTGGTCTTCACCTACGAGAGCAGCCTCATCCACCCGGCATGACACCGCCGGGCCCACGAGCCCGCCTGCCCGACCTGGGCCCGGCGGTGACCACCAGCGCGGCGACCGGGCCGGTTGCCGGCCGGCGTACGGCTCCGCGGTACAGCCGGCCACCGTCGGCGTCACCATGTTCGGCGCCGGCACCGTGTCCACCTCCGGCTTCCTCACCATGGCTCTGGTCCACCTCCTCACCCACCGCAGCCCCTGGGATCTGCTGCGGGACCGCCGCGACCTGCTCGACGCGGGCGTGGAGGAACTGCTGCGGGTGAACCTGTCCATCGGTGACGCCCTGCCCCGGCTCGCACTCGCCGACGTGCGGCTCGGAGATGTCGACGTCAGGCAGGGGGAGTTGGTCCTGGTGCTGGTCGAGGGCGCGAACTTCGACCCGGAGGCCTTCCTCGACCTCCACCGCTTCGACCCGGACCGCGCCAACGCCGCCGACCATATCTCCTTCGGCGGCGGCTCCCACTACTGCCCCGCCACCGCACTCGGACGCGTCCACGCCCGGATCGCCCTGGAGGTGCTGCTGGACCGACTTCCGGATCTCGAACTCGCTATTCCGGTCAGCCAGTTGGTCTGGCGCACCGGCTTCATGAAGCGGATTCCGGAGCGGCTTCCGGTGATGTGGTAGCCGAGGTCACCGGGCCCCCGCCCGCTGACCCTTCGGTGGTGTCAGATCGCGCAGGCCGTCGCCGAGAGCCGCCGGCCGAGTACAGGCGCATCACCGGAGAGGAGGGGGACCGCACTACTCGCCACTCCTACGAGTCCTGCTCGAACACCGAGGGCTGTGCTGATCGAGCCGTGCTCGCGCCCGTGCCGCACGCCCGGCTTCTCCACGCCCGGATTCTCCACCCCCGGCACCGGGACGCCCGGCCGCAGCGCCTCGGCACCGTGGACGTCCTCCCGGTCCCGGCGCCGCCCGCCCGTCACCCTCCGAGAATCCCCCGACCGGCCGAACCCCGAAGGCGCCACCCCCGCCCCCACTACTAGCGTGGCCAGCCCGTGGCGGCACCCCTGCCGCCCGCGCGAGAACCCCGACGTACCTGGCGAAGTGGGGTGTCGCCGATGCGTATCACCTTGGTTGGCCCCGCGCACCCCTGGCGCGGAGGAATCCCGCTGCACACCGCCGAACTGGCCCACCGCCTCGCCGCGGCCGGCCACCACGTGCGGATCTGCTCCTGGCGAGCCCAGGGGCCCGCCCGCCGGCTGCACACCCAGCGCGACCGGCTCAGCGAACCCGAGTCACCTCCCTACCCGGCCAGCTCCTACCCCCTGCACTGGCGCAGCCCCCTCAGCTGGTGGCGAGTCGGCCGCACCCTGGCACGGCAATCCGACGTCGTCGTCCTGATCAGCTACACCACCTTCCAGGCCCCGGCCCTGCACGCCGTCGGCGCCCTGGCGCGCCGCCGCGCCCGCGTGATCGCCCTGTGCCACAACGTCCTGCCGCACGAACGCCACACCGCCGACCGCTGGCTCACCACCCGGCTGCTGCGCGTCGCCGACGCCGTCCTCGTCCACAGCACCCAGCAGCACGACACCGTCACCACCCTCACCGACCGCCCCGCGGCCGTCGCCCTCCTGCCGCCCCACCTGCCCACCGGCAGCGCCCCCACCCGACCGCCCGACCCCGGCCCCACGCTCGGCCGGCTCCTCTACTTCGGCACCGTCCGCCCCTACAAGGGCCTGGACGTCCTCATCCACGCGCTCGCCCAGGTGCCCGGCGTACGCCTGTCCGTGGTCGGCGACTTCCTCGAAGGACCCGACGAAACCCTCGACCTCATACGGCAGTTGGGCCTGGACGACCGCGTCACGCTGCGCCCCGGCTACCTGCCCGCCCGGCAGATCCCCGACGTCTTCGCCGCCGCCGACGCCTCCGTCCTGCCGTACCGGACGGCGACGGCCTCCCAGCACGTGGCCCTCGCCCACCACCACGGCACCCCGGTCATCGCGACGCGCGTCGGCAACTTCCCCGACGCGGTGCGCGACGGCGTCGACGGGCTGCTCTGCGCCCCCGACGACCCCGACGACCTCGCCACCGCCATCCGCCGCCTCTACCACCCCGGCCGCCTGCACGCCCTGCGGTCGGCGGTGCGCCCCGCCGACGCGGACGTGCACTGGCACGACTACCTCTCCACCCTCCACGCCCTCTTCCAGCCTCCGTTCGGTCCCACGTAGGCGGACCGAGCGAGACAGTTGCCACCGATCCGGCGGCTCACCCGGGCTTCAGCCGCGCAGGGGTCACGCTTCCCGTCACCGGATTCGTTGTCACCACTGTCCGAGGCTGTCACTGCGCAGCACGCTGTAGCGGACGACGTCCCGCCACTGTCCGTCCCGGAACACCGTGCTGCGCAGCACGCCTTCCCGCGTGAAGCCGGACTTCTCCAGTGCGCGCTGCTCGGCGATGTTCTCCGTCTCGGTGTCCGCTTCGAGTCTGACCACCGGCGTGTGCGCGAAGAGGTAACGCACCAGCAGCCGCTGGGCCTGCGTGCCGACCCCACGGCCCCGACCCTCCGGCAGCAGCTGGGCTCCGACATTCCAGCAGTACGAGCTCCGCGACGTCACGGCCTTCCTCCATGCCACGAAGCCGATCCTGTCGGCGCCGGTCACCACCATCAGCTGGCCGCCGTCATCGCCGAGCAGACCGTCCTGCGCCCAGCGCCGTCGCCACCGCCCGGGATCCGACCAACCGAGCCATTGGAACGGCCCGGTCGCCTCGGGATCCGTGAGGAACCGCTCCAGCACCGGCAGGTCGTCCTCGACCACGGGACGCAGCATCACGGGATCATCGCTCATCCCGATCACCCTAGGTCCTCCCCGGCGTTCAGGTGACAGATCCGGTGAGGTGCCAGTCGGCGCGACCACGCGACCCGGCCACCACCACGCTGTCGCAGCGCCGCCACACGAAGGTGGCCGAGCTGCCCGCCCTCGTGTGACGAAACGCGGTAGCTGTCACCAGCGAGGCCAAACGACCCGGGCGACGGCGCGATGCGAAGCACGATGCTCGGCACCGGCTACGCGGGATGGTCGTCAACCGAGGTCGGTGCTGAGCTTTGGTGTCACCTGTTGTCGGGATGCTGGCTGCTCCGCTGGGACGGTCAGAACTCCAGCACCTCGCGGTCGAGCGGATACCGGGAACGGTGAGGGCCCTCGTACGGTGAGGGCGTGATGGGCAGGACGCCGGTCGGCTGCAGGCCAAGGTTGTCGTCCCAGATCCGGGGTTCGACCTGTCCGAGGACGCGGAAGCTCCGGAAGGTGAACGGCGGGCTGTCGGTCGGGAAGAACTCGGCTGTGGTCGTCACCTGGAAGTGCAGGTGAGGAGTGGTGGAGTTGCCGCTGTTGCCGATCAGCCCGAGGACCTGGCCGGGTTCGACGCAGTCGCCCTCCCGGACGTCGAGCGAGCCGGCTTCCAGGTGGCCGTAGAGCAGGTAGCGGCCCGGCGTGACTTCCAGGGTGACGTGGTTGCCGACGGTGTCCTCGATGGGCGGGACGGGCGGCGTGACGGGCGGCGGGTTGTCCGGGAGTCCGTCCTGGACCTCCACCACCCTGCCGCCGGCCGCGGCCCCGACCGGCTGACGGTAGCTCAGGTAGCTGGTGAGCTGTGCGGGATCGCCTTCCCAGGCCTGCCCTTGCTCGCCCACCTTGTACCAGTCGATCGCAAAGCGCTGCGGCACGCCGAACCGGCCGTTGATCGGGGCGAGGCCGCGCCGGTGGTGCGTGTTCCCGCAGCACGACTCGCTTGCGTACCAGGTGCCGGGCAGGACGGGCGCGCTCAGGTCCAACGGCGCGGTGCGGGCGGTCGGGGTGGCCTGCACCGTCTCCTCGAACGCGGACGTACCGGAGACGGTCAGGATGGCCCCCGAGAGGTGGTGGTCGAGGACCTCGGGCACCGGCTGGCCGCGGTCGAGGGTCAGGTCGATCCAGATGATCCACTGCTGGGAGCCCTGGATGACGGTCGGTGTCGGCGCCGGGGGCGCCGGGGTGTACCCGTCCGCACCCGGCAGGGGGTCGCCCACCGGATTGGCGGCCTCGGCCAGCGCCTGCCCGCTCAGCGAGCCGACGACCTGATGGCTGCGGGCGTCCCGGACGTCGACCCGGTCGAGCCGCACCGGCGTGCCGCTGGACAGCGCGCTCGTGGTGAGCAGCTCGTACGAGAGGTGCGTCCTGCCGTCCGTGGCCTCGAACGGCGCCGGTTCGGTCATCACCGCCGTTGTCAGCGGCGTGAACTGCGTGCCGGGTGCCAGAGCGGCCGCGCCCGTCCCGGATCCCGGTCCCGCTGAGGCCAGCAGCACGACGGCCGCGGACACGGCGGCGGCGAGCCCGCGACGTAGGGGACTGCGGCCGCTGGAGTTGCGAGGGTCGCGATCTGCCATGGTGCTCTTTCATTCGTCGGGTCCGAGGCCGTGACGGACGCCGGCACGCCCCGCGCCGAGGCGCAGGCCCATGCAACCCGGTGACGCACCGCTTCGGCCGTAGGTTGCGGGAGTCAAGTTCCGAACTGCACCCGTCCGGCCGCATCGACCGCCGAGTCCTCGCCTCACGGCGGCTTCGGGCGGCCTCGCCCCCACCCTTGCACAACGAATCGCTACCGACCGGTTGAGCAGCACTGGAGCCCCAGCCGGCACGCAGGCACGGCGCACCGCTGGTCCTTCGGTGACAACCAGCCCGCCTCGGTGACACCTACCGTGCTTCGGCAATGCCCTCGCACCGAACCCGCCCGCCCGATAACTCAGGCCTCGGCAGCGACAATCCGACCCGGGCACGTCTACGCCATCTCCGGCGAGGTCCCGTGCGAAAGCCATAACACGATGTGATGGTGCACTGGGATCTTCCGGGATGTCCCCCGGGCGGTCACTCTTCTCCCACGCATGAAATGTCACATCGCGCAAGGAGAAGACGTGAGACAGCGACGAGTCGGGCTGGCCCTCGGTGCGGCCCTGGGGCTGCTGTCGGTTGCCGGGTGCACGGGATCCAACAGCGGCGTCGCCAGCGGACCGAGTGCGGTCCCGGTGAAGGGCGGCACGCTTCATGTGCTGTCCACGCTCGATCTTGAGCATCTCGATCCGGCACGTAACTACGTCACGTCCTCGGAGGACGTGGGCCGGCTGATCTACCGGACGCTGACCACCTTCGCCGCCGCGCCGGGGCAGGCGGGCGGGAAGATCGTTCCGGACCTGGCCACCGACACCGGCCGCCCCAGCGATGGCGCCAAGACCTGGACCTTCACGCTCAAGCCCGGTGTGAAGTTCGAGGACGGCCGGCCGATCACCAGCGCGGACGTCAAGTACGGCGTGGAGCGGACCTTCGCCGCCGAGCTGCCGGAAGGTCCGCCGTACGCCCGCATGTGGCTGGTGGGTGGCGACAGCTACAAGGGGCCGTACAAGGATCCCGCCGGGCTCGCCTCGATCGGGACCCCTGACGCCAGCACCGTCGTCTTCCATCTCAACCGACCGGTGGCCGACTTCGGCTCGGCGGTGTCGCTGCCGATGTTCGCCCCGGTGCCGCAGGACAAGGACACCGGCGTCAACTACGACTCCCGGCCGTTCTCCTCCGGCCCGTACAAGATCGATGGCTTCGACCCCAAGAAGCAGCTCACCCTGGTCCGCAACACCGACTGGGACCCGGCCACCGACACCGTCCGCAAAGCCATGCCCGACAAGGTCGTCATCGACCTGGGCCTGGACGCCGCCGTGGTCGACCAGCGGTTGATCGCCGGCCAGGGTGAGGACGCGAATGCGATCGCGATGGAGCCGATCGGCCCGGCCTCGGTCGGGCGGGTGCTGAACGACCCGCAGCTGAAGGGCCGGCTGGTCACGGGCGACTCGATCAACACCCGCTACCTGAGCATCAACACCAAGCACAAGCCGCTCGACGACGTCCGGGTGCGCCAGGCCATCGCGTACGCGCTGGACAAGGACGCGCTGCGCACGACGCGCGGCGGCCCGATCGCCGGTGACCTGGCGACCAGCCTACTGCCACCGTCCCTCGGCTACCAGGCGCAGGATCCCTATCCGAGCAAGGACGGCAAGGGCGATCCGGACAAGGCCAAGACGCTGCTCGCCGAGGCGGGCCACGCCTCCGGCCTCACCCTGACCCTCGACGCCCCCGCCACGGCCGCCGGAAAGGCGCAGGCCGAGGCGGTGCAGGCCTCGCTCGGCCGGGCTGGTATCACCGTGAAGATCAACGAGATCAGCTCCTCGGCCTTCTACAGCACGGTCGGCAACACCTCCCAGGAGCACGACCTGGTGATCGCCGGCTGGTCCCCGGACTGGCCGGGCGCCTCGACGTACCTGCCGATCGTGTTCGACGGCCGCCTGGTCACCAGTCAGGGCAACAACAACTACGCGCAATACGACTCCCCGGCCGTCGACGCGCAGATCGACAAGATCGCCGCGATGGACGACCCGGCCGCGGCCCAGGCGGCGTACGGGCAGCTGGCCGAGCAGATCACGCGAGACGCCCCGGTGGTGCCGTTCCTGTGGGACAAGGCGCCGATCCTCGTCGGTCCGAACGTCGCCGGGGCGTACGGGCAGGTCGCCTATGTCGGCAGGCTCGACCTGGTCTCCCTGGGGTTGCGCAAGTGACCGTGATCCGAAGGCTGTTGGCCCAGCGCTCCGCAGCCCTGGCGCTGGCCGTGGTGGCCGGGCTGGTCCTGGTCGCGCTGGCCGCACCGCTGATCACCTGGATGGCCGGGAGCTCGCCGACGGCCTTCCACAGCGACGCGGTGGACCCGGCGCTCGGCGGCCTCCCGCGCGGCGCGGCGGGCGGGATCAGCGCCCGGCACTGGCTGGGCGTGGAGCCGGTCAACGGCCGGGACGTGCTGGCCCGGGTGGTGTACGGCGCGCAGGTGTCGCTGCTGATCGCCGTGCTCGCCACCGTGTTCTCGGTGGTGGTGGGAACGGCGCTGGGCCTGGTCGCCGGGTTCTTCGGCGGGTGGGTCGACACCACGATCGGACGCACCATGGACCTGTTGCTGTCCTTCCCCAGCCTGATCTTCATGATCGCTCTGATCTCGGCGGCGCCCGGCACGGACCGCAGGCTGCTCCTGGTCGTGGTGCTCGGCTTCTTCGGCTGGCCGTACGTCGGCCGGATCGTGCGCGGGCAGGCGATGGTGCTCGCGCGGGGCGAGTTCGTGGCGGCGGCCCGGGTGCTGGGCGCATCCCGGCGGGCCCTGTTGCTGCGCGAGGTGCTGCCCAACCTGACCGGGCCGGTCCTGGTGGTGGCGACCATGTCGATCCCCGGCTACATCGCCACCGAAGCCGGCCTGTCCTTCCTCGGTGTGGGCGTCCAGGCCCCCACCCCCTCCTGGGGGCAGATGATCGCCACCGCCGTGCCCTGGTACGCCGCCGACCCCGCCTACTTCCTGATCCCCGGCGCCTTCCTGTTCGTCACCGTGCTCGCCTTCAACGTGCTCGGCGACGCGGTCCGCGATGCGCTCGACCCCCGGAGCCAGCGACGATGATCCTCTACCTGCTGCGCAGACTGGCCGTCACGGCGGCCGTCCTGCTGGTGATCTGCGCCGCCACCTTCGCCGTCTTCTACCTGATGCCGGCCGACCCCGCGCAGGGCGCCTGCGGCAAGGCATGCAGCCCGGAGCGGATCGCCGAGATCCGCACCACCCTCGGGCTGAACCACTCCCCGCTGGTCCAGTTCCGCGACTACCTGGCCGGCATCGTCTCGGGCCGGACCTACGGCAGCGGCGCGCAGGCCGTCAACTGCCCCTTCCCGTGCCTGGGATTCAGCTTCCAGACCAACCAGCCGGTGTGGCAGTTGCTCACCAGCCGGCTTCCGGTCAGTTTCTCGATCGCAATCGGTGCCGCCGTGTTGTGGCTCGCCGTCGGCGTCGGCGCCGGCGTGGTCTCGGCCCTGCGCCGCGGCAGCCTGTGGGACCGGGCCGCGATGACGGCCGCCCTCGGCGGGGTTTCGCTGCCGATCTACTTCACCGCACTGGTGCTCCAGTACCTGCTGGTGGTGCAGCTCAAGCTGCTGCCGTACCCGCAGGTCGTGCCGTTCACCGCCGATCCGGTCGGCTGGGCGCAGTCGATGGTGATGCCGTGGATCACGCTGGCCATGCTGTACGCCGGGATCTACGCCAGGGTCACCCGCAGCGAGATGCTGGAGAGCCTCGGCCAGAACTACGTGCGCACCGCCCGCGCCAAGGGCCTGCCCGAGATCACGGTGGTGCGGCGGCATGCCCTGCGGCCCGCCCTGA
Organism: Kitasatospora sp. NPDC023120; assembly: GCF_055560835.1. Lineage (NCBI taxonomy): Bacteria > Bacillati > Actinomycetota > Actinomycetes > Kitasatosporales > Streptomycetaceae > Kitasatospora > Kitasatospora sp. NPDC023120. Next base: position 14,803 of record NZ_JBVHHY010000042.1, on the reverse strand, counting down.
TGCCGATCGTGACCATCTTCGGCATGGACCTCGGCGCGCTGCTCGGCGGCGCGCTGATCACCGAGTCGGTGTTCGGACTGCCGGGCGTCGGCAAGCTCGCGGCCGACGCGATCTCCTCCACCGACCAGCCGGTGATCCTCGGGGTGACGCTGTTCGCGGCCTCCTTCGTGGTGCTCGCCAACCTGCTGGTGGACCTCGTGTACGCCGTGCTCGACCCGAGAGTGAGGGCCGTCGGATGAGTTTGTTGACGGTACGTGACCTGGCCGTGGAGTTCCGCTCCGGTGTGCGCGCCGTGGACGGGCTCGACCTCGATCTGGACGCGGGGCAGGTGCTCGGCGTGGTCGGCGAGTCCGGCAGCGGCAAGTCCGTCACCAGCCTCGCCGTCCTGGGCCTGCTGAACGACGCCCGAGTCAGTGGCGAGATCCACTTCGACGGTCGGGAGCTGACCGCACTCGACCAGCGCTCGCTGCGCCGACTGCGAGGCAACCGGATCGCGATGATCTTCCAGGACCCGCTGTCCTGCCTCAACCCGTACTACTCGGTGGCCTTCCAGATCGCCGAGGCCTACCGGGCGCACCACCGCGCCGGACGCAGAGCGGCGCACCGGGTCGCGGTACGCATGCTGGACCGGGTCGGCATCCCCGAGCCGGAACGACGGGCCCGCTCGTACCCGCACGAGTTCTCCGGCGGGATGCGCCAACGCGTGATGATCGCGATGGCGCTGTGCCTGGAACCCGACCTGCTGATCGCCGACGAGCCGACCACCGCGCTCGACGTCACCGTGCAGGCGCAGATCCTCCAACTGCTGCGCGAGCTACGGGAGGAGGCCGGCACGGCCATCATGCTCATCACCCACGACATGGGCGTGGTCGCCGGACTGGCCGACCAGGTCGTGGTGATGCACCAGGGCCGCGCCGTCGAACGCGGCCCGGTGCGGGACGTCTTCCAGCGGCCACGGGAGCCGTACACCCGCGGCCTGCTGGCCTGCGTCCCGCGCATCGACGGCCCCCTGCCGGACCGGCTGCCCACCCTGGGAGCCACCACGTGAGCGAGCGACCCATCAGGAGGAGCCCGGTGAGTGAGGCCGACCGGCGAGCAGCGGAAGGAGACGGTCGCGCCGTTCTGCTCGAAACGCGGAAACTCGTCAAGCGCTTCCCGGTCCGCCACGGTCTGACGCGACGGCTGGCCGGCCACGTCGCAGCCGTCGACGGAGTCTCCCTGACCGTCGGGCCCGGCGAGACCCTCGGTCTGGTCGGCGAATCCGGATGCGGCAAGTCCACCGTCGCCAAACTGATCACCCGCCTGGAACGGCCCACCTCGGGCAGCATCCACTTCGCCGGGCAAGATCTGGCCGGGTTGGACGAGGCGGCGCTGCGCCCGCTCCGCCGCGAGCTGCAGATGGTCTTCCAGGATCCGTTCTCCTCGCTCAACCCCCGCCAGAGCGTCCGCCAGATCCTCACCGCACCCTCCCGCTACCAGGGCCTCGAACCCGGCGAACCGGTCGAGGAGTTGCTGACCCGGGTCGGGCTGCAACCGGAACACGCAGACCGGAACCCCCACGAGTTCTCCGGCGGACAGGCCCAACGCATCGGCATCGCACGGGCGTTGGCCCTGCGCCCGAAGCTGGTGGTGTGCGACGAACCGGTCTCGGCCCTCGACGTCTCGGTCCAGGCGCAGATCCTCAACCTGCTCAAGGACCTGCAGGACGAGTACGGGCTGAGTTACCTGTTCATCGCGCACGACCTCGGCGCCGTGCGCCAGATCAGCACCCGGATCGCCGTGATGTACCTCGGATCGGTCGTCGAAACCGCCGACCGCGACACCCTGTTCGCCCACCCCGCGCACCCGTACACCCACGCCCTGCTGTCCGCCGTGCCCCTGCCCGACCCGGACGCCGAACGCGGGCGGGAGCGGATCGTGCTCCACGGCGACTTGCCCAGCCCGCTCAACCCGCCCAGCGGCTGCCGCTTCCGCACCCGCTGCCCCAAGGCCGACGAACTCTGCGCCGCCGAACGCCCCGAGCTGCGGACGCTCGCCCTCGGACAGCAAGTCGCCTGCCACTACCCCGAGAGGACGCCGTGATCCGCGCCCAGTACCGGCTGCCCGGGCTCGCCATCACCGACCACGCCTTCGACGTACCGCTCGACCACAGCGACCCCGCGCGGGGAACCATCGAGGTGTTCGCCCGGGAGGTCGTCGATCCGGCGCGGGCCGACGACCGGCTGCCCTGGCTGCTCTACCTCCAAGGCGGCCCGGGCGGGAAGTCCCCCCGCCCGCTGAACGCCACGGCCGGCTGGCTCGGCCATGCGCTCAGGAGCCACCGGGTGCTGCTGCTGGACCAGCGTGGCACCGGCCGCTCCACGCCGCTCGCCGCCAGGACCGCCGCCCGGTTCTCCTCGGCCGGCGCGCTGGCCGACCACCTCGCCCATTTCCGCGCCGACTCAATCGTCGCCGACGCCGAACTGATCCGCCGCCAACTATGCGGCGACGAGCCATGGGAGACCCTCGGACAGAGCTATGGCGGCTTCGTCACCCTCAGCTACCTCTCCTTCGCCCCCGAAGGCCTGCGCGCCTGCTACATCACCGGCGGTCTGCCCGGCCTCGACACCACCGCCGACGACGTCTACGCGGCCACGTACCCCCGAGTCCGGGAGAAGACGACCGCGTACTACGCCCGCTACCCCGGCGACCGCCAACTCGTGTGCAGGCTGGCCGATCTCCTCGACCGGAGCCCGGTCCACCTTCCCGACGGCGACCGGCTCACGGTACGGCGGCTGCGCACCCTCGGCCTGATGCTCGGCATGGGAGACGGCTTCGAGCGCCTCCACTGGCTGCTCGACGAGGCCCTCGACCCGGAAGGCGAGCCCTCGGCCACCTTCCTGCAGCAGGTGGCGAACCTGACCGGCTTCACGGACAACCCGCTCTTCGCAGCCCTCCAGGAGTCGATCTACGGCCGCCCCGGAGACGCCACCGGCTGGGCCGCCGCCCGGGCCATGGCCACCCGCCCCGAGTTCGCCGAGGACGCCGACCCGCTGCTGTTCACCGGCGAGATGTTCTACCCCTGGACGTTCGAGGAGATCACCGGGCTGCGCCCGTTCGGCAAGGCCGTCCACCTGCTCGCCGACCGCACCGACTGGCCCGCCCTGTACGACCCAATCCGACTCGCCGCGAACCGGGTCCCGATCGCCGCCGCCGTCTACCACGACGACATGTACGTGGACGCCGGCCTGTCCCTGCGCACCGCCCGCACGGTCGGCTCCCTGCGCACCTGGGTCACCAACGAGTGGGAGCACGACGGGGTCACCGCCTCCGGCGACCGCGTCCTCGCCCGCCTGATGGACCTTGCCGCCGCCCGCATTTGATCCCCCACCACCCCGCCCCTGCGGTGGGAAAGGAGCGAAGAGATGAGACTCGAGTCCCTCGCCGCCGTACTTGCCGCGACCCTCCCCCTGGTCGCCGCTACCCCGGCCCCTGCGGATACCGCCCGGGCCACCACCGTCGCGCCCGCCTCCGACTGCGCTCTGCCCGGGAAGACCGGCTGGACCGACGAAGGCCACGACACCGACTACACGCAGTTCCAGCAGCCGCTGGGCACCAAGCACGTGCTGATGCTGTTCGTCGACTTCTCCGACGCACCGGCCGCCGGATCCGTCGACGACTACTACCGCGAACTCGCCCCCGCGCAGGAGTGGATGAAGCAGGACTCCTACGGCAAGCTCCGCCTCGACATCGATCCGCTGAAGCGGTGGATCACCATGCCGCAGACCTCCGCCTCCTACGGATTCCAGCGCGGCATCACGTTCGACGAGCAGGAGCTGTACGTGAAGCAGGCCGTCCAGGCCGCCGATCCGTACGTGGACTTCTCCAAGTACGACATGCTGTACATCGTCCCCACCAAGTCCGCCTCCGCGATCAGCTTCTCGCCCACCTACCTCTACGACCCGACCACCGCCGGCATCACCGCCGACGGCACCCGGATCAAGTGGGCGATCACCTTCGGCCAGGACATGTACCACTGGGGCTACAAGGTCGCCGACCACGAGACCTCCCACACCTTCGGACTGCCCGACCTCTACGCCTTCACCGGCACCGACGTCCACCCCTACGTCGGCGGCTGGGACCTCATGGGTAACATCGCCGGCCCGGCGCCGCAGCACACCGGCTGGGAGCGCTGGAAGTTCGGCTGGATCGACGACGGCCAGGTCGCCTGCCTGCCCGCCTCCGGCAGTCGCACCGTCCACCTGAAGGCCGTCGAACGCCCTGGCGGAACCAAGATCGCCATGGTCCGCACCGGTGAGGACACGGCGTACGTCGCGGAATCCCGCCGAGCCGTCGCCGGGGACGCCAAAGCCTGCTCCACCGGCGTGCTGATCTACAAGGTCGACACTTCCACCCAGACGGGGTACGGGCCCGTCCAGGTGGTCAACGGCAACCCGGGCGCGACCCCGCCGAGCGGCTGCACGGCTCTCGACATGGCCGCCTACCAGCCCGGCCAGTCCTTCACCGACCCCGCCACCGGGGTGAAGATCGACGTGCTGCGCAAGGGTCCGCTCTACGACACCATCCTGGTCACCAAGCAGTAGAGCCGGTGGTGACCACCCCTCAGCTCGCGCCGTGACGCTGCAGGGCGACCCCCACAGCAGCTCCGCTCCGACCGGCGCGAACGCGCCCGGCCAGGATTGACACCTGGCCGGGAGCCGGTCCCGGCCCGCCGGGCATCATCCCCATGAAACCCAACAGCGCTGGATCCTTGGCCAATCCTTACTGATCGGGTTGAAGAATACCGATGTCGTGGTGATCGGCGCCCGCGAACAGGGCACCGCCGCGCTGCAGTTCTTCACCGCCGAGCGAGCCGTCACGATGCTGCCGGGCGGGGCACCCAGGTGATCAAGCCCAGAGGGCTTCGGAAGGGAGGTCTCCGATTCCATAACGCAACGTGATGGAGGGCTGGGAGCTACCGAAGGCAATGATCGATCCGGACGATAGCCTGCACGCTTCCCGAACGGCGGCAGTAGCCGACCGTACCCGGGAGCGCACAGGACACCCGGCTGACTACCCGCCAGGGCACAGCCAGCCGGGCTCCTCACCGGATCGATCCCTTCGGAGGCCCCCATGGACCCCTCAGTCAGACCCCGGCGCCCCCTGTCGGCAGCGCTCATGCTCGTCCTGGCAGCCCTGCTCGCCCTGGTCGTCGTCCCCGCGCAGCCCGCCCACTCGTACAACGGCAGCACCTCCGCCTGCGCGCTGCGGGGGACGACCGGGTACACCGACGAGGGTCAGCAGACCGACTACACCCGGTTCCAGAACCCGATCGGCATCAAGCGCATCGGCCTGATCTACGTCGACTTCCCCGACGCCGCCGGCACCGCCCTGCCACTCACGTCGTACTACGACACGCTCAAGGGCGCCAACGACTGGATGCGGAACGCCTCCTACGGCCAGACCACGCTGGACATCCAGGTCCAGTACGCCAACTGGGTCCACATGCCGAAGAACTCCACGGACTACAACTGGGAACGCGGCTTCTCCTGGTCCACGCACCAGGTCTACGTGAAGGACGCGCTCACCGCCGCGGCCAACGCCGGCGTCGACCTCTCCCGGTACGACATGTTCTACGTCGTGCCCACCGCCACCGCGACCGCGATCGGCCACTCCCCGACCTTCATCCAGGACCCCGCCTCCCCGACCTGGGTCTGGAACCCGCCGACGAGCAGCTGGGTACTGATCCACTGGGCGGTGACCTTCGGCCAGGACATGTGGTCCTGGGGATACAAGGTCGCCGACCACGAGACCAGCCACACCTTCGGCCTGCCCGACCTGTACGCCTTCAGCGGGGACCTGAACCAGTACGTCGGCGGCTGGGACCTCATGGGCAAGATCTCCGGACCGGCCCCGCTGTACTTCGGCTGGGAGGCGTGGAAGTTCGGGTGGATCACCGACAGCCAGGTGTCCTGCCTGGACACGGCGAACACGTACACCACCACCCTGACCGGGCTGGAGTACGGGGGCAGCGGCTACCGGCTGGCGGTGATCAAGACCAGCGCCACCACCGCCTACGTCGCCGAGTCCCGCAAGGCCGCCTACAACGACTCCAGCGCCTGCGCCACCGGCGTCGTCATCTACAAGGTCGACACCTCCATCACCACCGGCAACGGGCCGATCCAGGTGGTCACCAACCCCAAAGCCGTCCCACCCACCGGGAACTGCGCCACGCTGGACAGGCAGACCTGGCAACCCGGCCAGTGGTTCCAGGACGACACCGCCCGCATCCGGATCTACGTGAACGCCTCCGACGCGTCCACCGACACCCTCTGGACCTACAAGTGGTGACCCCGTAGCACCGGAACGCCTCCGACCAACGGGCGGTGCGGCCGGTGCGACAGGCGCCGACCGCACCGCGCCGCCGCAGGCTCCACCGCGCGGATCGTGTGACACCACCGGGCGCCTCACCCAGACCGAGGCACGCCACTGCTCAACACGCCCACCGCAGTGCGCTGCGGCGGCACGGCGCCGTCGTGCCTTTCGAGCCAGCCCTGGTAGACCGTGCTGCGGGCGCACGCCGTCCGGTACGCCTCGATGACCTCCTGCACGAGGGAGGGGCCCAACGTTTCCAGCGGCCCCTCCTCGTGCCAGGCGAGCAGGTGCCGGTACCAGAGCGGATTCCCGGCGATCGGACGTACGGCGATGCCCGGGACCTCCTCGAAGGTGGCCTGGCAGAAGCTCACCGCGTGGCCGTGGCGAACGATGTCCAGGAGGAGTCGGCCCTCCGCCTCGTGGACGACACGCATGCGATGCCCCAGGACGAGCAGGGTCCTGGACCAGTACTCGCGGATCCGGTCGTTGTCCGGCCGAGGAGCGGCCCAGTCCTCTTCCTCCAGATCCTCCAGCGCGACCTCCTCCAGCGCCGCCAGCGGATGGGCTGCCGGCAGTGCCACGAAGAGCGGCTCGGTGGCGATCGGCTCGACGGTGACTCCAGGGGGGAGCACGAGCTCATAACCGGGGCTGTCGCCCACCACGGCCGCCTCAAGACGGCCGCCCGCGATGTCCTCGACGAGCGGGACGGGGCACCCGTGGCCCCGCGAACTGATCTCGGCCTCCGGATGGTGCGACCTGATCGCCGTGATCAACCCGCCGAGCAGGGGAGCGTTGACGGAGCCGAGCCGGAAACGGTGCGGCGAACAACTCCTCCGCGCGGCGAGAGCGGAGGCCTCCAGCAGCTCGTCGATGGTCGGCAGCAGCGCCCGTGCCCGGCTCAGCACCACCTCCCCGAAGGCGGTCGGGACGACACCCGACTGCGCGCGGCTGAACAGCTCACCGCCGAGCGCCCGCTCGATCCGCGTCAACTGGGCACTGAGACCGGGCTGGGTCAGCCGCAACGACGCGGCGGCCCGCGTCAGACTGCCGCTGTCCGCGATGCTGCAGATGATCCGGAGGTGCCGGAATTCGAGCTCCATGGCGAGATGCTACGGAGATCAGTCCCACCTCAGTAGGGGTGCGTCGGTAACGACCCGGCCATCAGAAAATCGCGAGTGCGGCGAACGGGGCGTCGGCGGCGACGGGTGTGACGAACGCGTTCGCGATTCTGCGGCTGCTGCCGATGAGCGACCGCGACAAGGACGTGGAGATCCTCGCACTGCGCCATCAGATCACCGTGCTGGAGCGGCAGCTGAGCGGACAGCGCGTACGGTTCGAGGCGAGCGATCGGGCCTTCCTGGCAGCTCTGCTGCACCGGATGCCGATGTCCGCGCTGCACCGGGTGCGCTTGCTGGTACGGCCGGACACCGTTCTTCCCAAGCGCGGCGGCCGACCGCGCACCGTGCGCTCCGTCCGAGCGCTGGTCCTGCGCCTGGCCGCCGAAAACCCGGCATGGGGGTACCGACGCCTGCACGGGGGGCTTCTCGTCCTCGGCGTGAAGGTGGCCGCCTCCACGGTTTGGGAGATCCTCAAGGAGGCCGGTATCCCGCCGTCTCCCGAACGCACCTCTACCACCTGGGCGGACTTCCTGCGCTCCCAGGCCGACGCACTCCTTGCGTGCGACTTCTTCGAGACGATCACCCTGTCCGGGGCCCGCTTGTTCGTACTCGCGGTGATCGAGCACGCGAACCGGCGGATCCGGGTCCTGGGCGCCACCGAGCATCCGACCGCGTCCTGGGTGACCCAGGCCGCGAAGAACCTGGCCATGGACCTCGAGGACGCCGGCTGCCGCGCCCGCTATCTGATCAGGGACCGGGACGGGAAATTCCCCGCGCTGTTCGACGCCGTCCTGCAGGACGCGGGCATCGAGGCCGTGCTCACCGGGGTCCGGATGCCGAGAATGAACTCCATCATGGAGCGACGGGTGCAGACCTGCAGGCGAGAGCTGCTGGACCGAACATTGATCTGGGACCAGCGCCATCTCCTTCACGCCCTGCGCGAGTTCGAGAGGTTCTACAACGGGCACAGGCCGCACCAGGGTCTCGGCAGCGCCCGCCCACTCCGCCCACTGCCCGCTCCGATCCAGGATCCGGACCGGATCGCCCGTCTGGACATACGCAGCCGTGACCGGCTCAGCGGCCTCCTCCACGAGTACCAGCATGCTGCCTGAACAGGGCGGATGAGTTGTTCGGCAAGGGCAGCCTCACCAAGGCCGGGCACAAGGAGGCCGCCGGCCTGCTGCCCCGCGGCACGAAGCTGTCAACCGTCCGCGAGCAGGAGAGCGCCGGCTACGACGAGCACGCACTGGACGTCACCGCCACCGCCGGCCACGGTTCGCCACTCACCTCACCACCGAGGTCCGCCACCCCGTGCCCGGCTGCCCGGCCCGCTACGCCGACCTTGTGCTGCGCGACCCCGGCGCCAAGGTGCCGGTGCTCCTGGCCGAGGTCGACCGCGACAACGAGACGGTCGGCCAGCTCGTCGAGAAGCTCGCCTCCTACACCGCCTGGTGCGAACTGCTCGCCAAGGGCGCCGACAAGACCCGGGCGAAAGCCGCCCGCCACGACGGGCCCGCCGTCCACCGGTACGGGCGGATCCATCGGCATCGGCTCGGCCGGGGCCGAGGCGGTGCCGGACGGGGCCGCCGTTTCGTCCCGGGGCGAAACGAGGGGCTCCGGAGCGGCGCTCCACGATCGTCACACCTGCAGCTTACTCAGCCGCCCAAATGAGATGTCTTCTTACTGCCACGGCCGGGTTGCCAAGGCCGGCATGCCGCCGGCGACCGTGCCGCAGGCCTGGACTACTGGCCCCCGGCCACCCGGAGGATCGCTCCCGTCGCGTACGACGCATCGGCGGAAAGCAGCCAGGAGACGGCAGCGGCGATCTCCTCCGGTTGTCCGGCACGGCCCAGCGGGATGGCGGAGGCCACCTTCCGGGGACGTTCGGGGTCCTGGTGGAAGTCGGTCCAGATGGTGCCGGGGGCAACGCAGTTGACGCGGATGCCCTGCGCGGCGACCTCCTTCGACAGTCCCACCGTCATCGCGTCGACGGCAGCCTTGGCTGCGGCGTAGTGGACGTACTGCCCCGGGCTGCCCAGCGTGGCTGCGGCGGAGGAGATGTTGACGATTGCTCCGCCGCCGCTGCCGGCCATCTCCCGGACGGCGCGCCGGGCACAGAGGAGCTAGCCGAGGACGTTGACGTCGAGTGCCCGGCGGATGCCTGCGGCGTCGGCGTCGGCCAGTGGGCCGTTCGGGCCGCTGGTTCCGGCGTTGTTCACCAGCGCGGTGACGGGACCGATCTCGGCGGCACGGTCAAAGAGGCGCTCGACGTCCGCTTCGTCGGCGGTGTCCGCACGGACGGTGACGCACCTGCGGCCGGCCTGTCGGACCAGTTCGGCAACCGACTCCGCCGCGGAGCTGTCCGAACGGTAGCCGAGGACGATGTCGTGCCCCTCGGCCGCGAGGCGGGTGCAGACAGCCACGCCGATCCCACGACTTCCGCCCGTGACCACCGTCCCGAGTCGTTCTTCCATGTCAACCTCCCAAGCTTGTCGTTCAACGCTGTCGTACGCCCGGGCAGGCCGGGCCCGTCTCCGATCGCCCTCAGACCCGGTCGCTGTCGGGCCCACCCGGAGGTGACCTCCCGCGCTCCGGCCGAGCCGAAGCGGTCGCGGTATTCGCCCGGGGCGATCCCGATGCGGCGGTGGAAGGTGCGGCGCAAGGTCTCGGCGGTGCCGAAGCCGAGGCGGCGGGCGAGCGCGGCCACCGGCTCGTCGCCCTCGGTGAGCGCCCGACGGGCCGCCTCCACCCGGACGCGTTCGACGTAGGCCGTCGGCCCCGTCCCGATCTCCGCGGTGAAGCGGCGCTGCAGGTGACGCGGGCTCAGACCGGCACGGGCAGCGAGACCCGCGACGGTGTGCCTGCCGCCGGGATCGTCCTGGATCGCCCGCACGGCCTTGCGGATCGGGTCGCTGGCGGGCTGCGCCGACCACAGCGGAACGCTGAACTGCGACTGGTTGCCGGGCGCCGCAGGTACAGCACCATCTCGCGTGCGGCAGCCAGCGCGATCTCCGGGCCGTGGTCGTCCTCCACCAGGGCGAGCGCGAGGTCCATGCCGGCGCAGACCCCGGCCGAGGTCCACACCCGACCGTCCCTGATGTAGATCGGATCGCAGTCCACCGTCAATTCGGGATGTTCGTCGGCGAGTTGCCGTTCACGAGCCCAGTGCGTGGTGACCCGTCGCCCGGCGAGGAACCCGGTGGCGGCGAGCAGGAGCGCCCCGCTGCACACCGACGTGACCCGCCGGGCACCGGTCGCCGCGGCGGCGATCCACCCGACCAGTCCGGGGTCGCGGCGCGCGTCGTTCACGCCCGGTCCGCCCACCACGACGAGGGTGTCCAGCCCGCCGGGGGCGAGGTCGCCGATCCCGTGCGCGGCGAACATCGGCAGGCCGCTGGAGGCTCGGACCGGGCCGGCGCGGGGCGCCACGACCTGGCAGTCGTAGCCACCGACCGCCTGCTGTGCGTAATGGAACACCGAATGAGGGCCCACCAGATCGACTGCCTGGAACCCCTCGTACACCACGAAAACCACCCGACGCATGGCAGCAGGCTGCCTGCCCCGCGCGAAAGGCGTCAACGACGCGCAACCCACAGATCACGCCACACGTCTCGGAGGACCCTTGACCCAGGACCGATCGGGATGTTGCATGCGATTAACTGATTGTCTACGGACTGGGGGCCAGGCAATGACCGCTACCACCCGCGACCTGTTCGAGCGCTACCACGCTTGCTGGGAGGCCCGCGACCCCGATCGGATCGCCGAACTTCACACGGTCGACTCGGTGTTCCACCTGCACTCGGGTCAGCCCCCGGCAATCGGGCGGGCAGCCGTCCGTCAGGCGGCGGCCGATACCTTCGAGCTCATCCCGGACCTGACGTTCGAACTCGTCTCGCTGCGTGTCGGGGAGGACTTCTGGGTGACCCAGTTCAAGATGACCGGGAAGTCCGCCGCCGGCGCCGCACTCGACGTCGACCTCGCGGACTTCGTCCTGGTCGAGAACGGGGCAGTGAAGGAAAAGCACTCCTACGTCGACGGAGTGGCGATGCAGGCCGCGATCGCGCCCGCTGAGGATTCCCCCTGATGTCGGCCATGTGTAGGCCGGGCGATGCGGGTCCGGAGGAAGCAGCAGCAGGGGAACCAAGAGGGATCGACCAGGCGCCGCCGTCGCCGCCGACCGGCCGCGCCTGCAGTCCCCCTGCCCCGGTCTGCGCCGCCAGGCCGCCGGCCCCGGGCCCGACCGGGCGGCGCGGGACTTCGCTACGCCGCCGCTGCCGTGGTCGGCTCGTCGTCGATGTGCTGGAGCCGGCTGCGGGCGGTGACCCGGTCCTCGCCGGACAGCGTGGTCCAGTACTCGTCGGCCCGCACCGCGTGGGAGGCCCGCTGCTCGGCTTCCTCGAGGCGGGTGGACTTGGCCAGCTGCTCCTCGCTCAGTCCCTGCCGGGCGGCCTCCAGATCGCCGCCCCAGGTCGGCAGGGTGGCCAGGAACGCGCGGCGCTCGGCCTGCACGGCCATCAGCGCCCGCTGCGCCGCGATCAGGTCGTCGGTGTACTCGAAGGTCTTCTGCTCTTTGCCCACGGCAGGGAATCGTACGTGCGACCGGATCCGGCGCCCGGCTGCGCCCCGCCGATAAAGTCGGCGATACCTTGATGACCGCCCCGGACAAGTCGGCGATACCTTGATAGCCAGGTCACGGGGCGATAACGCCACAGGTCAGAGCATTGGTGAGAGCGGGCCGGACACCTTGATGCCCGCCCCGGCACTTCCGGGACGGGCTGTCCCGTCTCACTGAAGATTGATTTGTCCCACCGAGGTTTGACCGCAGGCAGCCCCGTTTTCGGCGGCCGGCGAGTCCACTGGCAGGTGCGCCGGCGTCAAGCCGCAGCGTGGGCTTGGCCAGTGCCAGGTGACCTCAGTGTCGTCGCTCCATGAGCAGACCTCCAGCCAGGAGAGGTAGCTGGCCTGGGCGAAGAGGACTTCGCCGGGGCGGTCGCCGTTCTCGGTGTAGATCTGGGCGTCGGCGGCCACCCCCATGCTCGGTCCGGACGGTGCCGGCTCGACCGCAGCTGTGTCGAGCTCAAAGTAGGTCGTGCCGCCCCACACGTACAGCGTGCGTAGAGAGCTGCGGTGGCCCTGTACGCGTTGCCCGGCATGCAGGAGCCCTGGATGGGCGACTGGCCCTCCGGCGGCACTTGTTACTCCGTCTCCTCCGCGGAGGGCTGGGTAAGCCGAGCCTGCGCCTGCAGGTGCACACGCTTGGTCTCTTCCTGCTCGTGCAGCGCCGCGCGCTCGCTCTCAGCAGCGATCCGCATTCTCTCCGTCTCGGCAGCCAACTTCGCCTTCATCTGCTCCGTCTTCTGTTCCAGAGCGGCCTTCGCCACGACCCCGAACGACGTAGCCATTGCCCCGATCATCCCGCTCGCGACCAGCTCGTTGAGCAGTTCCGGCTCAGACTGGAGCTTCAGATACTCCGACACTGAAGGACTGGGTGAGTCCCGGTCCCACCCTGGGGTTGGCCTCTGGTCTGGCACGGCCACCGAGGCCATCGGGGGGTCAGTCTCCGAGGACGGGCCGGAGCCTCCTGCCACATGAATCCAGTCGTAACCGCAGGCCTCGCAGAAGCGCCCTGCCCATCGTGTCTTACAGACCGGGCACCGAGGCACCTTCATGCCCAGCCCACACTCGTCGCACCGGTCGAGATTCTGGGAGAGATGGCCATCAGGGCAAGGCAGCTTTTCCTCGGGCTGCGTCCGGCGTTCCTTGCCGCTCGCAGTTTCCTGGGCAGTCGGATCGCTGACCAGATCACCACTCAAGTCGTCGTCAGACATGAACCCAGCCTAGAGGGCAGGCGTGTCCGCATCAGGAAAAGAGGTGAGCAGCTCGCCCGGGCCGTCCGGCACGCGGAGGCGGGTACTGGCGGGGGGCCAGGTGCGTCGGATCGTCGCCGTTGAGGGGGACGTCGAGCGCGTCTGCCACATCGGGAGAAGGCCCTCGGTCACACTCGCACGTATCTGACCTGCGACGTCAAAGGCCAATGAGACGATCCTGGGCGGTCAAACTCCGATGAGACTGGTCAAACTTCGTTGAGACGGGTCACGGGCATCAAGGTGTCGGTGTCGGTGCCGGTCAGGACGTGGTGCCGGTCAGTTCCACCAGGGGCCCGGCCCGGCCTCGAGATCGGCGATCGACCACCGCACGTCGGCGCCCGGTCCTTCCTCCTCCAGGTCCTCCAGCTTGGCGGCCATGGCCGGGACGGTGCGTAGCATCTTGGCGACGTAGCGGGTGCGGGCGATGAGTTCCAGGTCGTCGGCGCAGTGGGCGAAGCCGGCCTGGCCGGTGCCGGTGAGGACGAACAGCAGCCTGGGGAAGCGGACGTAGCGGCGTTCCCACAAGGGCACGCCGCCGTCCTGCGCCTCGATGGTGCCGGCCCGTACTCCGGCCGGCAGTGGTGCGGTGGCCCAGTAGCGGGCGTAGGCGTTGAGTTTGGCGGCCAGCCGGGGCCCGCCCATGGTGGCGCGGTCGACTTCGACGAACGCCGGGTTGGTGATCCGGGCGCCGTCCGCGGCCGTGCGGCTGTAGTAGAGCAGGCCGTCCGGGCGCACGGTGCCCTCGCGGCCTTCGGCGAAGCGGTGGGTGATCTCCGGGATGAAGTCGAACGGCCCGTAGGAGTCGCCCCGGCGCCGGGCGTCGGCGAGGAAGGTGAGGTGGGTGCGCACGACAGCGAGCTGGTGCCGCAGCGTGTACTTGAAGGCGCTCTTGTCGCCGGGCGTCCGCGGGGCGGGGATGTCCGCCAGTTCGGGGAACGCGCCGGCGACCCTGGTCCCGTGCTCGGTCAGGTACCAGCCCCTGGTCCGCCCGGACTGGGGCAGGACCAGTTCCTCGGCCAGGCCCTGCTCGCGCAGTCTGCGCAGCCGGGCCCGCACGTTCTCGATGCTGCTGTCCGGGGCGTGCAGTCGGCGCAGCTGCTCGGCGGTGGCGATCCGGAACTGGAACAGCGCGGCCATGACGGCCCACGTGATCTCCACCTCCCGCGCCTCGCTGTCCGGCTCCGCGCCCGTCCTCGCCCTGGCCTTCCTCCTGGCGCCGTCATCCTTCGTCATCGCAGAGGTTCCCTCCGGCCGAACGCGGAGCCGGGTGCTCCACGCAGTCGCCGAAGACAACCCCGCGAACCTTGGCGGATCCCTTGGCGAACAGACCCCTCCGCCACAACGATCACGTAACGGCCGCCACCAACGTTGATGCCACGACCGGTGTGAGTGGGTGGGGTGGTGTCAGCGGGTTGGGTGGCAGCGGGTTGGCAGGAAGCAGGGGATCGCTGAGCTGGTCTTCTG
>NZ_JBVHHY010000041.1:0-54770 GCF_055560835.1 Kitasatospora sp. NPDC023120 | reverse complement strand
ATGTCGTCCTTGCCGTCCTTGTTCAGGTCACCCACGGCCAGGTTGCTCATGCCGTTCCAGCCACCGTTGCCGATCAGCACCCGGCTCCCCAGCGCCCCCGTCCCGGTCCCCGGGTACGACCAGAGCTTGCCGGTCGACACCTCGACCGCCACCAGGTCCTTCTTGCCGTTCCCGTTGAAGTCCCCCGCGGTCAGGTTGGTCATCCCGGGGTCGGACGGACCGTCGTCGCGGATGGACTTGTTGCGGACCGGCACGAAGGTGCCGTAGCCCGAGTAGTACGGGTAGGGGATCTCGCGGTAGTGGACGCCGCTGCCGGTGAACTCGTAGCCCATGTAGTGGCTGGAGTCGGTCCACTTCTCGAACAGCACCACGTGGCCGTTGGCCCCGCTGTTGTCGTTGAGCAGCGCGTCGCCGGCCTTGAGGTCGCCCTTGCTGATGTGCTCGGTGACGCCCCGCGGGCCGAAGGTGTCGGTGGTCAGCGAATCGTCGAGCTTCCAGGCCATCGAGACGTAGCCCGAGCAGTCGGTGCGGTACCCGTTGTGCGAGCCGGTCCAGCTGTAGTCGAGGCCGATGCCGACCCAGGTCTTGGCGCGCCGTATCGCCTCGGTCCGGGTGACCGCGGGGGCCAGGACGGAGGCGGCAGCCGACGAGCCGTCAGCGGCGGGCGCCTGGGCGACCTTGACCCCGACCGGCTGGCCGGCGCCGCCGTACTCGCCGCCCGCGACCGCGGTGGCGGCGGGAGCGGGGGCGGGCTCGGCGGCGAACGCGGTGCCGCCCTGCACGAGCAGCCCGAGCGACAGCGAGCCGGCCAGCCCGAGGGCGACGGCGGACGTGCGGAGATAGGCCTTGCGGGACATGAACACTCCTGGCAGTGACATACGGGAAAGTGGCATCCGGAAGACCGGTGCGGCGCGAAGGCGCCCGGGTCACCGGAAGAGGGAGCGCCGGAGGAACTCCGGCAGGATGTGGACGGCCGTCAGCCGGCGACGCGAACGCGCCAGGACCGGAAGGCCGGAGACCGCGAGAGGGCGGCGCAACACAGGGCCAGCGAATGGGCGGGGGCGTTGTCGCCACTTCCGCCGCTGGTGAAGACGACGAGGTCGATGGAGTCCTGACGGGCCCTCGACTGGACGTGCTCCAGGCCGCCGCAAGGATCGGCGTGGGCCCAGAGCACGTCCTTCAGGACGTGGGCGTCGGCACGGGTGGCCTGGCGCCGGTCGGGGCTCGTCAGGGTGAGACGGACGATGTGCATCGGATTCGGGTCGAGCGGCCGGCGCCGGCGGCGGCGCCGGTCACAGCTTGTTGTCCCAGCTGATGCTGCCCGGGTCGCCCAGGCCGCCCTTGCCGTCCCGGTCGTGGGCGGGGTCGCCCTTGCGGAGGTCACCCTCGCCCGGGTCGCCCTTGCCGGGGGCGCTCGCCGCGGACCCGCCCGCCACGGTGACCGGTGCGGCGGCGACGGCGGTGACGGCCGGCAGAGCGAACGTGGCCGCGACTGCCGCAGCCGCGAGGACACCGGAAACGCGAGCGGTGATCCGCATGGAGAACAACCCCCTGGTTGATGGTTCGGTCGGTTCGTCGGACGGGCGGCGGCTGGTTCCCGCCGTCCCACCGGCCCGGGGCTCGTCGTCCCTGCGGCTCGGTGATTCACATCCTGCAAGCCCCGACCGGTGCTCCGGAAGGCTTTCCCCGAGGCATCATCAGGCCTGGCAGCATGGCGCCACCCCAGCCACCCCAGCCACCCCAGCCGCCCGGATCGTCCTGGCCGCCCCGACCGCCCCGGCTGCTTCCTCCGCCCCGTCGATGCACCGTCAACTCTCCTTGCACACACATGAGTGAACTGTGAGAATCACGAAGACGGCCTTGACAACGCCTGGCCGCGCGCATCGCCGAGTCCGGGGGGGAATCGTGCTCGAAGTGCTGGGACTGGACCCGACGGCGGAAGCCGTCTACGCGGCCTTGCTGGTCGAGCCCGGGTGCGGGGTCGCCGACCTGTGCCGCCGGTTCGGCCTCTCCGAGACCGCCGTCAGGGAGGCCCTCGACCAGCTCGCGGACCTGACGCTGCTGCGCCCCTCCCAGGAGGTCTCCGGCGCGCTGCGTCCCGTCAGCCCGGCGGTCGGTCTGGAGGCCGTCATCCGCCGCCAGGAGGACGACCTGGCCCGCCGCCAGCAGGAGCTGGCCGCCAGCAAGGCCGCCGTGGCCCAGGCCGTCGCCGCCTACGCGGACCTGGTGCCCAACACCACCTCCGACGCCACCGAGCGTCTGGTCGGGATGGACGCGATCCAGGCCAAGCTCGAGATGCTGGCGCGCGGCCTCCGGACGGAGTTCCTCGCCGCGATCTCGGGCGGGGCGCAGTCCCAGGCCAGCATGGACGCCGCCCGTCCGCTCGACCAGGACGCGCTGGAGCGCGGCGTCACCATGCGGACGCTCTACCAGGACAGCGTCCGCAACGACCAGGCCACCCACGCGTACGCCCAGTGGCTCACCGGTCTCGGCGGCCAGGTGCGGACGGCGCCCCTGCTGCCGCCCCGGCTGCTGGTCTTCGACCGGCACACCGCCGTCGTCCCGATCGACCCGGCGCGGACCAGGCTCGGGGCGCTCTGCACCAGCGAGCCCGGGCTGGTCGCCTCCCTCGTCGCCCTGTTCGAACAGGCCTGGTCCACCGCCGTGCCGCTCGGCGCCGACCAGCCCACCCACCACGACACCGGCCTCACCCCGGCCGAACGCGACCTGCTCCGGCTGCTCGGCACGGGCCTGACCGACGAGGCGGCCGGCAAGCGGCTCGGCATCTCGGTGCGCACCGTGCGCCGCCAGATGTCCGCCCTGATGGAGCGGCTCGACGCCGCCAGCCGCTTCGAGGCCGGCCTCAAGGCGGCGCAGCGCGGCTGGCTGTAGGGCGGGGGCACCCTTTCGAACACGCCGGTCAGGCCCTTCCCGGCTGCGGATGTCAGTGCCTCGGTGCAGACTCTCAGGTGGCCGGGGTGGGTGCGTGCGCGCGCCCGAACGGAAACCGCCCCGGTCACTCTCCGTCGAAGGGGCACCACTCCATGCTCACCACCGACTTTCCCATCGGCTCCCCCTGCTGGGTCGACCTCGGCAGCCCGAACATCCGGGCCACCGCCTCGTTCTACGGCGCGGTCTTCGGCTGGGCCTTCCAGGAGGTCCCCGGGGCCGGCGGCTACGGCTTCTTCCAGCTGAACGGCAAGACCGTCGGCGCTCTCGGCAACCTGGACGAGGGGGCCCGGTCGGCCTGGACGACGTACTTCCGCACCGAGGACGTGGACGCGACCGTGAAGGCCGCCGAGCAGGCGGGCGCGACGGTCCGGGTGCCGCCGATGGACGTCATGCAGGAGGGCCGGTTCGCCGCGCTGACCGACCCGCGGGGTGCCGAGTTCGCGATCTGGCAGGCGGGCGGCACCACGGGGCTGGACGTCGTCTCCGAGGACAACGCGCTGGTCTGGTCCGAGCTGCACACCTCCGGCCCGGACGTCGCCTTCGACTTCTACGAGAAGCTGTTCGGCTGGCGGGTGGAGGTCGTCGAGCCGGTCCCGGACATGACCTACCGGGTGATCTCGACCTCCGAGGGCGACCAGCAGGAGACCAGCTTCGGCGGCATCGCCCCGACCATGTCCCCGGAGCAGCCCGCCGCCTGGACGCCGTACTTCGCGGCCTCCGACGTGGACGCGGTGATCGCCAAGGCGACGGCCGCCGGTGGTTCGGTGCTGATGCCCGCCGAGGACGTCCCGAACGTCGGCCGGATCGCCTGGCTGGCGGACCCGAACGGCGCCCCGTTCGCGCTGATCAAGGGTGAGCCGAGGCAGTAGGCGGCGGAGAAGCGCGAAGGGCCCGCCGTCCGGAACCGGACGGCGGGCCCTCACGCGAGCAGCGGATCACCGCACCGGGTGCCCGGCCTCCCGCAGCGCGCCCTTGACCTCGCCGATGCGCAGGTCCCCGAAGTGGAAGACGCTGGCGGCGAGCACCGCGTCCGCGCCCGCCTCCACGGCCGGGGCGAAGTCGGCGAGCTTGCCGGCCCCGCCGGAGGCGATCACCGGCACCGAGACGGCCTTGCGCACGGCCCGGATCATCTCCAGGTCGTAGCCGTCCTTGGTGCCGTCGGCGTCCATCGAGTTGAGCAGGATCTCCCCGGCGCCCAACTCGGCGGCGCGGCCCGCCCATTCGACGGCGTCCAGGCCGGTGCCCTGGCGTCCGCCGTGGGTGGTGACCTCGAAGCCGGACGGCGTCTCCGTCCCCTCGGGGCAGCGCCGGGCGTCCACCGAGAGCACCAGCACCTGCCGCCCGAACCGCTGGGCGATCTCGCGGATCAGCTCCGGGCGGGCGATGGCGGCGGTGTTGACGCCGACCTTGTCGGCGCCGGCTCGCAGCAGCTTGTTCACGTCCTCGACGGCGCGGATGCCGCCGCCGACGGTGAGCGGGATGAAGACCTGCTCGGCGGTGCGGCGGACCACGTCGTAGGTGGTCTCCCGGTCGCCCGAGGAGGCCGTGATGTCGAGGAAGGTCAGCTCGTCGGCACCCTCGGCGTCGTAGAGTTTGGCCATCTCGACCGGGTCGCCGGCGTCGCGCAGGTTCTGGAAGTTGACGCCCTTGACCACCCGCCCGGCGTCCACGTCCAGGCAGGGGATGACTCGTACTGCGAGGGTCACGGCTGTTTGCCTTCCGGGTCTTCCAGGGTCTTTGCCAGCCCGGAGCGGTACGCGTCGAGCTCGATCTCGACCATCATCCGGGAGTCGATCAGTCCCTCGACCACCACCATGGTGGCCACCGGGCGTGCGGCATCGAAGAGTTCGCGGTGGGCGCGGCCCACTTCCTCGGCGTCGCGGACGTGGGTGATGTACATCCGGGTGCGGACCACGTCGTCCGCGGTCAGACCGTACGCGGCCAGGGCCTTGAGCCCGACGCCGAACGCGGCGAGGGTCTGCCGGTACGGGTCGCCCTCGTGCTCGATCCGGCCGTCCACCCACGCGGTGGAGCCGGCCACGTGCACGTGGTCGCCCGCGGCGACGGCCCGGGAGTAGCCGAACTCGTCCTCCCAGGGGGAGAAACCACCGACTCGGCCGCGTACGATCCGACCATCCGTCATCCTGAAACCGCCTCCAGGGCCTCTTCGAGGGTGAACTTCTGCTCGTAGAGTGCCTTGCCCACGATCGAGCCCTCGACACCCTCGCTGACGAGCGTGGCGATGGCGCGCAGGTCGTCGAGCGAGGAGACGCCGCCGGAGGCGACCACCGGGCGGTCGGTGGCGGCGCAGACGTCGCGCAGCAGCTGCAGGTTGGGGCCGGTCAGGGTGCCGTCGCGGTTGACGTCGGTGACGACGTAGCGGGCGCAGCCCTCCGCGTTCAGCCGCTCCAGCACCTCGAAGAGCTGGCCGCCGTCGCGGGTCCAGCCGCGGCCGCGCAGGGTGGTGCCGACCACGTCCAGGCCGACGGCGATCTTGTCGCCGTGCTCGGCGATGGCCTTGGCGACCCACTCGGGGGCTTCCAGGGCGGCGGTGCCGAGGTTGACCCGGGTGCAGCCGGTGGCGAGGGCGCGGACGAGCGACTCGTCGTCGCGGATGCCGCCGGACAGCTCGACCTTGATGTCCAGGCGGCCGGTGACCTCGCGCAGCAGCTCGTAGTTGGAGCCGGTGCCGAAGGCGGCGTCCAGGTCGACCAGGTGCAGCCACTCGGCGCCGGCGTTCTGCCAGGCGAGGGCGGCGGCCAGCGGCTCGCCGAAGGAGGTCTCGGTGCCGGAGGCGCCCTTGACCAGGCGCACGGCCTGGCCGTCGCGGACGTCGACGGCGGGGAGCAGTTCGAGGCGGCTCAGACCCCCGCTCTCGCTCCGCTCAGCGGTGGCTTCGCCAGGCACGGCCCCGATCGATCGCTCACTTCGTTCGCTCATCAGTACAACCTTCAGCTCGTCAGAGGGTGTTGACCCAGTTTGTCAGCAGGGCGGCGCCGGCGTCGCCGGACTTCTCGGGGTGGAACTGGGTGGCCCACAGCGGGCCGTTCTCGACGGCGGCGACGAACGGCTGCCCGTGCGTGGCCCAGGTGACCAGCGGCGGGTTGATCCGCGCGCTGTGGGTCTCCAGCTCCCAGTGCCGCACGCCGTAGGAGTGCACGAAGTAGAAGCGGGTCTCCGGGTCGAGGCCGGCGAACATCCGGGTGCCCTCGGGCGCGTCCACGGTGTTCCAGCCCATGTGCGGGACGACCGGGGCGTCCAGCGGTTCGACGATGCCCGGCCACTCGTCGCAGCCGGCCGTCTCCACGCCGTGCTCGACCCCCTTCTCGAAGAGGATCTGCATGCCGACGCAGATGCCCATGACCGGGCGGCCGCCGGACAGGCGGCGACCGATGATCCAGTCCCCGCGGACCGACTTCAGGCCGCGCATGCAGGCCTCGAAGGCGCCGACGCCGGGGACGAGCAGGCCGTCCGCGGCCATCGCGGTGTCGTAGTCGGAGCTGACCGTGACGTTCGCCCCGGTCCGCTCCAGGGCGCGCTGCGCGGAGCGGAGGTTGCCGGAGCCGTAGTCGAGGACGACGACGTTCTTGCCCATGTTCAGGTGTCCAGTCTCTTTCACGGCCGATCTGGCGGGTCTGGCGGGTCTACAGGCGCAGGAGGCCGGAGGCCAGGCACATCACGGCGCCGAACGCCAGCACCAGGATGACGCCCTTCGACTGCTTCTGCTTCCAGAAGGAGATCACGCCGCCGACCAGGAAGAGGCCGACGAAGATGAGGATCATCGCGGTGTTGTTCACAGCGCACCCTTGGTCGAGGGGAGGATGCCGGCCGCGCGCGGGTCGCGCTCGGAGGCGTAGCGCAGCGCCCGGGCCAGCGCCTTGAACTGGCACTCCACGATGTGGTGCGCGTTGCGCCCGTACGGCACGTGGACGTGCAGCGCGATCTGCGCCTGGGCCACGAAGGACTCCAGGATGTGCCGGGTCATCGTGGTGTCGTAGCTGCCGATCATCGGCGCCATGCCCTCGGGCTCGGTGTGCACCAGGTAGGGCCGGCCGGAGAGGTCCACGGTGACCTGGGCGAGGGACTCGTCCAGCGGCACCGTGCAGTTGCCGAAGCGGTAGATGCCGACCTTGTCGCCGAGCGCCTGCTTGAAGGCGGCGCCGAGCGCGAGGGCGGTGTCCTCGATGGTGTGGTGGGTGTCGATGTGCAGGTCGCCGTCGGTCTTGACGGTGAGGTCGAACAGACCGTGCCGGCCGAGCTGGTCGAGCATGTGGTCGTAGAACCCGACGCCGGTGGAGATGTCGGTCTTGCCGGTGCCGTCGAGGTCTATCTCGACCAGGACGGAGGTCTCCTTGGTGGTGCGCTCGACGCGTCCGATGCGGGACATGGGGTGTTACAGCTCCTTGATCACGGTTCGGACGGCGTCCAGGAAGGCGTCGTTCTCGGCGGGGGTGCCGGCGGTGACGCGCAGCCACCCGGGCACGCCGTTGTCGCGGACCAGGACGCCCTGGTCGAGGATGGCCTGCCAGACGGCGTGGGTGTCGGCGAAGCGGCCGAACTGGACGAAGTTGGCGTCCGAGTCGGTCACCTCCAGGCCCAGCCCGCGCAGCGCGTCCACCAGCCGGTCGCGCTCCTCCTTGAGCTGTCCGACGTACCCGAGCAGGGTGTCGGTGTGCTCCAGGCAGGCCAGCGCGGTGGCCTGGGTGACGGCGGACAGGTGGTACGGCAGGCGCACCAGCTGGACGGCGTCCACGACGGCGGCGTCGCCGGCCAGGTAGCCCAGGCGCAGCCCGGCCGCGCCGAAGGCCTTGGACATGGTGCGGCTGACCACCAGGTTGGGGCGGCCCTCGATCAGCGGCAGCAGCGAGGCCCGGTGCGAGAACTCGACGTACGCCTCGTCCACGACCACCAGGCTGGGCCGGGCGGCCTGCGCGGCCTCGTAGAGCCGCAGCACGGTGTCGGCCTCGACGGCGGTGCCGGTCGGGTTGTTCGGCGAGCAGATGAAGACCACGTTCGGCCGGTGCTCGGCGATCGCGGCCTCGGCGGCGTCGACGTCGATGGTGAAGTCGTCGTTGCGTGGGCCGGAGATCCAGGCGGTGCCGGTGCCGCGGGAGATCAGCGCGTGCATCGAGTACGAGGGCTCGAAGCCGAGCGCGCTGCGGCCGGGGCCGCCGAAGGTCTGCAGCAGCTGCTGGAGGACCTCGTTGGAGCCGTTGGCGGCCCACACCTGCTCGCGGACGACCGGGAAGCCGGTGGTGCGGGTCAGGTACGCGGCGAGGCCTTCGCGCAGCTCGACCGCGTCCCGGTCGGGGTACCGGTTCAGCCCCCGGGCGGCCTCGGCGACGCGCTCGGCGATCCGGGCCACCAGTTCCTCGGGCAGCTGGTACGGGTTCTCGTTGGTGTTCAGCTGGACGGGCACGTCCAGCTGCGGCGCGCCGTACGGGGACTGGCCGCGCAGCTCGTCCCGGACGGGGAGGTCGTCGATGCGCGTCACGATCCCGGCACCGTCCAGTCGAAGCGGGCCTTGATGGCGTCCCCGTGCCCCGGCAGGTCCTCCGCGTTCGCCAGGTTGACCACGTGCGCGGCGACGTCCGCCAGCGCGTCCCGGTCGTACTCGACCACCTGGACGCCGCGCAGGAAGGTCTGCACGGACAGCCCGGAGGAGTGGCAGGCGCAGCCGCCGGTGGGCAGCACGTGGTTGGAGCCGGCCGCGTAGTCGCCCAGCGAGACCGGGGTCCAGCGGCCGATGAAGATCGCGCCGGCGTTGACGACGCGATCCGCCACCGCGTGCGGGTCGCGGGTCTGGATCTCCAGGTGCTCGGCCGCGTACGCGTTGACCACGGCGAGGCCCTGGGTCAGGTCGTCGACCAGGATGATGCCGGACTGCTTGCCGCCCAGCGCCTCGGCCACCCGCTCGCCGTGCTTGGTCCGGGCGACCTGCTCGGCGAGCTCGGCCTCGACCGCGTCGGCCAGCGCCGGGGAGTCGGTGACCAGCACCGAGCCGGAGGTCGGGCCGTGCTCGGCCTGGCTGATCAGGTCGGCGGCGACGTCGGAGGGCAGCGCGCTGTCGTCGGCGAGGACGGCGATCTCGGTCGGGCCGGCCTCGGAGTCGATGCCGATCCGGCCGGCGAAGTAGCGCTTGGCGGCGGCCACGTAGATGTTGCCCGGGCCGGTGACCATGTTCACCGGCGCGCACTCCTCGGTGCCGAGGGCGAACATCGCGACCGCCTGGGCGCCGCCGACGGAGTAGACCTCGTCCACGCCGAGCAGCGCGCAGGCCGCCAGGATGGTCGGGTGCACGCGGCCCCCGAACTCCCTCTGCGGCGGGGAGGTGACGGCGATGCCCCGGACGCCCGCCTCCTGGGCCGGCACCACGTTCATCACCACGGAGGACGGGTAGACCGCCAGCCCGCCCGGCACGTACAGGCCGACCCGCTCGACCGGCACCCAGCGCTGGGTGACCGTCCCGCCCGGCACCACCCGGGTGGTGTGCCCGGTGCGGCGCTGGTCCGCGTGCACGGCGCGGGCCCGGCGGATCGACTCCTCCAGCGCGGCGCGCACCTTCGGGTCCAGCGTCTCCAGGGCCTCGGTCAGCTGCTCGGCCGGCACCCGGGTGGACTCCAGGCGGACGCCGTCGAAGCGCTCGGTGATCTCGATCAGCGCCGCGACCCCGCGATGGCGTACGTCCTCGGCGATCGGCCGCACCTTCTCCAGGGCGGCCGCGACGTCGAACTCGGCACGGGGCAGCAGGTCACGCGGGTCGTCCAGCGAGCCGCGGAGGTCGATTCGAGAGATCACGCCACCCAGTGTAAGGAGTGGCCGGAATCGCTGGTCCCGCATTTCAGTCCGTGATACGAAAGGCGAGACGACCGGGGGGACGGGGGAAAGCATGGCGGAGCGCGCTCCGGAGGACTGGACCGCTACCGAGCGCGAGCTCTGGGAGGCCTACCGCCAGGGCGAGGTCCTCGACCTCCGCAGTGGCGAAGCCGACACCGACGACCCCTTCGGCGACGCCGTCTGGAGCCCCCGGCGCGCCGTCCGCGCCGAGGTGCTCGCCCATCTGCTGCTGGTCGGCCCGGCTCCCGACCCCGGGCGCGTCGCCTCGCTGCGCCTGAGCGGCGTCCTGGTCACCGGCGCGCTCAACCTGGCCGGCGCCGCCATCGGCGACTACGTCGAGCTCCACGACTGCCGCTTCGAGCACAAGGTCCTCATCTCCGAGGCGACGGCCCCCACGCTGCGCTTCGTGAACTGCCTGATCCCCCGCCTGGAGGCCTCCCGGCTCACCACCACCGGCGACCTCCACCTCCCCCGCTGCCGCGTCCCCGACGGCATCCGGCTCACCGACGCCAGGATCGGCACCGACCTGCTGCTCAACCAGGCCGTCGTCGGCGGCGACCGCCACGGCCGCGCCGTCTCCGCCGACGGGATCACCGTCAACCAGGACTTCGAGGCCGAACGCCTGGAGACCACGGGCGAGTTGAGCATACGCACGGCCCGGATAGGCGGCCGGCTCTCACTGCGCGGCGCCCAGCTGCACGCCGACCGGCAGCTCAACCGCACCTGCCTCAACGCCGTCCGGGTCACCGTCGGCCACACCCTCTACCTGACCAGCTCCGCCGACCGCGGCTGGGTCGGCTCCCGCAGCTACTACGGCTCCGGCTACGGCGAGAGCCCGCCGCCCGACGGCCCCGCCACCCCCTTCCGCGCCTTCGGCCGGGTCCGGCTGTCCGACAGCCGCTTCGACGGCGCCTGCCTGATCTCCGGCGAATTCCACCTCGAGGGTGACGACGAACTCTCGCTGCGCCGCATCCACACCCCCGAGCTGCGCTTCACCTGCTCGTTCCGCCCCACCGGCTTGGTCTCGCTCTCCCGCGCCCGGGTCGGCAACCTGGTCGACACCCCCGAGGCCTGGCCGCTCGGCAAGCACCTGGGCCTCACCAACTTCGTCTACGAGAACCTGCGCCCGAAGTCGGCGTTCTCGGTCCAGCAGCGGATCGCCTGGCTCGAGGGCTCCTCCGTCGACTTCCAGCCGGAGTCCTACGAGCAGCTGGCCGCCGCCCTGCGCCGCGACGGCGCCGACGACGACGCCCGCGAGGTGCTGTACGCCAAGCAGCGCCGCCGCCGCCGGACCCTGCCGCTGCCCGCCCGGGTCTGGGGCGCCGTCCAGGACGCCACCGTCGGCTACGGCTACCGCCCCGGCCGGGCGGGCCTGTGGCTGCTGCTCGCGTGGGCCCTCGGCAGCCTCTGGTTCGCCACCCACCCGCTGGAGCCGCTCAAGGCCGACGAACGGCCGCACTGGAACGCGGTGCTCTACACCCTCAACCAGCTGCTGCCGATCGTCGACCTCAACCAGGGCGGCTGGAACCCGGGCGGCCTCAGCCAGTGGATCTCCGCCTCGCTGGTGATCATCGGCTGGCTGCTCGCCTCCACCGCCGTCACCGGCGCCACGCGGATGCTCCAACGCGGATAACCCCGCGACAACCGCGGGGCCCGGGGAACTACGCTGTCCGCCGTGACAGAACGGCTACCGCTCTTCCCGCTGAACACCGTGCTCTACCCGGGCCTGGTGCTGCCCCTGAACGTCTTCGAGGAGCGCTACCGCCGTCTCGTCGCCGATCTGCTCGAACAGCCCGAGGACACCCCCCGGCGCTTCGGCGTGATCGCGATCAAGGACGGCCGCGAAGTCGCCCCGGTCCGGGCCGAGGACGGCCCCGCCGGGCCGCTCGACGGCCTCGGCACCGCCACCGGGGACCCGCTGGAGGCGGTCTTCCACATCGGCTGCGTCGCCGACGTCGCCTCCGTCCAGGACCAGCCGGACGGCCGCTACGAGCTCCTGGTCACCGGCACCACCCGGTTCGCGCTCCGCTCGGTGGACGCCTCCGGCCCGTACCTGACCGGCGAGATCGAGCCGATCGAGGAGCTCCCCGGCGAGGGCTCCGGCGCCCTCGCCGCCGAGGTCGAGCGGGCGTTCCGGGTCTACCAGAAGCGCCTCGCCGGGGCCCGCGAGGCCAGCACCGTCGGCCGTCAGGACCTCCCCGACGACCCGCAGGTGCTCTCCTACCTGGTCGCCGCCGCCTCGGTGTTCGAGACCCCGGTCAAGCAGCAGCTGCTCGCCTGCCCGGACACCGCCCAGCGCCTGCGCACCGAACTCGACCTGCTGCGCCGCGAGACCGCCGTCCTCACCTGGCTGCCCTCGCTGCCCGCCGTCGACCTCACCCGCCAGTCCTTCAGCCCCAACTGACCCCGGACCCCCAGGACCCCGTCATGGCCAGGAAGACCAAGAAGGGCGGCCAGGGCACCCCCGCCACCGTCGCCCTGGAAACCGCCGGCGTCGCCTTCACCGTGCACGCCTACGACCACGACCCGGCCGCCGCCTCCTACGGTGGCGAGGCGGCCGAGGTCCTCGGAGTGGCCGCCGAGCGCGTCTTCAAGACCCTCGTCGCCGACGTGGACGGCACCCTCACCGTCGGCGTGGTCCCCGTCGCCGGGCAGCTCGACCTCAAGGCCCTGGCATCGGCCGTCGGCGGCAAACGCGCCACCATGGCCGACCCCGCCGCCGCCGAACGCAGCAGCGGCTACGTCCGCGGCGGCATCTCCCCCCTGGGCCAGCGCCGCCCCCTGCGCACCGTTATCGACGACAGCGCCCTCACCCACCCCACCGTCTACGTCTCGGCGGGACGCCGCGGCCTCGAGGTGGAGCTGGCCCCCACCGACCTCATCGCCCTCACCCGGGCCCGAACCGCCCCCATCGCGCGCTGACCGGTGCCGGTGCCGGGCACCGGCCCGCACCCGACCGCCGTCAGTGCCCGGTGCCGTGCTCCGTCCCCGGCCCGGCCGACGGCCCCACCGGAGTCTGCCCCGCGGGCGCCCCCCAGTACGGCGGCGGGTCCTCCTCCCGCTTCCCGAACGCCGCCGACAGCGCGAGCAGCACCACCATCGCGGCCATCGGCCACACCAGCAGCGCCCCCATCGCCCCCAGGTCGATGCTCGCGTCGAAGTGTCCGCCGTTGCCGACCCGCCGGGCCTCGCCGATCAGGTCGTTGCTCGGCCCGAGCCACCGCCCGATCCGCCAGGCGCCCAGCGATCCGAGCAGTCCGCCGATGGTGAGCCCCAGCGCGACGGCGATGCCGCCCCCGCGCCGCCGGGTGACCAGGAAGGCGGCGAGCGCGGTCAGGACCCCGGCGCCCAGGGCGATGATCGCGAACACCGCGTCGGCCCCGGCCCGCTGCTCGCCCTCGGGGTCGACGTAGAGGATCCGGTCCCCGTCCACCACGAGCGGCACCTTCGGCGCCAGCCACACCCACAGCGCGGCCATCACCAGCCCGGCCACCAGGCAGGCCACCACGACGCCCGCTCCGAGCCGCACCTCTGGCAGCAGCCGCTGCACCAGCGACGCCCTCTCCCCCTCGGACGCCACGGGCGCGAGGGGCCCGCTCTCCCGCGGAGGCGCGTACGGGTCGGACACGGCGTCGGGCACGGCGTGGGGCGCGGTGTCGGGCACGGCGTCTTCCGGCGCCGCCTGCACATCGGTGTGGGCGGGATCCGGAGGTGTGTTCGGTACGGTCACAGGCCCCATCGTTTCACGACAGCCCCCGGAACGGCCCCACCGCCCGTGCGGTCCCCGGACCGGCCCGGGACTGCCGCCTACCGCGCGACCGCCCGGCGGTACGCCCACGTGGCCACGCCCAGCGACACCACGCCGACCCCGGCGCACACCCCCAGGTCGGCGAGCACCATCGCCCAGTCCGGGTCCGGTGTGAAGGTCCGCGCGAAGGCCTCGACCCCGTACGTGGAGGGCAGCAGGTCGCGCAGCCACAGCACCGGCTGCGGCAGGTGGTCGACGGGCAGGACGCCGAGCAGCAGGGCGGCGGACATCCCGAGCTGCCCGAGCATCGTCGCGATCTCCTGCCGGGGCGCGAGCAGCCCGCAGGCCGCCCCCAGCCCGGAGAGCGCGGCTCCGGCGAGCGGGACGACCGCCAGCAGGACCCACAGCTGCCCGAGCGGCAGCCCGAACATGACCGCCCCGACGGCAGCCGTGGCGACCGTCCCGGGCAGGGTGAACGAGGCGTACGCGGCGGCCGCCCCGAGCACCACGGAGGCCGCCGGCACCGGCAGCGTCGCGTAGTGGTCGAGCCCGCCGGTGGCCCGCAGCTTGCCGAAGTACTGGGCGAGCAGGTTCAGCGCGACGAAGGCGACGACCAGCACGCTCGACCCGGCGACCACCGACCGCGCCGCCGAGGACTGCCCGGCCTCCACGACGCCCCGCATCATCACGAGGATGCCGACGGACTGGAAGGTGGCGACGAACAGCAGCGGGATCCGCGCCACCCGCGCCCGGGCGAGCTGCGCCCGGTACACGGCGGCCAGCGAGGGCAGCAGCCGGGCCGCGGGGGCGAGCGGGGCGGGTCCGGCCGAGGTCGGGTCGGTCCGCGGCGGGGCCGAGAGCAGGGTCACTTGGCCAGTCCTCCGTGGCGGCCGCCCAGCTTGAGGTACGCGTCCTCAAGGCTCGGGGTGGCGAGGGTGAAGTCGTCGAGCGCGGCGAAGGCCGGGCCGGTGGTGACGGCGGCGACCAGCTCCCGGGCCTGCTCGGGGGTGGTACGGACGGTCCAGCGGCGCCCGGTGCACTCGGCCCGCTCGCGCAGCGCGGCCACGGCGGGGACGCCGATCGGCGCCTCGTCGCGCCAGACCAGGTCGAGCCGGACGTCGCCGTCCACGAGCGCCTTGAGCCCGCCGGGCGTGTCGCAGGCGATGACCCGGCCGTCGTCCACCACGGCGACCCGGTCGAGGACGGTCTCCGCCTCGATCACGTTGTGGGTGACCAGCAGCACGGTCGTCCCGTGGTCGGCGCGCCGCCGGTCGACGGCGCTCCACACGGCCCGCCGGGCGACGGGGTCCATGCCGGTGGTCGGCTCGTCCAGGACGAGCAGCGGCCGGTCCCCGACCAGGGTGGCGGCGAAGCAGGCGAGCCGGCGCTGCCCGCCGGACAGCTTGGCGAGCGGCCGCTGCGCGATGGCGGTGAGTCCGAGTTCGTCCAGGACGTCCCCGGCCGCGCTCCGCGCCTGGGCCCGGCCGAGCCCGCGCAGCCGTCCGGTGGTCTCGGCGGCGAGCGCGACGGTCAGCTCGTCCAGCGCGGTGGATTCCTGCCCGAGGTACCCGAGCAGCCGGGAGGCCCGCTCGGGGTGCCGCACGATGTCGTGCCCGAGGAGTTCGACGGATCCCGAGTCGGGGCGCAGCAGTCCGGTGAGCTGGCGCACCAGCGTCGACTTCCCGGCGCCGTTCGGTCCGAGCAGCCCGAAGATCTCGCCCTGCCGGACGGTGAGGGTGATGCCGTCGTTGGCCCGGATCTCGGTGGCGGTCGCGCCGCGTCCGCTGCGGTAGGTCCTGACCAGGTCGCGCACGGCAATGCACGGCGGGGTTTCCTCGGGTGCTCGCCCGGCCGTCTCACTCACGACCGGAGACTCTACGCGCTCATACGGGCGAACCGGACAAGGGGGCCTGATCGCCGGAAAGCGCGGACGCCGATCGGACGCGCCTGGACCGCCCCCACCGCGTCACCCGGCTCAGTCGTCGACGACCATGGACCCGCCCGGCACCCGTGCGGCCAGCTCCTTCCAGAACCCGGCCCGGATGGCGTAGCGGTCGTGCTCGTCGATCTGGTCGTCCTTGTGCGCGAGCAGCCCGAAGCGGGCGGCGTAGCGGAGCAGCTCGCCGTCGACGCGGTGCGGGATGCGCGGGTAGTCGGGCCACAGCACGGTGAGCCGTTCGGAGTCGCCGATCCGCTCGGTCCAGCGGCGGGCGAAGACCTGGCCGACCTCGTGGGCGTCGCCGCCGATGGAGGTGATGTCCTCCTCGCGGTCGGCCCAGCGCTGTTCGGCGGTGGTGAGCTGGGCGAGGGTGGGGAGGCTGTCGCCGGCGGTGACGGCGGGCTCGGGGGCGGGGCGGTCGACCCAGCCGCGGTCGGAGGACCACCGCAGCACCGGCCCGGCCTGGGCGGCACCGCCGTGCCCGTTCGCGGCGTGCCCGTTCGCACCGGCGGCGTGTCCGACCGCCCCGTGCCCGTTCGCCACCGGGGTGATCGGGGTGACGGAGGAGGCCCGCCCGGCCAGGTCCTTCGGTGTCGGGACGACCTTGAGCGCGGCCGCGGCGGGCTGCGGCCGCCCGTTGGCGGCGGGGGCGGGGCTCCCCTGGGCCGCCGCGGCGGGACGGGCCGCCGCCGGGACCACGGTCGGCAGCGCGGCGGGGACCACACCCGGGACCACAGTGGGCAGCGCGGCCGGCGGGGCGGCGAGGATCTTGGCGATCTCCTGCCGGGCCCCGGGCGCCGGGAAGAGGCTGGAGCTGTCCCGCAGCGAGAACGAGCCCTCGATCCACTCCCGGTCCAGCACCCGCCGCTCGTCGGCCTCCCCGACCAGGTCCTCGGACTGGTTGAAGTCCCCGTCGGCGGCCTGCAGTGCCCACAGGTGGACGGCGACGCCGTGCTCCTTGGCGGTCATCATGCCGGGCAGCAGGTCACCGTCCCCGGTGATCAGTACGACGTCGGCGCAGGCCCGGTTGCGGGCGAGTTCGGAGAGTTCGGCGTGCATCGCGGCGTCGACGCCCTTCTGCACCCAGCGTCCCTCGGCCCGGGTGAGCGCCCCGAGCCGTACGGTGACCCTCGGCAGGACGCGCAGCCGCCGGTGCTCGGGCATCGGACGCCGGTCGGGCGCGGCGTCGAACCAGTAGATGCGCAGCAGCGGCAGCCCGGTCTCGGCTTCGGCGCGCTCACGCAGCGCGGTGATCAGGGCCGTGTGGTTCACGGTGACCTTGGACCGGGAGGGATCCCCCGCGAGCAGGCTGGCGGCGGCGCCCAGCAGATATCCGGCGTCCACCAGGACGACACAGCGGTCCATCGCGCACCTCTTTTCGCTCGCCCTCGGGATCAGTCGGGTCGATCGCATCGGGGGTGGGCGGTCCGCCCACCGTCCGGGCGTACCGAGGTGAGGGGCCCCCGTCGCCGCCCGATCGTTGGGTCACCTTCTACCCGGGGTTCGCCTGCCGAACCTTGCCGGATGTCCCGGTACCGCAACAGCCGCCCCAACGGAACGCAAAGAACGCGAAGGCGGGCCCCGTTCAACGACGGAGCCCGCCCGAGGTCACGCGACGGCGTTTCGACCTGTGAGCCCGTGGGCTCATCCCTTGAAATCCGGGCGTCAGCCCTTGAGCTCGGCGGCGACCAGCTCGGCCAGCTGGACGGCGTTGAGCGCGGCGCCCTTGCGCAGGTTGTCGTTGGAGACGAACAGCGACAGGCCGTTCTCGACGGTCTCGTCCGCCCGGATGCGGCCGACGTAGCTCGGGTCCTTGCCCGCGGCCTGCAGCGGGGTGGGGATCTCGGACAGCTCGACACCGGGGGCGCCGGCGAGCAGCTCGACGGCGCGCTCGGGGCTGATCGGGCGCTCGAAGCGGGCGTTGATCTGCAGCGAGTGGCCGGAGAAGACCGGGACGCGCACGCAGGTGCCGGCGACCTTCAGGGCGGGGATGCCGAGGATCTTGCGGCTCTCGTGGCGGAGCTTCTGCTCCTCGTCGGTCTCGTTGGAGCCGTCCTCGACGATGGAGCCGGCCAGCGGCAGCACGTTGAAGGCGATCGGGCGCTTGTAGACCCTGGGCTCGGGGAACTCGACCGCGGAGCCGTCGTGGGCGAGCCCGGAGGCGCCGTCGATGACCTTGGCGGCCTGGTCCTGCAGCTCGGCGACGCCGGCGACGCCGCTGCCGGAGACGGCCTGGTAGGTGGAGACGACCAGCGCGGCGAGGCCGGCCTCCTCGTGCAGCGGGCGCAGCACGGGCATGGCGGCCATGGTGGTGCAGTTCGGGTTGGCGATGATGCCCTTGGGGCGGTCCGCGATGGCCTCGGGGTTGACCTCGGAGACGACCAGCGGGACCTCGGGGTCGCGGCGCCAGGCGGAGGAGTTGTCGATGACGACGGCACCGGCCGCGGCGACCTTGGGGGCGAGGGCCTTGGAGGTGGTGCCACCGGCCGAGAAGATCACGATGTCGAGGCCCGTGTAGTCGGCCGTGGCCGCGTCCTCGACGGTGACCTCGGTGCCCTGCCACGGCAGGGTGCGCCCCGCCGAGCGGGCCGAGGCGAACAGCCGCAGCTGCTCGACCGGGAAGTTACGCTCGGCCAGGATCTCGCGGACCACGCCGCCGACCTGTCCGGTGGCACCGACAATGCCGATCTTCATGACGACTACTCCTCTGAATGGTGCTGTTCACAGCCGCACTCTGCCCATCATGCCTTGTCACGCGGGCTGGGCGGCCGGGTATTCCAGGGTGTGAGAGGCTCCTCGGACCGACGCTAGTGGTCCAGACCATTCACCAGGTCCAGTGCCGCGCGGACCTCCGCCCCTCCCGCCGGCAGCAGCGGCAGCCGGACATCCGGCGTCGGGATCCGCCCCTGGGCGTGCAGCACGCCCTTGGTGACCGCCGGGTTCGGTGCCGTGAACGCGGCCAGCGCCAGGCCGGTCAGCCGGTGCCCGAGCGCCCGCGCCCGCGCGACGTCCCCGGCCTGCCAGGCCTGCGCCAGCTCCACGAACCGGCCGGTCGCCAGGTGGGCGGAGGCCAGGATGCCGCCGGCCGCGCCGAGCGCCAGCATCGGCGCCAGGAAGGCGTCCTCCCCGGTGAGGAACGCGAACCCCTCGGGGGCGGTCGCGAGCAGCTCGGCGGCCGTCTGGTCCAGCCCGCCGGTCGCGTACTTGACGCCCACCACGCCCTCGATCGCGGCGAGTTCGCGCAGCGCGGCGGTGGAGAGCTGCTGCCCGGTGCGGTACGGGATGTCGTAGACGACCAGCGGCAGCGGGCTGCTCGCGGCCAGCGCCCGGAAGTGCGCGACCGTCCCCGCCTCGCCGGGCCGTACGAACGACGGGACGGTCACCAGCGCGGCCGCCGCCTGCGGCACCCGCGCGCCCAGCGCGGCCAGCGACTCGGCGGTCGCCCGGGTGTCCCCGCCGAAGGCGCCGACGATCAGCTGCGCCCCGCGTGCGGCGCAGGCGCTCGCGGCGACGTCCACCACGGCGTCCCGCTCCTCGGCGGTCAGCGCGGCCGGCTCGCCGGTGGTGCCGAGCGCGACCAGCCCGGCCGCCCCGGCGTCGAGCACCTCGTACGCGAGCTTCTCCAGCGCGTCCAGAGCGACCGAGCCGTCGGCGGCGAAGGGGGTGATGAGGGGGACGTAGATGCCCTCGAGGTCCAGGCTCTTGAGTTCCATGCCCACGATCCTGCGGTCGCCCACCACAGCAGGTCCAGTTCACATTTCCGACGCTTCTCGTAAGCTGAGCCGATGCTCGACGTCCGACGCCTGCGCCTGCTGCGCGAACTCGCCCACCTCGGCACCATCGCGGCCGTCGCCGAGGCGCTGTCCTTCAGCCCTTCGGCGGTGTCCCAGCAGCTGTCCGTCCTGGAGAAGGAGGCCGGCGTCCCGCTGCTGGAGCGCACCGGGCGCCGGGTCACCCTCACCCCGGCCGGGCGCAACCTGGTCCGGCACGCCGAATCGGTGCTCGCCCTGCTGGAGCAGGCGGGCGCCGAACTCGCCCATGCCAAGCGCGGGTTGGCCGGTCCGCTGCGGATCGGCACCTACCCCTCGGCGGCCCGCGCGATCATCCCGGCGGTGCTCGCCGAACTGGCCGCCTGGCACCCCGGGCTGGAGCCGATGGTCACCGAGGTCGACCCGGCGGCGGTCGGCGCGGCCCTGCGCGCGGGGGAACTGGACGTGGCCCTGGTGCACGAGTACGACCTCGTCCCGACCGACCCCGAACCCGGCCTCGCGGCGACCCGCCCGGTCTTCACCGAGCCCATGTACCTGGCCGCCCGCACCCCGGGCACCGTCGCCGAACAGCGCGCCGCCCCGTGGATCATGTCCCCGCCCGGCACCCTCTGCCACACCATGGCCGTCCGCGCCTGCGAATCCGCCGGCTTCGCCCCCCGGATCCGCCACCAGATCGACGACTTCACCACCGTCCTCGCCCTGGTCGCCGCCGGCCAGGGCGTCGCCCTCGTCCCCCACCTCGGCACCGCCCAACCCCCATCCGGCGTCGTCCTCACCCGCCTCCCCATGTACCGCCGCACCCGCGCCGCCTTCCGGGCGGGCGCCGGCTCCCACCCGGCCATCTCCGCCTTCGTCTCAGCCCTCCACACCGCCGTCCCCCCCGGCCTCGGCACCGGCTCCTGACGCCGCCCCCGCACGCCTTGTGCCTCTTCCCCCCAAGCAGAAGTTCCCCGCGCCCCTTAGCCCCTCTCCCCTCCCCTCCGTCTCTTTCGCCCCCAACCAAAAGTTCCCCGCGCCCGTAGGGGCGCGGGGAACTGCGCGAAGCGGAAGACCATCCACCCGCACCCGGCCTCAAAGACCGGCTGCGTCCTGCGTCAAACCGCCAGACAACTGGGCCCGAGCAACTGCTTCAGGTCCCCGAACAGCGCCGGATCCGACTTCACTCGGTGCCGGTCCAACCGCAGCACGGTCGTCTTGTTGCGGCTCTCCAGCCGCACCCGCACCTCGGTCGTGCCCTTGTGGCTCCCGAGCACCTCGCCCAGCCGCGCGACCAGCGGCGGCGTGACCTTCCCGCTCGGGATGTTGATGGTGATCGGCGCCTCGGCGTGCGCGTTCGACAGGTCGGGGACGGACAGCTCCATCCCCATCAGCCGCGGCACGTCCTCCCGCTTGTCGAGCTTGCCGCGCACGAACACCACGGCGTCCTCGACGAGTTGGGAGGAGACCAGCTGGTAGCTCGCCGGGAAGAACATGCAGTCGATCGAGCCCGCCAGGTCCTCGACGGTCGCGATGGCCCACGCGTTGCCCTGCTTGGTCATCTTCCGCTGGAGGCCCGAGATGATGCCGCCGATGGTGACGATCGTCCCGTCCGGCCGTTCCGCGAGGTCGGCGACCGCGCAGTCCGCCTTGTCGGCGAGGACGTGCTCGATGCCGTGCAGCGGGTGCGAGGAGACGTACAGGCCGAGCATCTCCCGCTCCTGGGTGAGCAGGAAGGACTTCTCCCACTCCTCCTCGGAGAAGACGACGTCGAGCCCGAAGCTCGGCTCGTCCGCCGTGGCGTCGCCGCCGAAGAGGTCGAACTGCCCCTCGGCTTCCTTCCGCTTCACGCCGACGACGTTGTCGATCATCGGCTCGAACTGCGCGCTGAGGCCCTTGCGGGTGTGCCCGAGCGAGTCGAAGGCGCCGGCCTTGATCAGTGATTCGACGGTCCGCTTGTTGCAGACCACCGATTCCACCTTGTCCAGGAAGTCGGGGAAGGAGGAGAACTTCCCCTTGGTCTTCCTCGTCCGGATCATCGAGTCGACGACCGGCCCGCCGACGTTGCGGATGGCGGTGAGCCCGAAGCGGACGGTGTCGTCACCGTGCGGGGTGAAGTCCGAGTCCGACTCGTTGACGTCCGGCGGGAGGACGTTGATGCCCATCTTGCGGCACTCGTTGAGGTAGACCGCGGACTTGTCCTTGTCGTCCTTGACGGACGTGAGCAGGCCGGACATGTACTCGGCCGGGTAGTTGGCCTTGAGGTAGGCCGTCCAGTACGAGACCAGCCCGTACCCGGCGGTGTGCGCTTTGTTGAACGCGTAGCCGGAGAAGGGGACGAGGACGTCCCACACGGCCTGGATGGCCGCGTCGGAGTAGCCGCGCTCGCGGCAGCCCTTCTGGAAGGGGACGAACTCCGCTTCCAGGATCTCCTTCTTCTTCTTGCCCATCGCCCGGCGCAGCAGGTCTGCCTGGCCGAGCGAGTACCCGGCGAGGATCTGCGCGGCCTTCTGCACCTGCTCCTGGTAGACGATCAGGCCGTACGTCGGCCGGAGCACCTCCTCCAGGGGCTTCTCCAGCTCCGGGTGGATCGGGGTGATCTCCTGCTGCCCGTTCTTGCGCAGCGCGTAGTTGGTGTGCGAGTTGACGCCCATCGGGCCCGGCCGGTACAGCGCCAGAACAGCCGAAATGTCTTCGAAGTTGTCGGGCTTCATCAGGCGCAGCAGCGAGCGCATGGGCCCGCCGTCGAGCTGGAAGACGCCGAGCGTGTCGCCGCGCGCCAGCAGCTCGTACGTGGGCTTGTCGTCCAGGGGCAGATCAAGCAGGTTGATCTTGATGCCCTTGTTCTTCTCGATCGCCTTGACGGCGTCGTCCATGATCGTCAGATTGCGCAGGCCGAGGAAGTCCATCTTGAGGAGGCCGAGGCCCTCACAAGTGGGGTAGTCGAACTGCGTGATGGTGACGCCGTCGGTGTGCCGGGTCCAGACCGGGATGTGGTCGGTCAGCGGCTCGGCGGACATGATGACGCCGGCGGCGTGCACGCCGGGCTGGCGGATCAGGCCCTCGATGCCGCGCGCGGTGTCGATGACCTTCTTGACGTCCGGGTCGGTCTCGTACAGCCCGCGGATCTCGCCTGCCTCGCCGTAACGCGGGTGGCTGCTGTCCGTGATGCCGGACAGCGGGATGCCCTTGCCCATGACGTCCGGCGGCATCGCCTTGGTGATGCGGTCGCCCATCGCGTACGGGTAGCCGAGGACTCGCGAGGAGTCCTTGATGGCGGCCTTCGCCTTGATGGTGCCGTACGTGACGATCATGGCGACCTTGTCGGATCCCCACTTCTCCGTCACGTAGCGGATCACGTCACCGCGCCGGCGCTCGTCGAAGTCGATGTCGACGTCGGGCATGGAGATGCGCTCGGGATTGAGGAAGCGCTCGAAGATCAGGCCGTGCGGGATCGGGTCGAGGTCGGTGATGCCCATCGCGTACGCGACCAGCGAGCCGGCCGCCGAACCACGGCCAGGGCCCACCGCGATGCCCTGGCTCTTGGCCCACATGATGAAGTCGGCGACCACGAGGAAGTACGCCGGGAACCCCATCTGGATGATGGTGTCCATCTCGTACTCGGCGAGCTTCTTGTGCTCCTCGTCGTACCCGTCCGGGAAGCGCCAGTCCATGCCCTCCCAGACCTTGGACTTGAAGAAGTCCGCCTCGGACTCGAAGCCCTCCGGGATGGGGAAGCGGGGCATGAGGTTCTTGAACTTGAACATGCCCTCGGTGTCCACGCGCGAGGCGACGAGGAGCTGGCTGTTGCGGCAGCCCTCCTGCCAGGCGTCCGAGGAGTCCAGCGCGTACATCTCGGCGGCGGACTTGATGTAGTAGCCGGTGCCGTCGAAGCGGAAGCGGTCCGGGTCGGAGAGGTTCTTGCCGGTCTGGACGCAGAGGAGGAGGTCGTGCGCGCCGGCGTCGGCCTCGGTGGTGTAGTGCGAGTCGTTGGTGACGACCGGGGGGATGTCCAGCTTCTTGCTGATCTCCAGCAGCCCGTCGCGGACCCGCTTCTCGATGTCGAGGCCGTGGTCCATCAGCTCCAGGAAGTAGTTCTCCTTGCCGAAGATGTCCTGGTAGTCGGCGGCGGACTTCAGCGCCTCGTCGAACTGCCCGAGGCGCAGGCGGGTCTGCACCTCGCCGGAGGGGCAGCCGGTGGTGGCCATCAGGCCGCCGGACAGCTCGGAGATCAGCTCCTTGTCCATCCGGGGCCACTTCACCAGCCAGCCCTCGGCGTAGGAGCGCGAGGTCAGCTTGAAGAGGTTGTGCAGGCCCTCCTTGTTGCGGGCCCAGATGGTCTTGTGGGTGTACGCGCCGGACGCGGAGACGTCGTCCTTCTTCTGGTGCGGCTGGCCCCACAGGATGCGCTTGGTGTTGGAGCGGGACTCGGGGGCGACGTACGCCTCGATGCCGATGACGGGCGTGATGCCTGCGGCGGTGGCCTGCTTGTGGAACTCGGCGGCGCCGTACATGTTGCCGTGGTCGGTCATCGCCACGTGGGTCTGCCCCAGGCGCTCGACCTCCTTGAACATCTGCTTCAGCCGGGCGGCACCGTCCAGCATCGAGTACTCGGTGTGGACGTGCAGATGCGCGAACGGCTGGTCGCTCAAGGCGGGGCCTCCGGAGGCTCTGGTGCTGGTCTGGTGGGCCGGCGAACGTGCAGGTCACAGGGGATGCCCTGGAAATGGATGTGGCCCGGACACCTCCTGGGGCCCGGACCATCGCTCACACATTCACCCTCCTACTCTAGCCTCCAGAGCCACCTGTCCCCGGCCACCCCGACGCGTCCCGAAGGATTGCCCATGTCACACCCGCAGCCCGCCGCACCCGACCGCGCGGAGACCGTCCTCAGTGTCTTCGAAACGGCCTTCGGCGACCTGCTCGCCCAGGACCCGGCGGCCTTCCGGGTGAAGTTCCGCAAGATGGCCGCGTCCGCCTTCGCCTTCTACCGGGGCACCGCCGCGCTCTACTACGCCGACCTCACCTCGGACCGCTACGAGGGCTTCGGCGCGCCGTTCCTGGACGAGCGCACCAGCCGGGTGTGGATCCACGGCGACCTGCACGCGGAGAACTTCGGCACCTACCTGAACGCCGAGGGGCGGCTGGTCTTCAACGTCAACGACTTCGACGAGGCCTACGTCGGGGCGTTCACCTGGGACGTCCAGCGCCTGGCCGCCTCGCTCGCCCTGATCGGCTACGCCAAGGCGCTGTCCGACGAGACGATCACCCAGCTGGTCACGGCCTTCGCCGAGGCGTACCGGGAGCGGATCGCGGCGCACGTCGCTTCCGGCGATCCCGAGCCGTACACCCTGGAGACGGCGAGCGGGCCGGTGCTGGAGACGCTGCGGCAGGCACGGCTGCAGACCCGGGTCGAGCTGCTCGACGGGGACACCGTGGTCGAGGGCTACGACCGCCGCTTCCGCCTCGGCGGGGGCGCGATCGAGCTGGACGAGCCGACCAAGGCCGAGGTGCTGGCGGCGTTCGAGGCCTACCTGGACACCCTGCCGTCGGCCTCCCGGACGCGGCCGGAGTCGCTGAAGGTCAAGGACGTGGTCGGGCGGCGGGGCATCGGCATCGGCTCGGCGGGGCTGCCCTCGTACAACCTGCTGCTGGAGGGGCACACCGACGCCCTCGAGAACGACGTGATCATCTACATGAAGCAGGGGCAGACGCCGGCGGTCGCCCGGCACGTCACCGATCCCGCGATCGCCGGCTACTTCGAGCACGAGGGGCACCGGACGGTGATCTCCCAGCGGGCGCTGCAGTCGCACAGCGACCCGTGGCTCGGGTACACGGAGCTGCGCGGGCGCGGGCAGCTGGTCGCGGAGGTGTCGCCGTACGCCACCGACCTGGACTGGACGGACCTGAACGAGCTGTCCGACCTGCTCGCCGTGACCGAGTACCTGGGCCGGGCGACGGCGACCATGCACGCGGCCGCCGACGAGTCCTCCAGCGGGCACACCCTGGTGCCGTTCTCGACGGAGCACGCCATCCACGAGGCGATCAGCCGGGACGCGAAGGGCTTCACGGCGATGCTGGTCGACTTCGCCCACGCGTACGGCGCCCAGGCCCGGGCGGACCACCAGCTGTTCGTGGACCTCTACCGGAACGGTCGCATCCCGGGGCTGTAGGCCGGGTCAGCCAGGCAGGGCCGCCAGCCGCTCCCGGGCGGCGGCCCTGACCGCCGGTTCCTCGATCGGGTCGTCCCGGAGGTAGGCGATCCTCTGCAGGACGTGGGGCCGGTCGGGGGCGTGCTCGACGCCGAGCAGGCGGACCTCCTCCTCGCAGTCCCAGAGTGACTCGGTGTACGCCTCGGGCATGCCGGCGGAGCCGAGCGCGGCCAGCGCCCGCAGGTAGTCGGCGCGCTCGTACGAGTGCGGGGTGTAGAGCCAGAAGCGGCGCAACAGGGAGGTCGCGTCGGCGGCCTTCGTACCGAAGCGGGCGAGGCCGCGCGCCAGGAACAGCGGGCCGCACCAGGTGCGCTCGGCCCAGTCCCGCTCCAACTCGGCGATCAGAGTCGGGATGTCCTGCTCCTCGCCGTACTCGGCCAGCGCGGACATGCCCTCCCAGGCCAGCCAGCGGGTGTCGGAGGCGGCCCACTCACGGGCGGCCGGCATCGCGAGGGCGCCGAGCTTGCGGATGACACCGGGGAGCAGCGGCAGGGGGTACTCGCCGTCCGCCGTGCCGAGCGAGGGGACGAGCGGGACGAGGCCTGGCTCCGGCTCCCGTCGGTAGAGGACGCGCAGCGCGTTCGTCTTGCGGTGCTCCGACGCGTCAGGGCCGGCGAGCAACTCCAGCAGCGCGCTGCTCGGCAGCTCGGCCATCGGATCCGGCTCGTCGGGCTGCCGCTCCGAAGCGGGGAATTCTTCGGGCTCCTCCTCCGGCAGGTGGTCCCGCAGGGCCTCCCGGGCCTCGGTCGAGCCACCGAGGGCCAGCAGCTCCAGGACACCGGCGGCCCGGTCGCGGGTGTCCTCGTCCGCGGCCAGCAGCTCGATCACAGGGCTGAGCGGCAGCTCCAAGTCCCGTATCAGCCGGGCGAGGTAGAGGTGTCGGTGGTCGACCACCGAGTCCCACCGCCACTCCCAGCGGATGCAGCCGTAGACGAGGTCGGCGGCTGAAGCCGGGTCCTCGGCGGCCAGCAGCGCGCCCTGGCCTCGGCCGCGTTGCAGGAGGCCGGGGAGGGTGGTCGGCGGTGCGTAGCGGTCGGTGTGCATGGGGTCCATCGTGCCGCAGCCCCCGGCGCGCGGGCGGCGGGGGCCGGCGGTCAGGCGTCCTCGTCGGGCGGGGTCGCGCGGAGGGCGGTGACGACACCCAGGGCGACGGTCGCGAAGGCGAGGGCGAGGAGGACGGCGAAGGCCGTCCCGATCAGGAATCGCACCTGGTCTCGCGCTCGGCATCGAGGAGCAGGGTGAGGAGGTTCAACAACGTCGACGCGGGCGCGGTGTTGAAGCAGACGAGGACGCGGCCCTCGATGGTCTTGTCGGTGCAGGCCGAGGGCCAGATCAGGCCGAACTTCTTGCCGCGCTCCTGGACTTCGGCGAGGAGGGTGCGGATGTGCTCGTCGGTGAAGTGCCGGATCCGGGGGTCCGTCGGCTTCATGGGGTGACGCGTCACGCGGCACCGTCCAGCTCGAACCAGACGGACTTGCCGCAGGTCTGCGGGTCGACGCCCCACCGGTGGGTGAGCCCCTCCACGAGTTGGAGACCGCGCCCGGACTCGGCGAAGAGGTTCGGGGCCTGCGGGTTCGGGACGAGGGGGCTCTCGTCCGTGACGGAGACGCGCAGGGAGCGGTCGACGGAGATGATCTGGACGAGCGGCACGGGGGTGTCACCATGCTGCCAGGCGTTGACCAGCAGCTCAACGAGCGCGAGCTGCGCGTCGATGATGGTGTCGGGCTCCCACCCGACGCGGGTCATGGTGTCGCGGAGGGATTGACGGGCGATGGTGATCGAGCGCGTGTTGAGGTGACGCATGGGAGTTCTCCCGAGGCGTGAGTGAGGGAAGAACCGGCGGAACACATGTCGCCGTGAGCCAGGCCAGGCAGATGGACATGACTGCTCTGCGGTGCTTGCTAGCAGGCGTTACTGACGATCCGTCGGATCGATGTGATGTCGACCATAGCGCACGGGGGTGGATAAATTTCCCCCACTTCGGGAACATCCCTCTATCGTGGTAGTCGGTAGACCGACGCTCAGCCCTCGCGGCAGACTTGGGGCGACTACGTCCTGGAAGGAAGCCATGCCGCCACGCGCCAACCCGACACTCCGCCAACGCAGGTTTGGCACC
Source organism: Kitasatospora sp. NPDC023120 (assembly GCF_055560835.1). NCBI lineage: Bacteria > Bacillati > Actinomycetota > Actinomycetes > Kitasatosporales > Streptomycetaceae > Kitasatospora > Kitasatospora sp. NPDC023120. The sequence continues at coordinate 27,220 of NZ_JBVHHY010000041.1, read as the reverse complement.
GAGCTGCGGAGGATGCGCGAACAGGCTGGCTACGGCGGCTCAGAGCTCGGTCGTCTCGTCGGGATGAACCCTGCTCAGGTCACCCAGATGGAATCAGGACGGATCGGCATCAGCGCAGACCGCCTGCGCACCATCGCCTCTGCGTGCAACTGCGCGAATCGACCGATGATCGACGCCCTCGCTGACATCATCGCGGAGCGTGGTCGAGGCTGGTGGGAGGAGTACCGAGAGGTCCTGACGACAGACTTCCTCGAGGTAGCCGAGATCGAACATCACGCCAAGACCCTCTCCGTCTGCACCACCACTTACATCCCAGGCCTGCTGCAAACCGGGAGTTACGCGTCTGCCGTGTTCGCTCGGGTCTATCCGCCACTCCCCCGCAAGGACATCGATGTCCGAACCGCGTTCCGCGTGCAGCGGCAGCAAGTGGTCCGATCCGGCAAGATCCCGCTACGCGCCTTCATCCACGAGGCCGCACTCCGAATGCAGTTCGGTGGCCCCAAGGTGCTCGCCGACCAGCTTGACGCCCTGATCGGCGACTCAGCTGACAACGGAATCTCGATCAGGGTGGTGCCGTTCGATGTAGACACCTTCCCCGGCGCCGGTGAGAACGTGACCCTCGCCGAAGGCCCTGTACCCGAACTCGACACCGTCCAGATGGATACCTCTCCCGGCACGCTTTTCTTCGATGCCCCAGCAGACTTGGCCAAGCATCGAGCCATCTTCGACCGCGTGGACTCCGCTGCACTTTCCGAGGATGAGTCGCGAGACTTCATCCGATCCATCAAGAAAGAAGTGGAATCCAAGTATGCGTAACACCAAGTGGCAGAAGTCGAGCTACAGCGCGGCAAACAACGAGTGCGTGGAGGTCCGCAGGGTCGATGGCCTGCTCCAGCTCCGCGAGTCCGACGAGGGCCACACCGTCCTCCACACCACCCCCGCCACCCTCGCCGCCCTCCTCCAGGGCATCAAGGCCGGCGAATTCGACCACCACGCCTGACAACGCCCTCGCGCCCCCTCGCCCTCTCCGGGCGAGGGGGCGCAACCACACCACCCACCACTGTGGCGCCCGCGTCACACCAGTGCCGCGCCGCCGTCTACCGCGAGCGTGGTGCCGGTGACGTAGGCGTTGGCCATGACGAAGAGGTAGGCCGCTGCGGCTTCCTCGGCAGTGCCAACGCGCTTCGTGAGGAGCTCGGACCCGGCGCCCTGAAGGAAGGCCTCCGGATCCGGGACGCTGCCGTCCCACAGCTCCGTGCGGATCACGCCGGGCTGAATCACGTTGACGCGCAGCGGGGCGAGCTCGACGGCGAGTGCCCGGGACAGGGCCTCGATGCCGCCGGTGATACCCGCTGTGAGCGCAGTTCCGGACAGGGGGCGGATCGCGAGGACGCCGGAGCTGAACGTGATCGAGCCGCCGTCGCGCAGTCGCGGTGCGGCGTACTTGGCGGAGAGGAACGCCCCCCAGAACCGGCGCTCGAAGACGGCCCTGGCCTCCTGCGGGGTGGTGTCGACCAGCGGCTTGATCAGCAGGGATTCGCCCGCGGTGTAGACGAGGTGGTCGAACTCCCCGACCTGCTCGAAGAACGCGCCGATGGCGTCGCCGTCGGCGACGTCCAGTCGGCGGCCTTCGGCCGGCGCGCCCAGCCGCTTCGTCGCGGCGTCCACGCGGTCCTGGTTGCTGGAGGCGACCACGACGTCCGCGCCCGCCGCCGCGGCCTGTCGGGCTACCTCGAAGCCGATGCCGGAGGTTCCACCGATGATCACGATCTTCTTGCCGGTCAGAGACATGGGATCCGTTCCTTCGTCGATGCGGTGCCGGGGGTTCGGCAACCGCCGTGGCAAGAACGTACGGCTCCGCATCGAGACGGTGAATGACTGAAAGTCTCGATTCCCTGTCATATCGTCTCGCCGTGCAGGCGCTAGGGTGGCGCCATGGACATCCTGAGCGACACCCTCGAGGTCCTGCGCACGGGACGCCCGATGGTGACTCGCACCGACGCGCACGCCCCGTGGGCGCTGAAGTTCCAACCCATCTCGGGAGCCGGATTCCACGTGGTCGTGGAAGGGCACTGCCACCTGCTGCCGCCGCACGGCGAACCGCTCGCGCTCGGGCCCGGCGACATCGTGTTCCTGCAGCGCGGCAGCGGACACACCCTGTGCGACGTGCCGGACCGCGATCCGGTGGACTTCGTACCGGAGCGCGTGGACCGGTCCTCGCCGATCGGCCAGGTCACCGTGGACGGACCGGGGCCGCGCACGGTGCTGGTGTGCGGCGCGTACGCGATCGACGTCGATCGCCCGCATCCGCTGTTCGGCGATCTACCGGAGGTCATCCACCTCCCGGCGGTTCCCGGCCGCCACCCGGTGCTGCGCTCGGCGGTCGATCAGCTGTGCGCCGAGTTCCACGCGCCGCAGCCGGGCTCGGACGCGGTCGTCACGGCGCTCATCGACCTGCTGCTGCTGTACATCCTCCGGTCGTGGTACGCCGAACTGCCGAAGGAGCGGACCCGGGGTTGGGCAGCCGCGCTGACCGACCCGGTGGTCGCCCCGGCCCTGAAGGCGATCCACGACGATCCCGGCCATCCCTGGACCGTGGAGTCCCTGGGCACCCGCGCCGGGCTGTCCCGCGCGGCGTTCGCCCGTCGCTTCGCCTCGGTGGTCGGCGAACCGCCACTGGCCTACCTGACCAACTGGCGGATGGCCACCGCGGCGCGGTTGCTGCACCGATCGTCGGCCCCGCTGAGCACCATCGCACAACACACCGGGTACACATCGGAGTTCGCCTTCGCCAAAGCGTTCAAACGGCACTTCGGATCGCCGCCGGGGGCCTACCGCAAGCAGATCAGGACGGCAGGCGACGAACCACGCGACGGCGACCGGAGCCCGTCCGGCGCTTCGGCTCAGGCGCGGCACCAGAGGGCCGACGCCTGACCCCCCGGCACAGGAAGTCGGCCCGCCCGACTTCCCGCACCGCACCACCCCACCCGGCGCGTCCCGTACGATCATCATGATCGTTTACGGGGACACGAAAGGCGGCACGCAAGTGCGCAAGTGGGGGATTCCGGCAGCGGCCCTGGTTCTGGGCATGCTCGTCGCAGGGTGCGGGTCGAGCCAGGGGGACGGCGGCGGCAAGCCGGCCGCAGCGCCGAAGGCGGAGAAGCTCGGGCCGGACACCGGGACGCGGTACTCGAAGGTCATCGCCCCCCAACTCGACGGGCTGACCTGCTCCGAGGGTAACGGCGGCTTCAAGTTCGGAAGCGACCTGGACATGGGCGTCTACGGGGTTGACGACCTTCCCGCTCTCAAGGATGACGGGGACAAGGTCGAAGGCACGGCATCGTGCTTCGGGAACCCCCGAATCACGCTGAGCAAGGGTTCGCGCAGCGCGACGGTTCCTCACTTCACCGCGCGAACCAGTCTCTTCACCAAGGTCGCCGACCCCCAGAGCGCGCTCGACAAGTCCTTCGAGCACACCATGCATCTGAGCCAGGGCTACGGCCGCAAGCCCGTCGGCGAGCCGAAGACGTACTCCACCAAGACCATGGTGACGAAGTGCCAGCAGAACGTCTCCGACACCTTCCCGATGACGACCTGCTTCTGGGCGAACTACAGCGCGGTCGGCGAGGTCGACTTCTTCCCGCCGAAGAACCAGCACCTCCCGCTGGACGAGGCCGCAGAGCGAACCCGCGCCTTCGCCACCACCGCCCTCTCCACCGAGTCCGCGACCGCCACCCCGTAACAACCAAGTCTGACGCGCCCCCTCGCCCTCCCCGGGCGAGGGGGCGTTACCGCTTGCGGGCCAGCAACTGCAGCGCCTGCGAGCGATGGCCGTTCATCGTGGCGACCTCGATCCGACTCTCCTCCACCAGGTCGAAGCCCGACAGCAGAGCACGCAGCTCCGCCGGCTCGTGATGCCGGCACACCGCGCCGTCACCGGTGGCGAACACCCCGTACGGTGTGCCGAATTGCTGCGCATGGGCCGCGTAGCGACACCGGACACGTCAGAGAAGCCGTGCTCGCTCAACTCGGCCATCACCCGGCCGTATCCGCACCCGTAGTCCAGGACCCGAGCGTTCCGGCCCACCCCCGCCAGCCAGCTGTGGTTCACCGGATGGGTGAACGTCTTCGTCGAGCCGACGCTGTCCCAGTATTCGATCTGACTACCAAGATCCCTCATGCGAGAGGGCAGCATACGGTCGCCTCCGCCGACCCTAGGCCCGGGTCCTTCGACGCACCAGTTCCTTGATCTCCTCCGGGAGCGCCTCCGCCGCCAACAGGCCTGGCAGCAGCTCGGGTTCGGTCGTCACCGCGCGGAACGACCGGGCCACCGTGACGTCGTGGTCCGGGCGGTACACCACCTTCACCTCGTCCCCCGCGCGCAGCTCGCCGGGCGTGACGACCCGCAGGTAGGCGCCGGGCAGGGCCGCCTCGGTGAAGCGGCGGATCCAGCCCGAGCGGTCCAGCCAGCCCTGGAAGGTGCCACAGGGGATGCGCGCGCAGGACACCTCCAGGACCACGTCCGGGCCGATCCGCCAGCGTTCCCCGATCAGGGCGCCGTTCACGTCCAGGCCTGCGGTGGTCAGGTTCTCGCCGAAGGAGCCGTTGCCCAGCTCCCGTCCCAGCTCCACCTGCCAGGCGTCCAGGTCCTCGCGGGCGTAGGCGTAGACGGCCTGGTCGTCGCCGCCGTGGTTCTTCACGTCGTACACCCGGTCCCCGGCCAGACCGACCGCGCCCGTCCCCTTCGGCCCGGGCGCGGCCACCGCCACCGGGCCGTCCACGGGCTGCTTGTCGATGCCGGTCAGCCCGATGTCCTTCCACGGGTTCGGCCGGGGCTTCCCGACGTTGACCGAGAGCAATCGCGCACGTGCGTCCATGCGTAGACCGTACGGCGGGCGACCCGACCGGGCGAAACGATTTGATTCAGCCGACCGGACACGGAAGGCCGGTCACTGGTACCAGTCGTCCCCGCCCTCCGCGAGCGAACGCCCCAGGTAGTCCCGCAGATCGTTCGCGACCCAGCGCCGGCTGTCGTCCTCGTGTTCCCAGACGAAGATGTCCGGCCGCTGCGGCCTGCGAACGAAGGCGAACTGGTCGCCCCCACCGTTGTCCCCGAAGAACAGCAGGGCGTCGAACGGCATGTACAGCTGGGCGAAGGTCGCGTTCGTCCGGAAGTAGCGGTTCCGGGCGACGATCTGCTCGACCGACCAGACCGTGTCCACCCCGGTCCGCCCCACCATCCCGTCGCTCTCCAGCAGCAACTGCCCCAGCTCGGCGGGCAGTTCCTCCCCGAGCCGCCGCGCCGCCTCTTCCAGCTCCGCCGGCCCGGCCGGCTCCCTGAACCCACTCGCCGGGTACGCCTCGAGCGCCACTTCTCGCCACATGATCGCCAGCCTAACGACCCCCGACCGCCTCGCGGCTCAGCCCGACGGGGTCCCACGCGGCGGGATCACCCGCCACAAGAGATGTTCATCGGATCACCGTGCTCCCCCGCGACCACCCGTACGGATGAATTGCCCGCCGACTCCATTGGTTCGCCAACGATCGGTGCTACCAATTGCCATGCGCTCGGGCCCGAGCTGGGAAAGCACCTCATGGTCGTGCGCGAATTGCACGGCCTGCAACGAGAACGGAATCCGCCCCATGGCATTCGCACTCCGCAAGACGCTCACGGTCGCCGCGCTGGCACTCACGGCTTCCTTCCTGCCGGTCGGTGAGGCGGGTGCCTCCGACGCCGCCGGCCCGGCCCCGCGCAACCCCGGGCTCTACTGCCTCGCCAACGCCTGGCAGACCCCGAACATCTCCACGCAGCCGTGCAGCGCCAGCGACCTCGGCCAGCACTGGACCCTCTCGGGCCAGCAGATCTCCCTCAGCAGCGCGCGCGGCTACTGTCTCGCCAACACCTGGAGCACCCCGAACGTCTCGGTGAAGCCGTGCAACCCCTATGACCAGGGGCAGTACTGGACCGTCACGGGCCAGCAGATCTCCCTCACCTTCGCCCCGGGCTACTGCTTCGCCAACACCTGGGGCACCCCCAACGTCTCCACGAAGCCGTGCGACGTCAATGACCGCGGCCAGCACTGGGTGATCTTCAACGACCAGATCAGCCTGGCACTCGCCTGATATCCCACCTCCGTGCCCGGGGCAGTCCGAAACGGCCCCGGGCACAGCCACGCAACCACCTCCGCACGCCCCTGCGCAGGAAGTCGGCCTGTCCGACTTCCTGCGCAGGGGGCATCACCGACCTCAGTCCTCGTCGCCCAACACCGCGACGTGGTTGCCCGTGCCCGCCGGGGCAGCCCCCTCCTCCCCGCCGTGCGGGCGCGGCCGCGAGGGACAGACCCTCGGGGCGACGTCCTTCAACCCCAGCAGCCGGAAGTAGTTCTGTCCGAGCGCGATGTCCCGGAAGGCCTCGTCGTTCAGCGCGCGGTTGATCCGGCTGGTGACCTCCAGCTCCTCCTCGTACACCTTGTAGTCCTTGTTCCGCGCCGCCACGAAGTCCGTCCCGGTGATCGCCCGGGTGGGGTGACGGTCCAGGAACTCCGCGTACGTGGACCGCACGCCGGGCCGGCTGAAGTACTGGTCCTCCAGTACGCGCCAGCTCAGGTCCAGTGTCAGGTTGGGGTGTTGAGCGAGGAGCCGGTCGAGGATGCGGATGTGCGCGTCCGGGTCCATGTGGGCGAGTTCCTTGGAGAGCCCCATGTGCGCCCACACGATCTTGTTGTCGGGGTACTGCGCGAGGATCTCCTCCATCAGGTGGAGGTACTTGGTCGGCTCCGCGTCGTTGCCGAGGTCCGAGTGGAAGGTGACGGGGATCCCGCGCTCCCGGTACACCTGCATGAACGGCGCCCAGCGCGGGATGTCCTCGCTGGTGGCGGGCTCGGCCAGGTTGGGGAAGATGGCCTGCTTGACGACGTTCACCTCGCCCGCCCACCGGAACATCCCCGGGAACTCCCGCTCCAGCAGGGCGATTCCACCCGGGACGGTCTCGGGGTGGTGCAGGTCCATGAACGTCATGGAGAGCGCGAGCTTCGGGTCGTCGGGCCGGTTCTCGCGTAGGCTCTCGGCGTTGACGAAGTCGTTCCGCAGCATCGGCCGCACGGGCGTGCCCGGGCAGTCGAGGTAGTACGTGCAGCCGGAGTCGGCGGGCAGCACCTGCCCGATGCCGAACATGTTCGCGTAACGGACGCCGCTCTTGCTCAGGTAGTCCGTCATCTCCTCGAAGGGGATCGCCCGCCCGCCGAAGGGGCGGAAGTGCAGGTGGCTGTCGACCACCGAGGTGTACGGCTCGGTGGACCGCTCGAAGCAGGACCGGGCGGCGAAGGCCTCGCCCGCCCCCGCCGGCGAGACGACGACGGCGACCGCGGTCGCGCTGACGACGGCGGCGGTGAACCGTCTCCCGGTCCGCCGCCCGTTCCTCGTGTACCTCGCGGACTTCATGGCGTGTTGCCTCCCGTGGCGAGCGGCCGGCGCTCCGCACCGGCTCGGCGGTCTGGTGATGCCACGTAGAAGAGTCAGCCGTCGAGCCACCGCCCGCTGCCGCCCCGCACGGTGTCGCCCCACCCCGCCGCCCGAACGGGCGCACCCGCGACTCCACCGGAGTCCGTCGGAGGCCCCACTCGCCTACTCGGCCGTACGCCTCCGCGTGAAGTCCCGTTCCACCAGCCGCTTGATCCGCCAGGCGGGCAACGGGCGCCGCTCCTCCACCGTCAGGAACCGCGCCATGTCGATCAGCATCCGCCGGACGTCCGCGACGGGGACGACAGCGTCCCCCCACTGGCCGTAATTGGCGTGCACCCGGACACCGTCCCCGTCCACGCGCTCCAGCAGGCAGCTCTCGACGCCCACCCGCCGCTCCTCCCCGGCCTCGATCCTGAGCCACTCCAGCAGCAGCGTCGTGACCACCCCGTCCGGCCCGCACTGGGCGACGAACTCGTCGGCCGCCCAGACCAGCGACTCGTGGGTCCCCTCCGGCGCCTCGATGACGGCCCTCAGGTACCCCGGGGCGACCGGGCGCACCTCACCGCCACCGTCCTCGTCCGTGTGCCAGGCCGGGACCTCCTCCAACCCGAAGACCCACCGACCGCCCGCCGGACTCCCCGCCTCACCCATCCCGCTCATCCGCCCGACGATGCCAGACCACCCCCGCCACCAGCCGACCGCCCCCACCACCCCGGCGGCGTGTCGAGTGGCGATTCACCGCCCACGACGAAATCGTGACCGGCAGCAAACCCACCAGAAAGGGTAGAAATGCCTGAATTCACGCCTCCGTACCCGACCGGCACCCCGTGCTGGGTCGATCTGATGGCGCAGGACCAGCAGGCCGCGCTGGACTTCTACCGCGACCTGCTCGGCTGGCAGGGCCGGCCCGGCCCGGCCGAGTTCGGCGGCTACGCGGTCTGCGAGCTCGACGGCAAGGCCGTGGCCGGCATCGGCTCGACGGCGACCCCCGAGGGTGTGCCGGAGCCGCCGACCGTCTGGAACACCTACCTGGCCACCACCGACGCCCAGGCCACCCAGGACGCGATCGTCGCCGCCGGCGGCACCCTGATCGTCCCAGTCCTGGACATCGGCCCCCTGGGCCGGATGCTGATCGCCGCCGACCCGCAGGGCGCGGTGTTCGGCGTCTGGCAGGCGGGCGAGTTCGCCGGAGCCAAGGTGGTCAACGAGGCCGGCGCGCTGAGCTGGAACGAGCTGCACACCAGCGACATCCAGGCCGCCACCGCCTTCTACGGCGAGGCGTTCGGCATCGAGATCGAGCCGCTGGAGGGCGCGGACTCGTACTGGGCGCTGAAGGTCGGCGGCCGCGCGGTCGGCGGCGCCTGTCTCCTCGCCAACGACCCGCCCGGCACCCCGGCGCACTGGCTGACCTACTTCTCGGTCGACGACGTCGACTCCACCGTGGACGCCCTGGTCAAGCGAGGCGGCACCGTCCTCGCCCCGCCCTTCGACATGATGGCCGGCCGGATGACCGTCGTCGCCGACCCCCAGGGCGCCGCCTTCGCCATGATCAAGCCCACCCCGATGTAACCGCTCATTCCCCCTGCCCGCCCCCTCGCGCCCACCAGCCCGAGGGGGCGGCACAGTTGCCCCCGCCGATGCCGGTCTAGGCTCCGACTGTGCAGACACCCTGGTCGACCACCCTGACGGCAGCGTTCCCCGCCCACCTCGCGGACGACGTCCGAACCGTCGCCGGCGCGATGCCGGAGCCCGGGCTCGCCCCCGGCCTCCCCTTCGCCGTCGATGTCCTCGGTGAGACCGTCTCGATCCCGTACCGGATCCACACCCCCGAGCTGCCCGACGCCACCGTCGAGCAGCAGCTGACCGCGGCCCAGCGGGCGATCCTCCACTGCCTGTACTCCCGCCACTCCGACGGGCTGGTCCGCCAGCGCCACCTGGAGCAGGTCGTCGCCTCCACCGAGCCGTGGGTCGCTCCCTTCGTCGTGCGGCTGGCCGGCGAGTACGTCCTGGAGATCGTGACGGCGATCCGCGCCGGACTCCCCGACCTCGCAACCCCGGGCTCCGCCCACCACGACCTCTACGGCGAGTTCCTCGCCCGCAATCCGCGCTTCCTCGCGACGACCGAGCGCCGCGTGGTGAGCTACTGGGCGTGCTACCACCGTCAGCGCCACCCGGAGTTCGCGACCTACCCCGGTGCCCTCCTGCTCGAGTCCCTGCGCCGGACCGCCCTCGGCAGGGAGCCCCGCCCCGCCGAGTGACCGCCCGCTCGTCGACGCCACCGAAATCCCGTTGCCCCGGCACCCGGTACGGCCGGACACTCGCCCCATGCTCGGATTCGCACGGACCGACAACGAAGCGCTCGTCTCGTGCCTGGGCGACCCACAGCGCACCGTGGCCGCCTACCGCGAACTGCTCCGCCGCGACACGGACGCGCTCGACGCCATCCGCACCGGACTGTCCCACGCCGACCCGGCCGTACGGGAGGGCTGCTGCCGCCTCCTCGACCACCTGGTCGACACCGACTCGATGGACCTGCTGATCGCCATGGCCGACGACCCCGACGCCCGCGTCCGGATCTCCGCCTTCCATGCCCTGGCCTGCGACCGCTGCAAGGGCGACACCTGCGCCCCGCGCGCGGACCGGGTGCTCGACCCCGGCCTGCGGCACCTGGCGGACAACCCCGACCCGCAGGTCCGCACGCGGGCCGTCGAACTCGTCGGCAAGTTCGTCCACACCGATCCCCGCGCCCTCGCCGCGCTGCAGGCCCCGCACGCGCAGGACCCGAGCCCGATCGTCCGCAAGAAGGCCGGCTGGTACACGCCGGGAGGCCCGATCCACGAACGCACCGCCCCGCGCACACCCCGCTGAGCCCCGAGCACACAACGCAACGCGCGCAGGAAGTCGGCCCGTCCGACTTCCTGCGCGCGCAACCGCGGCTACCACCGAGCCACCCGCAGCCACACCGCCGGCCCGAGGCAGAGCAGGCACGCCCCGGCCAGCACCAGCGGGATCACCACCGCCCCGCCCGACCCGCTGAGCGCCCCGACCACCGCCGGCACGACGGCGTTGCCGAGCATGCAGCAGAGCGTCAGCACGGAGGTCGCCTGCTGCGGCACCGCCGCCACTCCCGAGACCCAGGCGATCAGGGTCGGCAGCACCGGCGCCAGCGCCAGTCCCGCCAGCGGGTAGGCGACCACCGCGAGGTGCGGTACAGCGGCCAGCGCCAGCGCGCTGAGCCCGGCCGCCAGGTAGCCCGGCAGGGTGGTGCGGCCCGGCAGGCGCCTGGTCAGCTGCGGGACGACCAGGCGCCCGATGGCCATCCCGGCCCAGAAGCCGGAGGCCGCCGTGGTCGCTGCCTGGGTGCTCCAGCCGTCGCGCACCAGCTGCGTGGACTGCCAGGTGCCGATGCTGGTCTCCATGCCCGCGTACACCAGGCCCACCAGCAGGAACGGGAGCAACTCCAGCCCGATCCGCGCGCGTTGACCCCCTTCGCCGGCACCTTCCGGGCCCGGCTCGGTCTTGGGGACGGCGAGCACCGCCCCCGCCCGTCCGACCAGGAAGCACGGCAGCGCGCACACCGCCGCGGCCCCCGCGAGCAGCCGGATGTCGGTGTGCCCGACGGCGCCCGCGGCCAGCGGGCCCAGCATCGCGCCGATCCCGAAGACCGCGTTCAGCCGGTTGACCATCACCACGCTGTTCCCGGCGAACCCGCGCGCGAACGCCGTGTTGAGCGTGAGCGCCAGCCCGCCGTACCCGATGCCGGTCACCGCCGCGCAGCCGAGGTAGGCGGTCCAGCCCGGGCTGACCGCCATCCCGGCCGCGCCCGCCGCGAAGATCCCGAGCAGTACGGGCGGCGCCGCCCGGACGTTGAGCCGGCGCCCGAGCAGCCCGATGCAGACGGTCGCCGTGAGCGCGCCGAGGTTGTACGCGGAGACCACCCGCCCGACCTCGTGCTCGGCGCCGAACCGTTCCCGCAGGAAGGGGAGCGAGGCGCCGAGCGAGGCGGTGAGCACGCCCAGGACGAGGAAGGCGCAGAACGCCGAGACCGCCGCCGACCTGGCCATCACCGGCGCCCCCGGTTCACCCGGGGCGCCCCGTCCAGCCGACGCAGCCTGCCCAACGGGGACAGCCGGTTCGGCCGCCTCCGGTCCGGAGGCCGCCGAGACCGCCTCAGCCACCGTCGGGCCCACCCACGAGCACCACGCTGACCAGCCCGTCCGGGTCGGTGACCGTGATCGACCCGGCGGCCTCCCCCACCACCAGCGCGGTGAAGTCCGGCACGGCGACCACCGCGCCGGCCTCGACCAGGGCCGGCCCGCCGATCCCGACGCACACCGCCCCGGCCGAGACCGCCGAGCGGACCCCGCTGACCGAGTCCTCGAAGACCAGCGCGCGCTGCGGCCGGATCCCGAGCCCCCGGCAGGCCGACAGGTACGGGTCCGGGTGCGGCTTGCCCCGCTCGACGTCGTCCCGGGTGACCCGCACCCGGAAGACGTCGAGCAGGCCGAGCCCGCCCAGCGCGTTGTCGATCTTCCTGGTCCAGCTGCTGGTGGCCAGGCCGACCGGCACGCCCGCGTGCCAGAGCCGGGTGGCGAGCCCGTCCGCACCGGGGATGGCCCGGTACGGCGCCTCCTCCTCGACGGTGTCCACCTCGACCCAGATCGCCTTCCGGTCGGCGTCCGAGTGGTCCGGGAAGATCAGCCGCACCGTCTGGTCGCCGGTCCGCCCGTGGACGTACTCCTCGATCTCCGGGTCGGCGAGCACCCGGCCGTGACGTCGGGCCACCGACCGCCACGCCTCCTCGATCACGGGCCTCGAGTCGATCAGGACCCCGTCCATGTCGAAGACGACGGCCTCGACCTCGTACCGCGTTCCGGCTTGCGGCTGCATCGGTCTCCTCACTCGGCGCTTACGCCATACGGTCTGACGATAGTTCAACTCTCACCGGCCAGGGCGGTCAACTGGACTAGACCTCGCCACTCGGACCAGCCACCCGACGGCCCCCGCACACAGCGGCCTAGCGACCCTGCCGCGCCATGTACCCGTCGGCGGAGTCCTTCCAGACCAGGTACACGTCGTCGATCAGGAGCAGGTCGATCACCCCGTCCGCCAGCGGGTCGAGCGCGTCGCGGTGCGACCCGACGATCGGCTCCTCGTGCTTGTTGAACGAGGTGTTCACCAGCGCCGCCTGCCCGCTGCGCTCATACCAGGCCATCAGCAGGCCGTGCAGGAACGGGTCGTCCTGGGCCCGGACGATCTGCGGGCGGGCGGTGTTGTCGACGTGCACCACCGCCGGGCAGGCCTTGGCGAAGGTCTCGTAGCAGTCGTAGGTGATCGTCATGAACAGTGCCGACGGCTGCTCCGGCTCCCAGCCCACGTAGCAGTCGGCGGCGAGGTCCTCGGCGGTGATCGGCGCGAAGGGCATGAACTCGGTGCGGTTCAGGCGCTTGTTGAGCCAGTCGTTCATGGTCACGTCGGCGGTGCCGTAGATGACGCTGCGCCGGCCGAGCGCGCGCGGGCCGAACTCCATCCGGCCGCGGTAGGTGCCGATGACCTGGTCCGCCTCCAGCGCGGCGAGCAGGACCTCCCGCATCTCCGCGCCGATCCGCCGGTAGCGCAGCCCGGGGTAGTCGCGCAGGATCTCCTCCAGCCGGCCCTCGGAGACGGCCGCGTCCGGGCCGAGCGCCATCGAGGGCACCCGCGGGCGCTCGCCGGTCTCGCGGTGGGCCACGATCACCGCGGCCTGCAGCGGCAGCCCGCCGTCGCCCATCGGCGGCAGCACGTAGATGTTCCGCACGCCCCCGGTCTCGAAGATCCGCTGGTTGAGCTTGACGTTGGCGAACACGCCGCCGGAGAGGCAGACGTTGCCGCTCGCCACCCGGCCGATGTGCCGCGCCACCACGGCGGTCAGCAGGTCCTCCACGTGCCGCTGGGCCGCCGCCGCGACGTCGGCCGGCTCGTGGGTGGCGATCTCGGCGAGCAGCTCCTCGGAGTAGCCCTCGTAGGACGGCTGGTACCAGTCGCCGCAGCGGGCGCGGATCGCGCCGTTCTCCTCGACGTCAATCATCCGGCGCATCAGCGGGAGGAGCTTCTCCGGGTCGCCGTTGGCGGCCAGGCCGGTGATCTTGCCCTCGTGGCGGTTGGGGCGGAAGCCGAGCAGCTTGGTGATGCGGCCGTAGAAGTAGCCGAGGCTGTCGATCGAGGTCTCGCGCTGGAGCACCTCCTCGCCACCGGGGAAGTAGTGCGTGACGGTCAGCGACTGGAAGTCCCCGCGGCCGTCGCAGGTGACCACGAGGGCGTCGTCGAACGGGGAGCAGAGGAAGGCACCCAGGCCGTGCGACTCGTGGTGGTCGATGTGAACCACCTTGCCGCGCAGCCCGTTCTCCTCGATGAAGGCATCGAACTCACCGCGCTTCTCGCGGTCGTTCCGAATTTCGTCGGATATCCGCTTGCGGAGGTGCGGAAGGGCCTCCGGGCGCAGCCGGGCCTCCTCCGAAATGCGGTCCACGTAGAGCAGCAGGTGCTTTTCGGCGCTGAATCCCGCCTGCCATCCGTAGGCCACCCGGTCGACATCGGAAAGGGTGACCCCGGCCTCCTTCAGGACGTAGTCGATCGACTGCTCCGGCCAGGTCTTGTGGTCCTTGACCCGGGAGAACCGCTCCTCACTGACGGCCGCGACGACCGTTCCGTCCTGTACCAGGCAGGCGCCGGCCAGGTCGTTGTTGGTGATTCCGAGAACAAGCATGTGCCGCTCCAGTGTCAGGTCGCGGGAATTGCCCGACGGCATTCCGCGGATATGGCGAACCGGGGAGGTCGGAGTGCACCGCGACTCTATGGAGTGGTTTCCCGGGAGATCAACGACGCCCTGGGGATTCCGGTCAACCTGACCGGCCGTCAGGGCGTGACGCCGGGGCGACCGTTCGGTTAACAACAGTTCGCAGCTCGACCATTCGTGCTGGCAGAGTGGCATATGCCCGACAAGAGGTCTGGACCATCGCCCTGTTGATCACCGTGGGTAGCTGTCCGGAAACAGTCCTTCCGGCACTCAACCGGCACTTCCGCCACCTCCCGGCCGTCCCCGCGACGCCCCGTCACACCCGCACCGTGAGCCCCACCCACCACTCGGAAACCAGCCGCGACCTGCGCCGACTCGCGCCGACAACGCCGAAGGCCGGGTCGAAGCAAGCTGCTTCGACCCGGCCTCCCGCTCCACCGGCCCGCGGAACGCGGCCCGTCAGTCCTCCAGCTCCGAGAGGAAGTCCAGCGCCGCCGCCCAGGCGCGCTCCGCCGCCTCCTCGTCGTAGTCCGGCAGCTCCGGGTCGGTGAACAGGTGCCCGGCGCCCCGGTAGCGGTGCACCTCCACCTCCGCGCCGGCCCGCCGCATCCGCAGGTACCAGGCGTTCAGCCAGTCCTCCGGCTCGAACGGGTCCGGCTCCGCGATGTGCAGCTGGACGGGGATCTCGGTGGCGGCGTCCTCCCGCAGGTCCGAGGTGCCGTGCAGGAGCAGCAGCCCGCGCGCCTTCTCGTCGGCCAGTGCCAGGTTCTGCGCGACCGCGCCACCGAGCGAGAAGCCCGCGTACACCAGCCCGCCCTCGGACAGCGGCGCGACCGCGGTCACCGCCCGACGCAGCATCTCCTCGCTGCCCCCGGCCTCCTCCTGGAACTCCTGCGCCTCCTCGATCGAGTCGAAGGTCCGCCCCTCGAACAGGTCCGGCGTGTGCACGGTGTGCCCGGCGGCGCGCAGCCGGTCGGCGGCGGCGCGCACGGCGGGGCGCAGCCCGTAGGCGGAGTGGAAGAGGACGATCTGGGCCACGGTTCGGGTCCTTCACCTGCGGGGGTCAGCTACCCACCCATGATCCCCCATGCCCCGCCCGCCCCCACGACACCACCGCGACACCACCGCGGCGCCCCTACGACACCACGTCCTTGCGCGCGAACCCGCGGAACGCCAGCGCCAGCAGCACCGCCGCGTACGAGAGCGACAGCGAGACGCCCTGCACCATCCCGCCCCACTCCAGCTGCGGCTGCAGCGCGTCCGCCCAGGCGTACTGCCAGTGCGCCGGCAGCCATTCCCGCAGGTCGCCGAGCGCGGTGACGGCGTCCAGCACCCCGGTGATGATCGACGCGAACACCGCACCGCCCACCGCGCCCAGCGGCGCGTCGGTCGCCGTGGACAGCCAGAACGCGAGCGCCGCGATCACGATCTCGCTCAGGAAGACGAAGGCCACCGCGATCGCGATCCGGGGCAGTGCCTCCCCGGCGGGCAGGCCGACCCCGGCGGGCAGCTTGAGGTCGCCCCACCCGTAGGCGGCCGTCCCGACGACCAGTCCGATCGCGGGCAGCATGACCACCGCGACGGCCGAGAACGCCAGCCCGACCGCGAACTTGCGCGCCAGCAGCCGCGCCCTGGGAACCGGCGCGGCCAGCAGGTACCGCAGCGAGGACCAGCTGGCCTCCGAGGCGACGGTGTCCCCGCAGAACAGCGCGACCGGGATCACCAGCATGAAGCCGGTGCCCACGAACAGCATGGTGACCGCGAAGTTGGCGCCCGAGGCGGTGGCCAGCTCGATGAAGGTGGTCCGGTCCGGACGCCCGGGGGTGCCGCCGATCTGGAACGCTGCGAGCAGGACGAACGGCATCGCGGCCAGCACCGCGCCGATCACCAGGGTGCGGCGCCGGCGCAGCTGCCGCATCGCCTCCACCCGCAGCGGCAGCGTCCGGCTCGCCCGGTACCCCTCCGCATGGTCAGCCGACACCACGGCGCTCACTGCGCACCACCTCCGATCAACGACAGGAACGCGTCCTCCAGCCGCCGCTGCGGCCCGGCGCTCTCCACCGGTACGCCCAGCCGCACCAGCTCCGCCAGCAGCTCGCTCGCCGCCAGCCCGTCCAGCCGGACGAGCAGACCGCCCTCGACGGCCTCCGCCGAGCCGACCCCGGCCAGCGCGGCGACCTTCTCGGCCACCGACTCCGCGTCGTACGTACCGGCGACGCCGATCATCAGCAGCTCCGACGACCCGACGATCTCACCGACCGCACCGGCCGTCACCAGCCGCCCGCGGTCCATCACCACCAGGTCCGTGCAGCTCTGCTCGACCTCGGACAGCAGGTGGCTCGAGACGATCACCGTCCGCCCGCCCGCCGCGTACCGGATCATCACCTCGCGCATCTCGCGGATCTGCGGCGGGTCCAGCCCGTTGGTCGGCTCGTCCAGGATCAGCAGGTCCGGCATCCCGAGCATCGCCTGCGCGATCGCCAGCCGCTGCCGCATGCCCTGCGAGTACGTCCGCACCGCGCGGTCCAGCGCCTCCCCGAGCCCCGCGATGGCCAGCGCCTCGTCGAAGCACGCGTCGGCCTCCGGCCGCCCCGTCGCCTGCCAGTACAGCCGCAGGTTGGCCCGCCCGGTGAGGTGCGGCAGGAAGCCCGCGCCCTCCACGAACGCCCCGACCCGCGACAGCACCGGCGCGCCCGGGCGCACCAGGTGCCCGAAGATCCGGATCTCCCCGGCGTCCGGCCGGATCAGCCCCATCAGCATCCGCAGCGTGGTGGTCTTGCCCGCACCGTTCGGCCCGAGCAGCCCGAGCACCTGCCCCGAAGCCACCCGGAAGCCCAACTCCCGTACCGCGTAGCGGTCCTGGGAGCCCTTGTAGCGCTTGCTCAGCCCGCTGATCAGCAGCGGCACCGCGGCCAGCTCCGGATCGAACTCCGGCCCGCCGGCCGCCCGCCGGCGCCGCAGCCGCGGCACCAGCACCAGGCCCGCGGCCACCACCACGGCGACCAGCGGCAGCAGCCAGGTCCGCGCGGGCAGCGGCGCCGACTCGGTGACCAGCTCCTCGACGGTCGGCGCGGTGACCGCCCCGGCCGGCGCGACCTGGTACGTGGCCGGTTCGACGGGCGAGGCGTAGGCGAGGTCGGTGCTCGCCAGCACCAGCCGCATCCGGTGCCCGGCCGGGAAGGTGTGGTCGACCGTCGGCAGCGCCACCGTGACCGTCCGCCCGGCGTCCGCGCCCGTCACCCGCAGCGGCGCGGCGAGCTGCTGCGGCAGCACCGCCTTGCCGTCCGGTCCGACGTCGTACAGCTTCGCGAACAGCACCGCGTCCGGCCGGTCCGCCTTCACCCGCACCGGCACGGTCGGCTGCCCGGTCAGGTGCAGCGGCGAGTCCAGCGGGGCCGAGTCGAAGGCGGCGTTCTGCCCGGGGAAGTCCAGCGACAGCCCGGCGCCCAGCGAGGCCGCCTGGCTCAGCGCGCCGATGCCCGGCAGCGTCGAGATCCCCGGCGGCGCCCCGCCCGGCGGGTTGGCGATCGTCTTCTCCCCGCCCGGCAGCGGGACGGCACGTGAGCCCGTCCCGCCGAGCCCGGGGTACCGGTCGGCGGTGGCCCCGCGCAGCACGGCCTGGAAGCCGGTGGAGTCCACCCCGCCGGTCCTGGTCACCCGGAACGCCGACCCGGTGTCGTTGCCGCGCCCCCTCAGGTAGTGGTCGAACCAGGCCGTCACCCGTTCGTCGACCCGCGCGCTGGTGTCCGTCCCGCCGTCGTGCCCGCCCGCGAACCAGTCCACCGCCACCGGCGCGCCGTTCGCGGCGACCGCCTGCGCGATCCGGTCGCCCTGGTCGAGCGGGAACAGCGAGTCCTGCTGCCCCTGCACCACCAGCGTCGGCGCCTTGAGCTGCGCCGCCACCGAGGACGGGCTGGAGCGGTCCAGCAGCGCGACGGCCTCCGGGTCGGCGTGCCCGGCGGTCGCGATCCGGTCGTACATCTGGCACAGCGACTCCAGGAACCGCCCGCACCCGGCCTGCCCGTCCGCCACCGGCTTCGGCTCGCCGCCCTCGCGCGGCGCACCGCCGGACGGCCCGAGGTCCCCTGCCGAGCCGGTGGTGAAGAAGATGCCGGCCCACAGCTTCTTGAACACGCCGTCCGCTGCGCCCGAGCCCTGCACACCCTGCGGGAACAGCGCGTCCGCCAGGTTCCACCAGGTGATCTGGGTCGCCACCGCGTCGATCCGGTGGTCGTACGCGGAGGCCAGCAGCGAGACCGCCCCGCCGTACGAGGCACCGGTGATGCCGACCTTCGGGTCCCCGGGCCCGTCGAGCTGCACCTCGGCGCGCTGGGCCAGCCAGTCCACCAGGTGCCGGACGTCCTCGACCTCGCGGTCGGGCGCGTTGAGGCCGATCTTGCCGCCCGAACGCCCGAAGCCGCGCGCCGACCAGGTCAGCACCGCGTAGCCCTGCCGGGCGAGCTCCCGGGCGCGCTCGCGCTCGCCCTCCTTGGAGCCGCCGAACCCGTGCGCGAGCAGCACCGCCGGCCGCGGACCGCTGCCGGTGGTGAAGAACGAGGTGTCCAACTGGACCTGCTGCGCGCTGCCGGGCGTCTCCGGCATGCTGAGGAAACGGTCCTCCTCACGGACCGTCTGCTCACCGCCGGACGCCATCGTCGCCGTACCGACCCCGGCCACCGCCACCAGTGCCACCGCACCGGCCAGCACCCTGCGCCGGACCGTCGTACCCCGGGCGCGCCAGCGACGCCATGCCCCACCGAACTCCATGGGCGCTGATCGTATCCGCCGTCCGGGTAGGCGCCCGATAAAGCCACCGCCGCAGGCACCGTACCCTTTCGCCCGGTTCGCCCCACTGCGCGCGGGTATCGTACGGCCATGCTCCGGCCGCTGATCACTCTGCTCGCCATCGTCGCCGCCACCCTGGTGATCGGCTGGGTCGTCGACCAGTCCCTCCAGCGGCTCGCCGTCCGCAAACCCGGGGCCCCGGTCTGGGCGCTGCTCCGCCGTTGTCGGATCCCGCTCCAACTCACCGTCGTATCAGCCCTGTTGCTCACCACCAAGTCACTCCGGCGGGTCCTCCGCCCGCACCAGTACGAGGGCGCCTACCACCTGGTCCTGCTGCTCCTGCTCGCCTCGCTGGGCTGGCTCACCGTCCGCGCGGTGGCCGCCGTCCTGGAGGCCCTGCTCGGCCGCTACGAGGTCCGCACCGACGACCCGGCCCGCGTCCAACGCGTGCACACCCAGATCAGCATGCTGCGCCGGGTGGTCAGCGCGCTCATCGTCGTGGTCACCGTCGCCGTGATGCTGCTGACCTTCTCCGCGATGCGCTCCATCGGCGCCAGCCTGCTCGCCTCGGCGGGCATCATCGGCATCGTGGCCGGCATCGCCGCCCAGGGCACCCTCGGCAACTTCTTCGCCGGCCTGCAGATCGCCTTCAGCGACACCGTCCGGATCGGCGACACCGTGGTGGTGGACGGCCAGCAGGGCACGGTCGAGGAGATCACCCTCTCCTACCTGGTGGTCCGCCTCTGGGACTACCGCCGGCTGATCGTCCCGGTCTCCTACTTCGTCAACAAGCCCTTCGAGAACTGGACCCGCCGCGACCCCGGCCTGCTCGCCGCCGTCCTGCTCCACCTCGACCACAGCACCCCGGTCGACGACCTGCGCGCCGCCCTGCGCACCCACCTCGACCGGCACCCCCTCTGGGACGGCGAGGAGTGGGCCCTCCAGGTCACCGACACCACCCCCAGCACCATCGTCGTCCGCGCCACCATGACCGCCCGCACCCCCGACGACGCCGCCCGACTCCGCTGCGACATCCGCGAACAACTCATCGCCCACCTACGCGACGAACACCCCCAAGCCCTCCCCCACCTCCGCACCACCGACACCTGAGCCGCGCCCCTCCCCCTTCTCCCCCCTCCAAACACAAGACCCCCAGCGCCCCGACGGGGGCGCTGGGGGTCCCCCCGGCCGAAGGCCGGGGGGAGAACTGCGCGACCAACCACCCACCCGGCCGCGGCCCCGTTCCCAACGGTCCCCACGGCCCCCGGCGGGTCAGAGCACCCGCGTCATCGTCCGATGCGGAATCCCGGCATCCTCGTACACCGGCCCCTCCGCCACGTACCCCAGCCGCTCGTAGAACCCGAGCGCCTGGACCTGCGCGTGCAACTCCACCTCCGCGGCCCCGCGCTCCGCCCCCGCGGCCTCGATCGCCCGCACGAGCTCCGCCCCCAGCCCGGTCCCCCGGGCCGCCGGCAGCACCGCGAGCCGCCCGAGCAGCACCCGCCCCTCGACGCCCCCGGTCAGCTCCAGGGCCTGGTCGCCGAAGATCAGCCGCCCGGTCCCGAGCGCGGCCCCGTCGGCCGCCACCGCCAGCAGGTGCACCGAGGTCCCGTCGTACTCGTCGTACTCCAGCTCCTCCGGCACGTCCTGCTCGACGATGAACACCTCCCGCCGGACCTCCCGCACCAGCGCCAGGTCGCCCTCCCCCTCGGCAACCCGAATGGCGACGCCCGCCTCGACGCTCACCGTCAGCTCTCCGCCTCGATGATGTCCAGCGCCTTCTGCAGGTCGGCCGGGTACTCACTGGAGAACTCGACCCACTGCCCGTCCGACGGGTGCTCGAAGCCGAGCGACACCGCGTGCAGCCACTGCCGGGACAGCCCGAGCCGCTTGGCCAGCGTCGGGTCGGCGCCGTACGTCAGGTCTCCCACGCAGGGGTGCCGCAGCGCGGACATGTGGACGCGGATCTGGTGGGTGCGCCCGGTCTCCAGCTTGATCGCGAGCAGCGACGCGGCCCGGTACGCCTCGATCAGGTCGTAGTGCGTGACGGACGGCTTGCCGTCCCGGGTCACCGCCCACTTCCAGTCCGAGCTGGGGTGCCGCCCGATCGGCGCGTCCACCGTGCCGCTCAGCGGGTCCGGGTGGCCCTGCACCAGCGTGTGGTACCGCTTGTCGGTGACGCGGTCGTGGAACTGCCGCTTGAGGTCGGTGTACGCGCGCTCGGACTTGGCGACGACCATCAGGCCCGAGGTGCCGACGTCGAGCCGGTGCACGATGCCCTGCCGCTCGGCCGCGCCCGAGGTGGAGATCCGGTAGCCGGCCGCGGCGAGCCCGCCGATCACGGTGGGGCCGGTCCAGCCCGGGCTGGGGTGCGCGGCGACGCCGACCGGCTTGTCGACCAGCACGATGTCCTCGTCGTCGTGGACGATCCGCATGCCCTCGACGTGCTCGGCGACGATCTGCACCGGGGCGGCGGGGGCGGGGATCTCGACCTCCAGCCAGGAGCCGGCCGTCACCCGGTCCGACTTTCCGGCCACGGCGCCGTCGAGCGTGACCTTGCCGTCGGCGGCCAGTTCGGCGGCCTTGGTCCGGGAGAAGCCGAACATCCGGGCCAGGGCGGCGTCGAGGCGCTCGCCCTCCAGGCCGTCGGGAACGGGGAGGCTTCGGATCTGCGCTGCGGTACTCACCCGTACGAGTATGCCGGAAACACGGGCGGCCCCCGCCCGGGGCGGCTGCGGCGCTGCTCCCCCCCTGCCGGCGCTGCCCCTTGCCGGGGCTACTCCCCCTTGCCGCCCTGCTGGTGGACGGTCCCGTCCGGGTTGCTGCCGCGGAAGGAGAGCAGCACGACCAGGATCCCGCCGCAGACGATCGCCGAGTCCGCGAGGTTGAAGACGGCGAAGTGCTGGACGGAGATGAAGTCCACGACGTGCCCGCGGAAGACACCGGGCCAGCGGAACAGCCGGTCGGTGAGGTTGCCGAGCGCCCCGCCGAGCAGCAGCCCGAGCGCGATCGCCCACGGCAGGCTGTACAGTCGGCGGGCGATCCGCCAGATCACCACGATGACGGCGGAGGCGATCATCGTGAAGACGACGGTCAGCGCCTGCCCCATGCCGAAGGCCGCGCCCGAGTTGCGGATCACCTGGAAGGTGACGACGTCCCCGATCACCTTGATCGCCGCGTGGTTCTCCAGCTTGGCGACGACCAGCAGCTTGCTGCCGAGGTCGATCAGGAAGGCGAGCAGCGCGACGACCAGCAGCACCCCGATCCGCCGCGGCCCCTTGGGCTTCGGCTTCTCCGCCACCGTCGGTTCGTCGACGGGCGCCTCCTCGGACGGCTCGGCCACGGGCACCTCCACGGCATCGGCGGGGGACGGGACGGCGTCGTCCCGAGTCTGGGGGGAACCTTGCGTACTGATGATCCGCTCCGCTGCCGATGGAGCTCCCCCGGCCGTAGGAGGGGGAGGGTGGTGGGCCGGTGACGACCTGGACGCGTCCACAGGCGCTGCGGACGCGTCAGGCGACGTTACGGGGTCGAGCGTACGGCAAGCCCGACCCCCCGCGTCGCTCCGGCCACCCGGTTCCGCGCCGTTCGACGACCGGTTCAGCGGCGTTCCTGCTTGGCCTTGCACTGCACGCAGAGCGTCGCCCGCGGGAAGGCCTGCATCCGGGCCTTGCCGATGGCCTGCCCGCAGGACTCGCAGGTGCCGAAGCCGACGCCCTCCAGCCGGCCCAGGGCGCGCTCGGTCTGGGCGAGGCTGTCGCGCGCGTTGTTGGCCAGCGCCAGCTCGCTCTCCCGCGAGATGTTCTTCGTGCCGGCGTCCACCTGGTCGTCGCCGGCTCCGTCGTTGGAGTCGCGCATCAGACCGGAGATGGCCGCCTCGGCGGCGTCGATCTCGTTCTGCAGCCGCTCCAGCTCGCTGATCAGCTCGGTGTGCAGCTCGTGGACCTCCTCGGTGGTCCACGGGTCCTCGCCCGGCCGGACCGGCAGCGTGGCCGGGTCCACCGATTCGGCCCCGCGCGGCACGGTGACGGTGTCGGTACTGGTCTTCGGTGCGGTAGTGGTCACGGTCCCCTCCCCTGGATCGACCGCCACGGCCTTGCGTGCCCGCTTCGTGGCGGTACCCGCGCCGGTTCCCTTCTCAGCCATGGCTTCGACCCCATCTACGAACGAATCGAGCCGCCGGTTCCCGGCGGCTTCCAGTGCCGGAACGATAATCCCGATCAAAACCGGTCACAACATGACATACCGACGCCTCACAGTGATCCCACCCAGGCAGCCGCCCCAACCGCCACGCCCCTCGCGCTGACAGGGCTGAGAGGGTTGTGCCCACCTCACAACCGCCTAACCACCGCCCCGGCGACCGCCCTGACCAGCCCGGCCTTCCGCCCCGGAGCCCGCCCGCCGGAAACGGTTTGGACAAACCGACTTGCCCGGCCGATACACTGGCCCTGCAAGGCGCAGATGGGACGAGTACCGACGTACGCAGCCACCAGCGACCCGGGGACGGTGCGAGCCCGGGGGTGTGCACGGCGGGAAGATCACCCCGGAGCCGCCGGAAGAACGGCCGCCGCGAAGCCCGCAGCGGCCCACTAGACCCGGCAGCAAGCCCAAACAAGAGGGCCGCGAAACGCAGCACCGCGGCCAAGGAGGGTGGTACCGCGGGGCGGCCTGGCCGTCTCGTCCCTCCGGAGGATCCAGTCCCAGCATCCGCCGGAGGTAGACGCCCGCGATGAGCTCAGAACCCGTCACCCACCACCACCCTTCCGACGACGCGCTGCGCGCGACCCCTCTTTACCGCCCCGTCCCCGCACAGGTGGATCTCCCCGCCCTCGAACACCAGATCCTCTCCTTCTGGCAGGACAACAAGGTCTTCCAGCGCAGCCTGGAGCAGTCCGAGGGCCGCCCCGAGTGGGTCTTCTACGAGGGCCCGCCGACCGCCAACGGCATGCCCGGCGCCCACCACATCGAGGCCCGCGTCTTCAAGGACGTCTTCCCCCGCTACCGGACGATGAAGGGCTACCACGTCGCCCGCAAGGCCGGCTGGGACTGCCACGGCCTCCCGGTGGAGCTCGCCGTCGAGAAGGAGCTGGGCTTCTCCGGCAAGCAGGACATCGAGGCGTACGGCATCGCCGAGTTCAACGCCAAGTGCCGCGACTCGGTGACCCGCCACACCGACGCCTTCGCCGAGCTGACCACCCGCATGGGGTACTGGGTCGACCTGGACGAGGCCTACCGGACGATGGACCCGTCGTACGTCCAGTCCGTCTGGTGGTCGCTCAAGCAGATCTTCGACAAGGGCCTGCTGGTCCAGGACCACCGGGTCGCCCCCTGGTGCCCGCGCTGCGGCACCGGCCTGTCCGACCACGAGCTGGCCCAGGGCTACGAGACCGTGGTCGATCCCTCGGTCTTCGTCCGCTTCCCGCTGACCAGCGGCCCGCTGGCCGGCCAGGCCGCCCTGCTGGTCTGGACCACCACCCCGTGGACCCTGGTCTCCAACACCGCCGCCGCCGTCCACCCGGAGGTCACCTACGTGGTGGCCACCGACGGCAGCGAGAAGCTGGTCGTCGCCGAGCCGCTGGTCGCCAAGGCGCTCGGCGAGGGCTGGGAGACCACCGGCGAGTCCTTCACCGGCGCCGAGATGGAGCGCTGGGCCTACCGCCGCCCCTTCGACCTGGTCGAGATCGAGGACGCGCACTACGTCCTCAACGCCGACTACGTCACCACCGACGACGGCACCGGCATCGTCCACCAGGCCCCGGCCTTCGGCGCCGACGACCTCGCGACCTGCCGCAAGTACGGCCTGCCGGTGGTCAACCCGGTGCTCGCCGACGGCACCTTCGCCCCCGAGGTCCCGCTGGTCGGCGGCCAGTTCTTCAAGAAGGCCGACGAGGCCCTGGTCAAGGACCTCCAGGCCCGCGACCTGCTCTTCCGCCACGTGCCCTACGAGCACAGCTACCCGCACTGCTGGCGCTGCCACACCGCGCTGCTCTACTACGCGCAGCCGTCCTGGTACATCCGGACCACCGCCGTCAAGGACGCGCTGATCCGCGAGAACGAGGCCACCAACTGGTTCCCGGAGACGGTCAAGCACGGCCGCTTCGGTGACTGGCTGAACAACAACATCGACTGGGCGCTCAGCCGCAACCGCTACTGGGGCACCCCACTGCCGATCTGGCGCTGCGAGGAGGGCCACCTCACCTGCGTCGGCTCGCTGGCCGAGCTGACCCAGCTCACCGGCACCGACCAGAGCGGCCTCGACCCGCACCGCCCGTACATCGACGCGGTGACCTTCGCCTGCCGCGACTGCGGCGGCACCGCCACCCGCGTGCCCGAGGTCATCGACGCCTGGTACGACTCGGGCTCGATGCCCTTCGCCCAGTACGGCTACCCGTACCAGAACAAGGAGCTGTTCGAGAAGCGCTACCCGGCGCAGTTCATCTCCGAGGCGATCGACCAGACCCGCGGCTGGTTCTACACGCTGATGGCCGTCGGCACCCTGGTGTTCGACAGGAACAGCTACGAGAACGTCGTCTGCCTGGGCCACATCCTGGCCGAGGACGGCCGCAAGATGTCCAAGCACCTGGGCAACATCCTGCAGCCGATCCCGCTGATGGACCAGCACGGCGCCGACGCCGTCCGCTGGTTCATGGCGGCTGGCGGCTCGCCCTGGTCGGCCCGCCGGGTCGGTCACGGCACCATCCAGGAGGTGGTCCGCAAGACCCTCCTCACCTACTGGAACACCGTCGCCTTCCAGGCCCTGTACGCCCGCACCTCGAACTGGGCGCCCTCCGCGAGCGACCCGGCCCCGGCCGACCGCCCGCAGCTGGACCGCTGGGTGCTCTCCGAGCTGAACACCCTGGTCCGGGAGGTCGACGCGGCCTTCGAGGCGTACGACACCCAGCGCGCCGGCAAGCTGCTCTCCGGCTTCGTCGACGACCTGTCCAACTGGTACGTCCGCCGCGGCCGCCGCCGCTTCTGGCAGGGCGACGCCGCCGCGCTCGCCACCCTGCACGAGGCGCTGGAGACGGTCACCCGTCTGATGGCCCCGCTGACCCCGTTCATCACCGAGCGGGTCTGGCAGGACCTGGTCGTCCCGGTCACCCCGGACGCCCCGGCCTCGGTCCACCTCGCCACCTGGCCGCAGGCCGACGAGTCGCTGATCGACGCCGGCCTCTCCCGGCACATGGCGCTGGTCCGCCGTCTGGTCGAGCTGGGCCGGGCCACCCGAGCCGAGTCCGGCGTGAAGACCCGCCAGCCGCTCTCCCGCGCGCTGGTCGCCGCCCAGGGCTGGGAGGAGCTGCCCGCCGACCTGCGCGCGCAGATCGCCGAGGAGCTCAACGTCTCCACCCTGGAGTCCCTCGCCGAGGTCGGCGGCTCGCTGGTCGACACCAGCGCCAAGGCCAACTTCCGCGCCCTGGGCAAGCGCTTCGGCAAGGGCGTGCAGGACGTCGCCAAGGCGGTCGCCGCCACCGACGCCGCCCGCCTGGCCGCCGAACTGCGCGCCACCGGCGAGACCAGCGTCGAACTCAACGGCGAAACGATCTCCCTCTCCCCCGACGAGGTGATCATCACCGAGACCCCGCGCGAGGGCTGGGCCGTCGCCAACGAGTCCGGTGCCACCGTCGCCCTCGACCTGGCCATCACCCCGGAGCTCAAGCGCCTCGGCGTCGCCCGCGACGCCATCCGCCAGATCCAGGAGGCCCGCAAGAACTCCGGCCTGGACGTCGCCGACCGCATCGTCCTCCGCTGGCGCGCCACCACCGAGGAGACCGCCGAGGCCATCGCCGAACACGGCCCCCTCGTCGCCGAGGAAGTCCTCGCCACCGACTTCGCCGCCGGCGCAGCCGACTGGGACTCCGAGACCTTCACCGACGACTCCCTCGGCCTCGCCTTCCAACTCCGCAAGGCCTGACCTCCCCCACACCCCCGAACCGCCGCCCGGCCCCCAGCCGGGCGGCGGTTCCGCATTCCCACACCCCCAACCCCGCCCCACCCGCACCACCCCCCACCCACCGCACCCGCATCACCCCCCCACCCACCCACCCACCTGCCCCCCTCCCCCTCCCCCTCCCCCTCCCCCCGCCCTCCCCTCCCCTCCCCTCTAGCGAGAGGGACGTGCTGCGGGAGGGGGCGGCGCAGGGGGTGGTCCGGAGAGGGGCGTTGCGGGTGATTTTCAGACTGCCAACGGTCCAAACACCC